>NZ_JBFHDY010000004.1:0-78976 GCF_041584495.1 Zhongshania sp.
ACCCTTGCCGTTCGGCTAATCGTTCCCCTTGCCGGGCCGATAGTGGACTCTCACCACCAAGTCATCCAATCGCCACCACGCGGTTTGGAACAGCGCCCGTCACGGCGCTACGCGCCATGCCTGGCGCACGCATAAAAAAGGAAGCCTGAGCTTCCTTTTTAAACACCGAGTTGCTGTGTCAGACCATATTGTTGATTCCAACCACTGGGTCGACATCGGCATCGTAATCAACACCGTCGATTTCAAACCCGAACAGGCGCAAAAACTCGCGTTTATACCCCGCGAAATCAGTGGTTTCAAGTAGGTTCTCAGTGCTTACTGCCTCCCACATTTTAGCAACCGCGTCTTGAATTTCTGGTCGCATTTCCAGACCATCCGCGCGCAATCTGCCCTCCTCGTCACGAATCGGTTCAGCGCCGTACAAGCTATTTTTAAACAAGCCATAAACCTGCTCAATGCAGCCCTCATGGCTACCATCACTCTTCATGACTTTAAACAACAGCGCCAAATACAGTGGCATAACAGGGATTGCCGAACTCGCTTGGGTTACTACCGCCTTTAATACCGACACGCGAGCATCGCCGCCTTTGGCCGCGAGACGTTCACGAATATTAATCACCCGCTTATCAAGATCTTTTTTAGCGGCGCCAATAGTGCCATGCCAGTATATATCCCACGTCAGGCGATCACCCAAATAGGTGTACGCAGTAGTCTTGGCGCCATCGGCCAATACACCGGCGTCATCTAGGGCATCAATCCACATCTGCCAGTCTTCCCCCCCCATGACAGCGACAGTGTTATTGATCTCTTCATCACTCGCCGCCATCAAGGTGAAGTTTTCAATGGTTTCTTTATCAGTATTCACGCCGCGCTGGGTAACATCCTTACCAATCGGCTTCAGCGTTGAGTTATGCACCACACCGGTTTTCGGGTGCTGACGGCGGGGTGACGCCAAGCTGTAGACCACCAGGTCTATCTGGCCCAGATCCGCTTTAATCTGAGCGATGGTTTTTTCTTTAATCTCGTCTGAAAAGGCGTCGCCATTAATACTTTTAGCGTACAGACCCTCGGCTTCGGCAAACTTGTGGAATGCTGCTGAGTTATACCAACCTGCAGTGCCGGGCTTTCGGTCAATGCCTTCTTTCTCAAAGAAAATCCCGAGCGTAGCGGCACGGGCGCCAAACGCGGCGGTGATACGCGAGGCTAGACCATAGCCCGTCGATGCACCAATAACCAATACGCGCTTGGGGCCATCGTTGATCGCGCCCTGAGCCTTAACGTAGTCAATTTGCTGACTAACATTGGCTTCACAACCCTTGGGGTGAGTGGTTACACACATAAAACCGCGCACACGAGGCTTGATGATCATAAGGTCCCTGCTCCAAATTATAGAAAAAATATTTCAGCGAGGGGCATTATAACCAGCCTTATCGGCTCGCACTAATACTCACCGTCAACATAGAAAAGCGATTAGACTGAGTAAAACCACTAATCTAATACTGCTATGGCAGTATCACTGAGTAAAATCCAGAAAAAATCTCATGTATTTAACACCAAGCAACACCTAGCTATGGTAAGATCAAAAAGTAACGATTGTGTAACCTAGATCACATGAATTAACTTACGCGTAATATATAAGATACATAATTACGAATTAATAAATATAAAAATCGATTTATCGCGATAATGCACCAAGATGTCAAGAGGCAGTCATGAACAAAAAAAGGCTAAAATTCATAGCAGCAATCAGCGGCATCAGCTTATCAGCTATCGGCACCAACGCCCTAGCACAAGAGAAGTTTGCTCTCGAAGAGGTGATTGTGACGGCCCAAAAGAAGGCTGAATCACTGCAGGATACGCCCATTTCACTGACTGCGTTTGGCAGTGAACGCCTCGAAATTGAAGGTATTAGCAGTTTAGGCGATATCGGCTCTAAGGTTCCCAGCCTCACTATTGAACCATTTCCAATCAATAACGCCACTTTACGAATTTTTATTCGCGGCATTGGCATTTCTGACGCCCAAATAACCCAAGATCCACCAGTAGGCATATACGTAGACGGCGTCTACATTGCCCGCTCTACCGGCACCGCCTTGGATGTTGCAGATTTGGAACGCATCGAAATATTGCGAGGTCCTCAGGGCACGCTCTATGGTCGTAACACGACCGGCGGCGCGATTAATCTAATCACCAAAAAGCCGACCACTGACACCGTTGAATTGAAGCAAAAGCTGACCTTTGGCAATCGCGATCTTTTTACCTCCAAGACCATGGTCAATATCCCCCTGACCGATACCTTGGCTGTTAAACTCGCGGCGCTGCAAACCATGCAAGACGGCCATGTTGCCAACAACGGTCCAGGTGGCGACTTTGGCGACCGCGATGTCGACGGCTTTCGCTTTGATTTACGGTGGGATATTAGCGACACCCTCGCGCTAGACTACGCCTACGACAAATCTGATTTTGACTATTACAACAGCCAGTATCAGCATGTTCGAAAGCGCACCCCGATATCAGGGAGCCAAGCCGATTTAGTGGACGCTAGCACCTACAGTAGCTACTCACCTAGCCGCCAACAAAGCGTTTCGACTATTGCAAATTTTGAACAATCATCAACTGATATAGAAGGCCATGCCCTTACTCTCACCAAGGAATTTAATCACGTTCAATTGAAATATATTGGCGCCTTCCGTGAGCTTTACGACCAATCCTACGCCGACCTCGGTGGTGGCAAAGGCCTAGAGCCCGACCAAGACCCCCACGGCAATGGCAGCACCAGCAAAAAAGTCTTCCGTCTAGACTCCAACGAATATTGCGGCCAAGCAGCAGAGTTTGTGCTTGGTGCTGGTCAATGCACCCCACTGGTCTACCCCAAGGTTTCTCAAGAGCAGTTTTCCCATGAGCTGCAATTGAGCGGCGACGCCTTCGACGGCAGTGTGGACTATATTGTGGGTGCCTATTACTTTGAAGAAACCGCGCAGGAAGATAACACGCCCCTGCACCACCAGCTGAGCGGTCCGATAAACCTCGGCCTGCCCTCGACCGCTGCCATTCCCGGTATTGGCGCCTTACTAGGCGGCATTACTGATCCGCTAACGACGTTCCGTGCGGTCAACATGCTCAGCCAGAAATACGACATCGACAATAGCGCCGCCGCGATTTTTGGTCAGTTTACGTGGACACCCCAAATACTGGGTGAACGTCTTCACCTAACCTTTGGCGCGCGTCACTCCGAGGACGAACGTAAAACGGTTAAGTTCCAGCGGGATATGACGATAGCAGAAACCGCCTTGAGCGCAATTGACGTCTCCTTTGTGCAGTGTGGCGGTAATCCACTCAACGCCGACTGCCGTAATTTTGATAGTATTCCCGCGTCACAAGACTTTAGCAATGACTCCTTCAGCTTTGTCGCGGAATATGACATCACTGACGACATCAATATTTACGGTAAACGTGTTGAGGCCTATAAATCTGGCGGTTTTAATACCCGCGACCCACAAAAAGACGGCAATCAAGGCCCCGCAACCGACGGCAATGACTATGGCTTTGGTTATGCAGACGGCTTTGATGCAGAATACGTCACCTCGTATGAGCTAGGTCTAAAAAGCGAACTGATGGATCGCCGCCTACGTATCAATGCCAACGTCTTTTTTAGCCAATACGAAGACATGCAATTAAACTTTATCCTGACCGGCACCGTCGCAGACACCAAGGTCACCAACGCCGGTGAAGCAGAAATGTACGGCTTTGAAACCGACATTACGTTTATGCTGACCCGCGAGCTGTTGTTGATGGCCAACTACGCCTACCTCAATACCGAGGTAACCAAAGCGACTGACATAAACGGCAACGATGCCTCAGATAAGTTCGTGTTCTTCTCTGCGCCTGAAAACTCCTTCACTCTGTCGGCTGATTACACTTTGTTTCACGCCGATTGGGGCACCGGTAGCGCGAATATCAGCGTAAACTATATGGACGAGCGCAACGGTGGCTCCCGCGCTGAAAATGTAAAGAATACGCATTTGCGCCAGTACGAGTTAGTTAATGCGCGGCTTAGCTTAAGCGACATCGCCTTTGCCGACGGACGTCTAGGTGCAGGCATATGGGCGAAGAACCTGCTCGACACGGAATACGAATTAACCGCCGTCGACAATCTACCCCAAGCTGACCGCTCAGTGATCTGGGGCGAACCGCGCACCTTCGGGCTTGATGTGTTTTACGAGTATTAATCAACACTAATTAAAAAGGCTGCTTCGGCAGCCTTTTTTATGTACTGCAAACAGATCATTTACCGCGTAATGGCTGCCACGCACAATTTGCACTCGGTAAAGCATCAGCACTCGTGCGCGTAGACAATAAGATGAATAGGTAGCCCCATGACGACAGCAGCAAAAACCACTGCCAGCAAGCCCCGTAACAGCGGCGATATTCAGCACTGGGACATCGAAACCGACGTTGCCATTATTGGTTTCGGCGGCGCCGGGGCAGCTGCCGCGATAGAAGCGGCCGACGCCGGTGCCAAAGTTACTATTTTTGAATTAGCCAGTGCCAGCGGTGGCTCCACGGCCCTGTCTAGCGCTGAAATCTATATGGGCGGTAATGGCGGCACCCCCGTCCAGCAAGCTTGTGGTTATCACGACGACACCGAGAATATGGTGAATTACCTAAAAGCCTGTTTTGGCAATCAGGCCGACGACAGTAAAATTCGCGACTACTGCGAAAACAGTCTCAATCATTACCAGTGGCTCACCGGTCTTGGCGTGCCCTTTAAAATGAGCGAGCTGAAAGAACGGGCGATCATGGCCTTAACCGACGACTGCCTGCTGTTCACTGGCAATGAAAAAGCCTACCCCTTTACCGAGCATGCCAGGCCAGTACCCCGTGGCCACAACCTCGAAGTAGAGGGCGACAATGGCGGCCCCCTGCTAATGAAGATTCTCACTGAGGCAGTACACAGTCGCCAAGTAGACGTCCACTACGATAGCCGCGCACTGACCTTAATTAGCAATGACAAGGGTGAAGTTGAAGGCATCGTCGTGCGCATCGATCAACAAGAAAAAGCCGTGCGCGCCCGCAAAGGCGTCATATTGTGCGCCGGCGGTTTCTGCATGAACGAAGCCATGGTGCGCAAATACGCGCCCACCTTTGACCGTGGTCTAATTCCCATCGGCAATCCGGGCGATATCGGCAGCGGCATTCTCATGGGCATGGGAGTGGGGGCTGGCACCACCAATATGCACGAATGCTTTGTCAGCCTGCCGTATTACCCCCCAGCTTCACTTACCTACGGTATTTTAATCAACGACAAGGCCCAGCGGTTTATTAATGAAGACTGCTATCACGGCCGTGTTGGCTATAACGCCTTAATGGCCCAAGGCAATGCCCAACGCATTTACTTTATTACCGATGTTGAAGGCTATGGCGACTACGAGAAAATGAGTTATCTCGGTGCGCAGGTGGCGGGAACCGGCGACAGCGTAGTCGAATTAGAACAAGAATTAGAATTACCCGCAGGTAGCCTGCAACACACTGTAAGCCAATACAATGCTGGCGCCAGCGAAGGCAAAGACCCCTTGTTTCACAAAGCGACGGCGTGGCTCCGACCACTCACACCGCCCTATGTGGCCTTGGATTGCACCTTAGGTCGCGGCCCCTTCTATCCGTTTTTTACCCTCGGCGGTCTAGATACCCTAGCCAGCGGCGAAGTGCTTAATCCTGACGGCGACGTTATTCCCGGACTTTATGCTGCGGGTCGAACCACCGCTGGAATACCGCGCACTGCCGCTGGCTACGCCAGCGGCATGTCGGTAGGTGACGTCACCTATTTCGGTCGTCGCGCAGGCCTCAGCGCCGCGCAAAAGTAATTCTGCAATCCCGCTGGCTGCGCTGCAATCAAGCGCGGCGTAGTCAGCCCGCTAAATTTTGCCGCTCGCGAGCGGCAGCTTCCCTATTCGTTGCCTATACTGTCGAGAATTCTGACGGAACGGTATTGTTCCTATATAGTTCAAGTACTTGAGGTGCACTTTTGCCACGAACATGTAATGCACCAAGCCAGTCGATTTAGCAATTTTGCCAACTACTGATTTTTTGCTTATTTTATGACCAACAGCCACAACCAAGAAACCGATCAAGTCGCAATACGTACGGAACAGCAAGCACTCCAAAAGGCAGGTGGCCTGCACTGGTTTCACTGGCTAGTGGTTTGCTTGTCACTTCTGTTAACGCTTGGTGTGTGGCAATACTCCCGCATACAGGTACAAGACAAAATAGAAAACCGTTTTGAGCGCGAGGCAGACCAAGTTATTACCCTTATATCCGAGCGCCTACAAAAATACGAAGACGCACTCTGGGCCGGAGTCGCGACCATCAGTTCTCACAAAGGCAGCATAGACAATCAGCAGTGGCAGGCATTTGCCACCGAGCTGCATTTACCTGCAAAGTACAAAGGCATCAATGGCATTGGCGTCATCCACAATGTGCAAGCCGACAAGCTCGACAGCTACCTACAAGCGCAACGTCAACTCCGCCCCAATTACGCCATACACCCCCAGCACAATAACGACTATTTACTCCCCATAACGTATATCGAACCCGCTAAAGACAATTTAGCGGCGGTCGGCTTAGACGTCGCCCACGAAGCTAACCGCCTAAATGCCGCATTAAAAGCCAGAGATAGTGGCCAAGCGCAAATTACTGGCCCCATTATCTTGGTACAAGACGCCGAAAAAACACCGGGTTTTTTATTCTATGCGCCCTTTTACACAGACTTGCAAAACGACGACTTAAGCGCGAGACGCAACAATTTTGCCGGCATGGTCTATGCGCCGTTTGTTGTCCATAAACTTATGCGCGGCACATTAGAAAAAAGCCGTCGCCAAGTCGGCATTAGCATTAGTGACAATGGCGACTACCTCTACGACGAAAACACCGCCAATGAAACGGACTTCGACCCCGAGCCACTCTTCACCAAAACCTATCCAATCGATGTTTACGGCCGCCAGTGGCAGGTCAACGTGTGGTCAACCAAAGCATTTCGCACGGAAACCCAAAACTCGCAGCCGACCCTGATACTGATTGGCGGTATTTTTATCGACACAATGCTGCTCAGCCTATTTCTGCTGCTCTCACGGGCAAATCGACGCGCCCTGTTATTTGCCGAGCGCATGTCTGAAAGCTATCAATACAAAGCACAGGAACTGCAAAAATCCGTAGTACGTCTTGAGGCATCCAATGAGGAATTAGCCCAATTTGCCTTTGCCGCCTCCCACGATCTTCAGGAACCACTCCGTACCTTGAGCAATTTCAGCGAGCTTCTGGAAGAAGAACTCGCGGGCAAGGAACAAAGCGAACGGGTCTTACTGTCCGTTAAATTTATTAGTGAAGCGGCCGAGCGCATGCGCAACTTGGTCTTTGGCCTAATGTCTTACAGTCGAATAGGCCGCGAACCGACCCTCGCGCAAATTAATTGCAATAATCTCGTGGCAGACGTCATTGCCGACTTAGACGCCGCTATCGACCACAGCAACACCAATATCAGTATTGCCAAGCTACCCACCATTAGCGGCTTTGAAACCGAGCTGCACATGCTATTCCTAAACCTCATTAGCAATGCCCTTAAATTCAAAAAAGCCGACACTAATTTGCAAATAGATATTGTCTGCGTTGATAAAGGCAAGGACTGGTGCTTTACTGTCAGCGATAACGGCATTGGTATAGAGGCCGAGTATCTCGACCAAATTTTTATGATATTTAAACGACTCCACAGCCAAGACGTGTACCCTGGCAGTGGCATTGGCCTCGCCAACTGCAAAAAAGTAATCAATTTACACGGCGGGAAAATCTGGGTGGACTCAAGTTTGAACAAGGGCAGCACCTTCAGCTTTACCATACCCAAGGTGATTACACTATGACGAACAAGCTTGAGAAAATCATATTAATTGACGATAGTGGTGCCGACAATTATTACCATCAGATGATCGTCGAGAAAGCCAAGGTTTGTAAAATAGTCACTGCCTACAACCATGCTGGTGATGCCCTAAACATGCTTGGCGACGCAGTCAAAAAAAATCAGCGCCTACCCGACTTAATATTTTTAGATATTAATATGCCCGTTATTGACGGCTGGGAGTTTCTCAATCGTTACGAAGACATTGTTCCTCAAGACCTTCGTCAGCCAGTCATTATCATACTATCAACCTCGGTCAACCCCAGCGATCATGAGCGCGCGGAGTCTCACCCCTCTGTCATCGCGTATTGCAGTAAACCGTTGTCGGCAGACAAACTACGAGATATTGTCGATCAGTATTTTTCCTAGCTCTGGGGGCTCGCATAATAAGATTTGTCATTTCGCTTGCATAGGCATGGAAACATTGTCACCACGTGAGCCACCATCTTCAAATATTTTTCTACCAAGTAGATACCAGCCGCCATCAAAAAAACTCGTGTTCCTGCCGCAACAGCGCCCGTTGTCTTAAGAAAGCTAAAATGTTGCTCTGAAACTTCGTTACTTCAGAAAGCAAATGGCTATGCCCTGCTTTATCACTAAAGCCATTTTCATTCACCGCCGCAATGACTCGGGCCTCATGTTTACCATTAACAAAGGAAACTTGATAAGACTTGCCAGGCAATAGCGGCGGCGGACTGTTCACTGTTGGTTGGTAAGCTCGGGTAGTTGTGCAAGCGCTTATATTAAGCGCCATGACCACAACAATGACTCTAGATAATAGAGGCCTTGTGATTCGCATATAAAATCCCTTTTGTTGCCGCATACATCCATTCCTACTCAATATAAGAGGAGCTACACCCGCGCAACAAAGAAAATTAATGCGTCAAAATTACAAACCTCCGGTCGAAGAAGCGCTGTAATCGGCACCACCTTAGCACCCCAAGCTCAAAAGCAAAAAGCCCGCACAACGGCGGGCTTTAGCTGTAGATCGAGCTGGGTTTTAGAATAACTTACCCAAATTCATTAATTGGGTTTCACCGTTGCTGTCATCAACGCCATCGTTATCGTTCACCATCAGTAAATCGCCATTGGCTAACAAGGCCAAACCTTCAATTTTCTCGGTAACAAGACCACCGGTGGTTTTCATATCCGGCAATACGTCGCGAACCAAGGTTTTAGTCACTGTGGCGCCATCGGCGAGGCCAGTCGTGTCGAATTTATACAAGCGCTTGATGGCCGCGTCTGGCCCGCCCTGATTATCCCGTTCGATCACCACGAACTCGCCACCACCTATGGCAGTAATTTCCGATAAGCCAACCCAGCCACCATGTTGAGATTCCGGCGCATCGAGCGAGTAAAATAAGAAGCTCCAGCTTTCGGCGGCGATATCATAGATACCAATCCGAACCGCATCTTCATTTTGCCAAGCGCGCTGGAACGCGACATACAGTTTACCCTCGTACTCAGCTACCCCCTCAAAACCATTGTTGCGCTGAAGCAAATTCACCGCTGCAGGCAAAGTCACCGCCTTTTGAATAAGACCATCGGCGTCGGTGTTAATTAGCACATTCCTACTGGTAACAGCCCCATCAATCTGATTGCCCTTGCCCTCTGAGGCAATCCAAAAATCGCCATCGGCCAGTTTGACAACACCTTCTGGGTCGATATTAACCGTCTTGTCATCGTTAACTGTACCCGCGGGCAAGGTACCCAATGGTAAGTTAGCTAACACCCCGTTGCTGTCGATAATATGAGTTTCGGTGGTGATTACGGCGGGTTGCTGGCTAACATCTAAGGTGAAAATCCGATTTTTCTTGTAGTAGCTGTCATCCACCGCGTATACCAAGGTGCCATCCGACGGGTCGGCGGACAAACCAGACAATGCGCTCCAAGGAATTGGCGAGCCATCGTCACGATCATTGGATACGATGGTTGGGTAGCTGGCCGGCGCTATACCGTACTGATATATATTCAGACCTGAGCGAATAACGGCGCCACGGTCATCTTCTTCACTGGCAGCAATGAGCAAATTGCGCGCGGGTATGGCCAAGGCGCCCTCCGGCCCGGCACCGGCAGGGAGCACTTGCTTTAATACCGGCTTGGTAAAATCGGCCACGTCGTATACAAACACCACACTAGCTCGCTCCGAATTCACAAAGAGTAGGCGGTCTTCACCAAATACGCCGTACTCCGCGTTTTCCGGTTCATTACCTTTGTTTTCGGAGCGCGACTCAGGGTAGTGGCCAATACGGGCCGTCAGTTGATCTAGACTATTACCGGCCTCGAAAACCACGTCGCCAGCGGTATTAAAAACACTAAAACTACGACTGCCACCGTCGAGGTCTCCCTCATTGGCGGTAACAAAATATTCCGTAGACAACCAGCTCACACCATCGGGCTCACGCAATACGTCGCTTAGCGATTCGCTCTGGTTAATCACATCATCTTCATTGGCATCGATCCCAGTCAAATCGACAGTTCCTGCACTGAAGGATTTCACGATACTGCCGTCAGTAAGATCAACAAGGACGATGTGGTTGTTTTCCTGCATGGAAACAAGCGCAATATTATCGGCATTGATATCCACAAACTCAGGCTCTGGATCAGTTGGGTATAAACCCGCTAGCCCTGTGAGCTCCACGGCGCTGCTGGTCCAGTCAGCGGGCGCTCCGCTTAAATTTACCACCACCAACTTACCCGCTGGCGTTTGCGGCAAAGCACCATCATTAAGATCTTCGTCACGCTCATTTTCGATCACCACGGCGGCATAGCTACCGTCTGGGCTCACCGCCACCGAGTCTGGCTGACCGCCAACATCCATTGAGTGAACAATACTGCGAGTGGCAATATCCACCACTACCAGCAAACCGGAGACACTCACATAATCGCTGCTGGTATTGACCCCCACCACCGCATAATCGCCTTTAATTGCGACTGACGTCGGTTCACCAACGAGCGGCAATACACCCAAGCCAGTTGGCGCAGCAGGATTGCTGATATCGACAAAGCCCAACTGTTCTTTGGGACTATCGGTGTAAACGAGGGTCATACCGTCGGTGCTGGCAGCGACAATTTCGGCGGCCGTTGCGTCATCACTATTGCAGGTCGCGTCGGCCTGCATGCATACCGGGTACACGGCAATGCGATTAAAGTTTTTTTCAGCGCTGGCTTGCGACGCAGGCGTTTTATTGTTGTCACCGCCACAAGCAGCCAAGATTAGCGGCGTTGCCAGTGCAATCCCCCACGATAATGCTGTTTTTTTAAATTGCATGAATCCTCCGAAAATGCGACAAAAATATGAATCGCTGTAGATTACGGAGGAATTGCGACAAAGCGCTGACAGTTTTATGTCAGTAAGATGGACTTTATATGAGGCTGACCGCGCCCTCTGGTCCGGCGGCCCGCGTCACTTTAGTAAGTGCGGCTAGTCCTTAAAGCCGCTAAGGTGTTTGGCTGCTTGATACGCAAAGGTCATCGCCGGCCCCAAGGTCGAGCCCGGGCCCGGATACGTCGGGAGTACTGCCGCACTGCAATTCCCTACTGCGTACAAACCCGCGATAGCACTGCCATCGTCTTTAAGCACTTGGGCATCGGGGTTGGTCGCCAAACCGCCCTGGGTACCGAAATCGCCAGCCTCCAAACGCATAGCGTAAAACGGTGCCTCGTCAATTGCGCCAAGACAGGGGTTTGGCTCAAAGCGCGGATCGCCGTAATAGCGGTCGTAAGCCGAATCGCCGCGCTGAAAATCGAGATCTTTACCGGTTTTGGCAAAGCCGTTCATTTTGCCTACCGTTGTCTCTAAATTATCAGCGTCGATGCCCAGTTGTTCAGCAAGTTCGCGCACGGTATTCGCCTTACCCACCAGCTTGGTTTCAAACCACTCTTTGGGTATGGTCCAATCGGGCTTCAATGAGGCCGTCATCAGCGGACCAACGATATAGTCGCGGCGAAAACGAGCATCAAATATTTGATACATTGGCGAGCAAGGGGTCGCCTCGGTGTGCTGCTTATAGAGGTCTTTCTGAAACGCCATGTAATTTTGCGACTCGTTGGCAAAGCGCTCACCACGCAAATTCACAATACACGAGCCAGGGTAGGATTTTTCCATCACACTAAGGCGAGGCGCCGGCTCACCGGGCACCGACACGGTGGTGCACCACCATGCGCCATCCATTAACCGGGTTGCCGCCCCCAGTTTCAGGCCAGCCTGAATTGCATCACCCGTATTGTCCGCAACGCCGCCACTCCAATCGCTACTGGTGGGCGCGGGCAGGTACTGCTCGCGCATCTGCTGATTGCGCTCAAAGCCGCCCGCAGCCAGAATCACGCCCTTGCGCGCCTGCACGCGCACAAGCTTACCGTCACGCTTGATGATCGCGCCGACCACGCGGCCATTGTCTTCGATTAACTCTTCCATTGGCGCGTTTGCCCACAAAGGTATATTGCGCTTTTTAACCGAATACCACAGCCTGGCCACACCAGCCGCACCAGTACAAACATCACGTCCGAGGCCGTTGCCTTTGATTAGCCACCCAAAATCCAAAGCCCAGCTGGCAATTAACTTCATGGTTAATTTAATCCAGCCAGGTCCTTGCAAGGTCAGTAAAGCCGCTTCCACTTGAGTGAAATAAATGCGACTAAACAAGCGCATCATATGATGTGAGGGACGAAGTCGTTTAACGTCCTCGCCCAGCAATGATGAGTCAAAGCGCGCCGGCTCCATCGATCGATGGCCGGTACGCGAGCCCTCTACATTGGTGTAATAGTCTGGGTAATGCTCTAGGGTTTCATAGCGAACATCACTGCACTCGTGTAAGAAATCAATCATTTTGGGGCCATTGCGTAAATAGGTGTCGATCATTTCCTCAGGTACAGCCCCTGCCGGGGTAGTGTTTGACAAATAAGCTTTAGCATCATCAAAGCTGTCTTCGGCGCCAGCAGCTTTGGCGTAGCGGTTACAGGGAATCCATACCCCTCCGCCAGAGGTCGCGCTGGTGCCACCAATCTTCGCTGACTTTTCAACAATCAGGATATCGGTCACACCCATCTCATAGCTGCTTAAGGCGGCGGTAAGCGCACCGTTGCCGCTGCCAACAATGAATACATCTACGCTGTGATCCCAGCTGGTCTCAGTCATTATTATTTCCTGCGTTCAATCTAAAATCGCGATGGCATTTTAGGTGGTATACGCACCAACCAGCGTGATCAAGGTATGTCATAGCCGTATCGGCGATATAAAGCCCTTCATTGCACTATCATAAACACCTATGGGCCAATAGCTCTATCATCCGTCTGCAGTACGCGACAACAACCATGACGACTCGCCGCACATCAGGTAGGCTAAGCAAAGTTTGACGACGATAGCCCCGGATCAAGGGATCCCATATTATGACGACACTGTATAGTAGCTTTCTGGAGCGAGCGCTGGCTCAACACGGATCCTTAGCCGCCATTGAAGATCAGCTGCCTCGGGTTCTAAACAACAAGGAGCTGGGCGCAATTCCAGACAAGCAGTTTTTAGCCGAAATGGCCGCGTGCGTGTTTCGAGCGGGCTTTGTCTGGCGGGTGATTTCACTGAAATGGCCAGGGTTTGAAGAGGTGTTTAATGGCTTTTTACCCATTTGGGTAGCATCAAGATCGCCAGAAGAAATTGAGGCCATGGCCAGTGACAAACGTATTGTGCGTAATTTAACCAAGGTAAAATCGGTTCAAGACAACGCCTTGTTTATCCTCGATATCCAGCGAGAACACGGCAGCTTTGGCAAGTTTTTAGCTGGCTGGCCAAGTGATGATATCACCGGCTTGTGGGCATATATGAAAAAACACGGCAGCCGCCTTGGCGGTAATTCTGGTCAGTACTTTCTGCGTTTTAGTGGCAAGGATACCTTTATTTTAAGCCAGGACGTGTGCACTGCACTACTAAGCGTCGGCATCATCGACAAGGCGCAAGTTACCGCGCAACGCGATCTAAAAAAGGTGCAAATGGCCTTTAATGAAATGCAACAAGAGAGTGGCCGCACCCTGGCCGAGTTAAGTATGATTTTGGCCCTCTCCATTGGACCTCGCTAATCGCGTAATAGCGTAATAGCGTTGTAAAGATAGCGAAGACTCAGCCTTCGCTATCGTTGAGCTAACTGATTAATGCGCGTGTGCTACAACGCCAACCTGCGGCATATTAGCCAAACCGATATCTCGCGCATGCTCTTCAAAATCCTTGTTCTTCCAAAAGAATGCACCCGGCATGGTGGTAGGGACAACTAAGACATAAAACAGACAGCGACCAATCAATGCCGTCGTCATAATCGAGCCACACAATAATGCGCTCGCCACCAACGTCTCAACACCAAGCTCTGCACTGCTTAAAAGCGCTACAGCAAGAACCAGATTAGCCAGAATCAATAGATTGCGCAGCATATAGCTCTTACCAAACAAGGTGCATTGAATATAATGAGACACGCTGCCTTCGTTATTCGCCTTGTCCATTGCCACGCCATGACGCCACAAACCAACACCTTCTATAACAGCACCAATAACAATACTCACTAGGCTCAGCTTCAGTATCGCCAAGCCATCGCCACCAATTAGCATCAGTGTTGGCACGCCAATGACACCCAGCACAATACCACCCAAAGTAAGCGCCGTACCCAAAAAGGCACTACCGGTCTGCCAGTGATTCCAGAAGGGCCGCGCAGGAATACGGTAGCAGCGATACATATAGTACAGACCAACAGCGCCGGCAATCAGCGCCAAATAGCCCGTTATCGTGGCCACGACAGGAAAGCCACCCCACTCACCCAGCAAGGCGGTAAACACGCTATTCTCCGGTAGCATCGCGAGTAAATGCAGGCCCGCAAAAACCATATACAGGAGCATACCCAAGCCTTCACGACATACAGGCGAGTGCCGCAAATTATTAAAACCACGATAAAAACGCCATGGTTTACCAAGGTGCGTGGCCGACATTAACATCCCCAGACCGGCAAGCCCAACGGTTACGGCCATGAGCGGGACATACATTACCGAATCCCGCAGGGCAATAATACTTTCAACGCCCAGCTGCGCGCCAAGAAAGCTCAATAAAAATACACCTAGCGAGGTTTGGCTAACAAGGGTAAAGATGACCAAGGGATTCTCACGTGAACTGAGTTTGCCCAGACTCCACTTTTTCTCTACGCCTTTCTTTTGATCTACCACCGGACGATATTGACCGTCGTCATCCTTGTGGTATTTCACCGCCATACCATCTGGGCGCGTGACCTCATCGGGCATATTTTTGATTTGCTGAAAACGAATATTAGGATGAGTGATTTGTGGATCTGGGAAGCCAGGAATACTCGTTTTACCCTGCTCACGATTTTCTGGAAGGTCATCAACAACGCCAAAGTTAAGCGCGTTGCCTAGGCAAGCTGACACGCAAGCGGGCTTTAGATTAACCTCTAAACGATCTACACACATATTGCATTTAGAGACCTGACCTTTGATCGGGTCCAGCTGAGGCGCATTATAAGGGCAAACCCAAGTGCAATAACCGCAGCCAAAACAAGTTTCTGGGTCTTGTAGCACCGCGCCGTATTCCACGTGTTTGGTATAGGCGCGCGTGGGGCAGCCTTTTAAGCACACCGGGTCATCACAATGATTACAGGCCATGGAAATATTCATGCGCTTAAAATCAGGGTAGGTGCCACCCTCAACATAGCCAACCGAACGGAAGCTGATATGCGCCGGGTTGTCATTTTTCTCACTGCATGCCGCTTCGCAAGCATGGCAACCAATGCAGTTGTCCGCCGTAAAATGAAAGGCGTGCTGTTTATTGCGATTGGGGTTATTACCCACCCCCGGTTCTTCATTGATAAACATTTCCCGACCAGCGGGCAGAGCCCCACCGGTACGGGCGATAAGGTCGATGGGCGCCTCGTAGTAATTTACCTCCGGGGCTGTTGGCTCCTTAAGAAAGGCATAACTGGGTTCATCGTCTCTAACTTTCCACATATTTAAGACCCTTTGTCGAACGCCTCGCACCTCTGGTGCTAGGCTGCTCTAAAACAATATGACAGACTACAAGGTGTTCTGCGCGACTATACGCCGCGCCAATTAATACGCTCGGCGCTCCACATTAAGCCGCCCCGCTTCCTTCTGATCGATCTGTTCAATGCGCACTGCGCACTGCTTAAACGCGGGCTGGCGGGAATAAGGATCGAGCAAGCCCAAGGACAGACGATTCACGCAATCGTGATAATGCATGGGGATAAACACCATGTTATGAGGCACCCGCTGAGTTAGCTGAACCATGACCACGGCATCACCGCGCTTTGATACCAACCGCACATAGCTTTGATGTTTAACGCCCTGCTCCCGCGCCGAATCTGGGTTCATTTCCATATACGGCGTTGGACTAAACTTATTCAAATTACCAATTTTCCCTGTCTTAGTGCGGGTGTGAAAATGTTCAATTACCCGCCCACTGTTTAACCAAAACGGATAGCTATCATCGGGCACTTCGTTATCTTCGATATAATCCATGGCCAGCAAATTGGCTTTACCATTAGGCGTTGGAAAGACCCCATCGCTATACAAGCGCGGATTACCGGTGTCGTCACCTTCACGCATCGGCCATTGGATGCCGCGCTGGGTTTCAATCAGATCATGACTCATTCCCGATATATCGAGATTGCGCGCCGCGCCCTTCGATAACTGCTTCATCTCATCAAAAATATCTGAGGTACTGCCTGGAAAGGTCATCGCCCGCCCGCGGTCAAACCGCTTCGCCAATTCATTAAAAATCCAGTGGTCAGCTTTGGCATTGCCCGGTGGTTCAACGAATTTACGCACTAAATTCACTCTGCGCTCGGTGTTAGTCAGGACCCCCTCCTTTTCGCCCCAAACCGCGGCGGGGAAATATACATGGGCGAAATTAACGGTTTCACAGTCCTTGTAGCCGTCTTGTACCACCATAAATTCCAATTTTTCTAAGGCCTTTTTAATCCGCGGCTGGTTGGGCATAGACGTTAAGGGGTTCGTCGCGACAATCCACAACGCTTTAATCTCGCCCGATTCGATCGCGGGAAAAATATCCGTTTGCTGCAAGCCGCGCTTGGCAGGGAAAAAGCTTTCGTCAACACCCCAAAATTTAGCAACCTCGTCGCGGTGCTCTTGTTTTTCAAGAGCGCGGTAGCCAGGTAAACCCGAGCATGACGACCACTCCCGTGTGCCCATGGCATTACACTGGCCCGTAATAGACAGGCTGGTACCGCCGGGAATACCAATATTACCGGTAATCAAATTTAGGTTATTAATGCCGCACACACCGTCAGTACCATGAGTACTCTGATTAATCCCCATGGTCCAGATGCTCATCGCCGACGGCGCCTTGGCATAAATTCGGGCTACATTTTTAATCATATCGGCATCGATACCGCATATCCGCGAGGCGGTAACCGGGTCGTATTTGGCAACCGTCGCTTGCAATTCATCAAAGCCATTACAGTGGGCTTCAATATAAGCCTCGTCTTGCAGACCTTCAGCCAAAATAACGTGGGCAAGGGCATTTAGCAGAACAAGGTCAGTACCGGGAGCAATCGGCAAATGAATATCGGCAAACTGAGCGAACATGGTGACCCGAGGATCCACTACAATCAGTGGGAATTTGCGTTTTTCCAGCGCCTCTTTCAAGCGCCAATAAATAATAGGGTGCTGCTCCGGCAAATTGGACCCAAAGGCCATTAAACAGTGGGTGCTCTCAAAATCGTCATAGCACCCTGGCGGACCATCGGCACCAAAGGAGCGCTTATAGCCCGACACCGCAGAGGCCATGCACAAGGTCGTGTTGCCGTCGTAGTTATTAGTGCCGATCACGCCCCGCACTAATTTTCCCAGGGTGTAAAATTCCTCGGTCAACAATTGCCCGGTAGATACTACCGCCACACTGTCGCGCCCATATGTTTCTTGTATGCGCATAAACTCGGCGGCAGTTTTATCCAGCGCGGTATCCCAACTGGTGGGCTGAAAAGCATCGTATATTTTATTGCGAATGAGCGGCTCTACGCCGCGTCCAGCGCTATCACTCAATTCGTGCTCAAAAATGCCTTTTATGCACAACTTGCCCTGATTTACGGGCGCATTGCCCTTGCCACGACTGGTCACAGGCTTGCCTTCGGCATTCAGTCCAACCTCAATTGAGCAGCCTGTGGAGCAATACCCACACACAGCGTATTTCCACTCGACAACTTTCTTATCAGTGATTGTGATTGGCTTTCTATTCTTACGCCCAAAGATCATCTGCATCTCCCCTGATCACCGCAGCACCAAATTAGAGCATGCGAACAATTGCAAGTCGCCGCCAAGCGCACCATTATGGTGATTCACGAGCTATTTACGGCGCTATCTAACTAACATCTACAAGAACCGTGCCAGTTAACTCACGGCCTACAAAAGAGCGAGGCCATGGCACAAATCATTGGAAACATAGCGTCAAACACGGGGCGTTTTAGCGCAAGCCGAGCGAGCGCAGACTGAGGCTCTGCGGTTGTGTCATTTAAGGAGTGGCGCACTTTATGAATATGCTGGCAGCTGGCGCACGTATTTACTGCGAGGTGTATTTGGATCGCGGCGGTACCGCCATTTTATTTGGACCTAAAAAAGGGGCCGAAGCCCCTTTTCCAAGAGATTACCGAAGCTTATTCAATAACTTCTGCTTGCATTACCGCAACAACACGGCGGTTAGCACGACGGCCATCCGCAGTTCTGTTATCAGCAATCGGGCGCTCTTCACCATAACCAACTGCACTCAGACGATTTTCCGCAATATTGTAATCGCGAATCAGCGCGTTGCGTACAGAGTCTGCGCGACGCTGTGACAGCTGCTTGTTATAAGCGGCAGCACCATTGCTGTCGGCATGACCTTCAACAACCGCCTTCACACCTGCAAACTTGGTCATGAACGCAGCGACCTTTTTCAGCTCTGACGCATAGGCAACCGGAATGGCGTCAGAGTTGTTCGGGAAGTTGATTTCCAACTTGATGCTTTCGGAGTGTTTGATGACAAACTTACAACCGAATTTATCAACTTGACGACCTGCCGGGGTATTTGGACACTTGTCACGGTAGTTTGGCACGCCGTCACCGTCTTTATCCAAAGCACAACCCTTAGCGTCAACGGCCACACCAGCTGGAGTGCCCGGGCACTGGTCAACGCTATCTTCAACACCATCGGCGTCTGAGTCAGCCATCATTGGCTTTGGCGCGGGCTTGGCAACAGATGAGCCACCAAAAGCGTAGCTCAAGCCAATCGAAGCATTGCCGTCGCGGGTTTCGTGATCAGTACCATAAACCAAACGCGTGTCACCACGAACCGACCAGTTTTCATCAATTGTATAACGCACACCGCCACCCACGTTTAACTGGGTCTGGCTGTCGTAACGGCCACTTTCATAGTCCGCTTCAATAACCCCCATACCACCAGCGAGGTAAGGAGTGAACTTACTGTCATTGCTGAAGTAACGCAGCATATCTACACTACTACCAAGAATCTTTTGATCCAGCGCACGAATATTGCGATCACTTGCCGCAACACTGTACAAACCACGCAATTCAATGCCCCAGTCTTTGCTGAGTACATATTCAGCACCAAACAAAGCAACTTCGGTGCTGGTTAAGTCACGCGAACCATCAAATACTTGGTAGCCAATTGCAGGGTTCAAATACCATGTGCCTTCTTCAGCTGCAGACGCTATCGTTGGCAACATGCAACTTGCAACGGCTGCACCCAATATAAATTTACGCATAACACTCCCCTTCATTTTTTTAGAAACTTCCTTTGCTATGCCGTGAAAGCACGCCATTAACTCAGAATAACACGGGCATTGACGCTTGCACGTCTGATTTTGTGTAATTTTACCACGCCACGCAACGAACAATGCATCCCTAAAAATCAGCACCCCGAACACTTATTAGCAAGCAAGCTCCCATGCACATGCTAAAAATAGCCGCATTTTGGGCCATTACCAATTTTTCAAGCAAAAAATAATCACCATCCCATCACTTTTTTTATAAATGGAATAGTCAATTTTCTCTGCTCCACTAAGCTGACTTGATCAAGAGTATTCAATATCCCAAACAAACTCGCAAGGTCTCGCTGACAACGCATATAAATATATTCAGCTACGGCATCCGAAATACTAATACCCCGCAGTCTAGCCCGAAACTGAAATGCTGCAAGTCGCGTAGCCTCATCGGAATCGCGAAGCAGATAAACACTGAAACTTTGCAACCGCGAATGCAGGTCGGCAAGGACAATACCCTGCTGAACAATCGGCTTGGCGGAGGCAACTAACATCCGCGCCCCGGTTGTCAGCATCTGATTGTAGCAATTGAACAGCGCTCGCTCCCAATTTGGCCGCCCTGCAACCACGTCAAGGTCGTCTAAGCAGAGTAAATCTAAATACTCTGAGCCTTCCAATAGGGCCCCGGGCTCATAATCCACAACATCCGCAAGGGGGATGTAACGAGCGTACAGACCATTGGCTTCAGCCAAATGACAGCATGCCTGCAAAAGGTGGCTGCGACCGACTCCGCCGCTAAGATAAATCCATTTTTCACCCTGCGCCATTGCTTGATGGCGAAGCTGATTAAGCAATAGCCGATGCTCATCAGCAATATAGAAGTTATCAAAAGTAGCATCGTTGTCAAGTTTGAGCGCTAATGGTAGCTGCTGACTAGCCATCAATCCCCCAGCTCCCGCTCTGCGGCAGAGGCGGGAATCGCGCCGTAAAACCCACTTTGCTTATAATATTCGTGCAAATGGTTAATCATCACCTTTATCACGGCTGCAAAAGGCAGGGCCAGCAAGATACCGACAAAGCCAAACAACTGGCCACCCGCCAAAATCGCAAATATAACCATTACGGGATGTAAGCCAATTTTATCGCCAACTAAGAGCGGCGTTAACAACATCGACTCTAATAACTGACCAAACCCAAACACCGCCGCGACCCCCGCCAGCGGCCAAAGACCGTCAAACTGAAAAAACGCCGCCGTACCCGCTGCGCCAATACCGACGATAACGCCAAGATACGGCACGATACTCGCCAAACCCGCTGCTAAGCCTAGAATCAACGCCAAATCGAGACCCACTATCCACAACCCTAGCGTATACACTACGGCCAACGCCAACATAACCAGTAGCTGGCCACGGGCAAAAGCACCTAGTATCTCGTCGCACTCTTTAGCAATAAGCACGGTGCGCATTTCAATCGAGCGCGGCAATAAATTGCGAATCGCCGCCATCAAGACGTCCCAGTCTCTCAGCAAGTAAAATGTCACCACTGGCACCAAGGTCATATTGGCCAGCCACGCGATCAAGGCCAAACTGGAGCCACTGACCTTATCCCACAGATAAAAAAGTATGCCGCCAGCACTCGCCCAATGTTCGCTGATCGCTTCCCGAGCGCTCTCCATAGGCTGAGTTTGCTCAGGCAGATCCAAATATTCACGCAGTTTAGGCAAACCAGTGGACTGCACCCAGCGCAGTCCGTCGTATAAGCGCTCCATTAATAACTGCAGCTGCTCAATCAGAAGCGGCAGGGTAACCAATATAATTAGCGCACCACCAAGGCTAAGGGTGGCAAACACCGTTACTACTGCCCAAGTCCGCCCCATGCCCCTTGCCTCCAGTCTATCGGCAAGCGGGTCACCCATATAAGCCAATACTGCCGCCAGTAAAAAAGGCATTAATATTGGTGCCAGCAAATGAATCAGCAGGGCAACTAGGCCAAGGCCAATAATCACCCACAGAGGCTTTGGCAGGGCTTTCATAGGTGTTGACCCGACCAGCGATAGTAGCCTCGCACTGATAGCGCGGCACTGTTCATTACCATCGTACTAACAGACTGTTCCAGCAAGCGGCCATCGAGACTCAGAAAGCGCTTAACTTTTTCCATATCGTCATTTAATACCAACTCCAATATCAAGTCATTATCCGAGATCCACACCGTATTAGCATGCTGAACCACCGCCAAACCCTCTAAATAGGTAAGCATATCGGCGTAAGCGGCAAAATTCGTGATACCACTCACGTGTATCAAACTATTTGCGCTATTCACGCCCCCGCTGGCCACCACCGAGTATTTTGACGCCTGGAGGTCAGCGAGTGCATCCACTGGCCTCGCTAATAAATCTCGCCCGTCTAAGCCCTCACTATCGAGGCGGATCACTTCATCGCCCTGCAGTACCATCCAGCTTGCAATCCACTGCCCAGTAGAAAACTGCGACGCGCGCCCCATCAACACAAATGGCGCGGAATAACGCGCCGAGGCGCGACGCACATCGTCCACCGACATCTGCCAGAGCTGATCACTCGTTAAATTCGTCGAATCCGCCAGATCGAACAAAGGCAGTTGTAGATCCAAACCCCGGCGCTGCGCCACCTCCTTTAAATCCTTAAGGAGTTCACCCTGACTGTCAGCACCCACAAACTGGCGCCCCTCAGCGGTATCAGCCAACAGCCAAACCAATACAGCGGGGCGATTCGCCGACCACACGGGCAACCCCGCGGACTGCAGCTCTGAATTAACTTGCCGAGGGGAAAAGCTGAGGCTGAGCAGCAGTATAGTTTCACCGCTTTCACTCTTGCTGCGCTGATAACGATACTGGGTAATCAAAGGCTCAGGCCTAGCCAGTACCTCGGCGACGGCGGCATTACTCGCGATATCACGCCGACCGGAGACCCGAATAAGGACTCGCTCCAGTGCTTCAGCAGCAGCATTTTTAAGAGTTTCAGGTGACTGCGATTCCACCACCAGTTGCTCATCGTATAAATTAGCCACGGTACCGGCCATCACTATACTCATTCCTGCCACGACCAATAGCCCGAAAACAACCGACACCCTAATAATTTGCTTCACTTGTTTTAAGCCCTTTTGCCCGTCCCAAGGCGCCATTGTAGCAAGCAACCGGGACATCGTCGTGAGTAGTGGCAAAAAGTCGCGCTTTTGCTGCTGAATTAAACTCACAATCAAGCTAGAATGGCGCCCTCTTAGAGGACAGCCAACGACTATGACTGACACCAGTAAGCCAAGCTTAAGCTATAAAGATGCCGGCGTTGATATCGATGCCGGTGATGCGCTAGTAGAACGCATTAAAGATGTTGCCAAACGCACCCGTCGCCCGGAGGTCATGAGTGGCCTTGGCGGCTTCGGTGCCCTGTGCCAAATTCCAACTGGCTATAAAGAGCCGGTACTGGTTTCGGGCACCGACGGCGTCGGCACCAAACTTAAACTCGCGATGGATGTGGGTATTCACGACACCATCGGTATCGATTTGGTTGCCATGTGCGTCAATGACCTACTGGTAACCGGTGCGGAACCGCTCTTCTTTCTCGACTACTACGCCACTGGCGCCCTAAATGTCGATATTGCCGCCAATGTTGTTAGCGGCATAGGCACCGGCTGCGAGCAGGCGGGCTGTGCACTGGTCGGCGGCGAAACCGCCGAAATGCCAGGTATGTACGAAGGCGATGATTACGATCTCGCCGGTTTCTGTGTTGGCGTGGTCGAAAAAGCCAATATCATTGACGGCAGCTCGGTCAAAATCGGCGATAAGTTGATAGGTATCAACTCGTCCGGCCCGCATTCCAATGGCTATTCGCTAGTGCGCAAGATCATTGAGCACAGCGGCGCCACGCTGGATCAAGCGTTTGGCGATAGCACCTTAGGGGAAACCCTGCTGGCGCCAACGCGAATTTACATCAAACCCGTACTGCGAGTTATCAAGCAATATCGAGTCAACGCCCTTGCCCACATTACTGGCGGCGGCTTGCTGGATAACCTCCCCCGCGTTTTGCCTCGCAACACCAAGGCCGTCATTGACAGCAGCGCTTGGCAGCGCCCAGCCATCTTTGACTGGCTGCAAGAACAGGGCAATGTCGAGACACGGGAAATGTATCGCACCTTTAACTGCGGTATTGGCATGGTAATGGCGGTTGCCGCCGATGACGCCGAAGCCGTTATCGACATGCTCACCCAGCAAGGTGAAGTAGCACAAGAGATCGGCAGCATTGAAGCCGCAGGGGAAGACGAGCCGCACGTCACTATTGCAGGCATGTAATTTATGCCCTGCAAACTTATCATACTGCTCTCGGGTAGCGGCTCTAACCTCCAGGCATTTATCGATGCCAGCAGAGACGGCCGGCTACCCAACGTCGAGATTTGCGCGGTCATCAGCAATAAGGCGCGAGCCTTTGGCCTGGAACGCGCCAAACAAGCCGGCATCACTACCGCTTGTATCGACCACACCCAATTCGCCAGTCGCGAAGCCTTCGATGCCGACCTGCAAGCCTGCATAGATAGCTATCACGCCGACTTGGTGGTACTCGCTGGCTTTATGCGCATCCTTACCCCGGGTTTTGTTCGCCACTACCTGGGGCGGCTTATTAATATCCACCCCTCTTTATTACCTAAATACCCTGGTCTGCATACCCACCAGCGTGCGCTCGATGCGGGTGACCGTGAAGCGGGCGCCACTGTTCACTTCGTCACCGAAGAATTAGACGGCGGCCCCGCCATAATTCAGGCAAAAATACCGGTATTTCCTGGCGACGATGCTGCAGCACTTGCGACTCGGGTACTGTCCAAAGAGCATACAATCTACCCCTTGGCTGCGCGATGGTTTGCTGAGGGACGCTTAGTTTTACAAGACTCAAAGGCGGTATTCGATGAGCAAGTCTTACCCGAAACAGGCATTCTTTTTCCGCAAGAATAGCCTACTCTTACTAGTATTTTTCACCCTTGCAAGCCACGCATTTGCAAGCGGTGGCGGCATAAGCGCCATTCACGACACGGCCCCCAAAATGCTGGTTCCCGTCCCACCCGCTAAAACCGCGCTAATAAACGCCGAACCCACTAAAGCGGAATCTGTTAACCCCCCAGCCGCGCAAACAAGCAAAATTCTACCTTACGAAGCTGAATACAAAATTAGCAGTAATAGCCTAACCACCACAGCCACTCGCAGCTTAAGCAAACAAGGCAATAACTGGCGGCTATCCCAACACGCCAAATTGATGTTTATCAAAGTCAGCGAAGAAAGCATCATTGAAGACGGTACCATGGGACTGCGACCACTGCGCTATGAATACAATAATAGTTTCAGCGGCAAGCAAGACCAAAAGATTAATTTTGACTGGCCTCGCGCCCTCGCCACCGATAAAAAATACCGTAAACCATGGTCGGCACCGCTAACGGCAGGCACCTTTGACCAACTCAGCGCCCAACTGCAAATGCGCCAGGCATTAATTTCTGGCCGCTTTGATACCACCATGGTGCAAACCGTGGTCAACCGCGGCAAACACAAAACCTACCAAGTAGAAAAAATGGGTGAAGAAATCATCGACAGCCCAGTTGGCACATTAAATACCGTGAAGCTACGCCGCAGCCGTGAAGGCAGCGACAGCGAAACCATCGTGTGGCTGGCGAAAGATTGGAATTACCTGATCGTTCGGCTTGAACAAACCGACGAAGATGATACCTACTCACTAGAGTTACTCAGCGCGACCGTTAACGGTAAAGAAGTTAAGGGCTAGTTGCTGAGCGATAAAAAGCGTTACCTATGTGATCCGTTTGTACCCTACAACATGGATACCTGCCTACACAGGTATAACTACCCAGCATTTAGTCGTCCGTTAAAAACCAGATTCACACTGAAATAGCAGTTTATTTTTAGATGTTAAGAATTGCACGATTTCTACATAATTGGTGTAAATACTGGGCATTGTGAGCGTCGTACTTATGAAGCCAAAGACACAAGAAATACCCCCTACCTTCAGGCCACATTATTAGTGCAAACCGCTTTACAGCAAGAGTGGCTTCACGAACACAGCAAGAGAAAGTCTTTAAACGGACTAAGCTACTATATGCTCAGCGCCACGCCACCCAAGAATGGCCGAAAAGTGCGCGCATCGCAAACATGCTTACTAAAGGAGCTAACACATGACTAAGATCACCCCGTCACGCACTTGCTCGCTAACAAAAGCACCAAAACTTGTTGACTACTTACCAAGCACTACGTTGGCACACTAAGCTACATCCCTGCCTCGCGGACTCTCCTATCACCACCATGGGCATCGCCGCCATGACGCCGCATCATGTCCGCCTTGGCAAAGTGCAAACGCTGATCAACGGGCATCTGCGGTAAGACTTCCGCCAGTACCTGATGGCTGACTTTTTTCAAATTCATTTCCGCCTCGCGAATTTGCGCTAACGCTTGATTTAACTCGTCGGTAGTGACCCCTGGCATTTTTAATATTTTAAACATATCTCGTCGCGCGCTGCGCATGTACCGGAACGCATTGCGCATTTCACCGCGGTGAGCCTCCATCGCATTACGCATTGGCTCAGCAAATTCGCTGGGTTCATCGCGCAGCAGTTGCCGAGTCATGCCATGCATGGCACGGCGATCTTCCCCCGCCATACGATGGCCGACAAACAAACCAATCAGCGCGCCGTTCACAATCAGTGATGCTAACAAGGCAAATAAAATCCCTCGCTTAGATGTCATTGGATATCTCCCGCAAGCCAGTCACTCACTTCGTATGTCATTGAGGTCTCTAGGTAAGCGACATCGGAATCGGTAAATTCAGCCACGTAACCACCCGCACCCAATGCTACCCCTAATACGGCAGATGCCATCGCAGAAGCACAGCTGATTTGCCAGAAAGGCATTTTCGCCTTCATCACCCCCGACTCAGATGCTAATCCAGTACGGCACTGGGGCTGCGCAGTAATTGTGTGCAAACGCCGCGTCATTACACTGCTGACAGTCAACTCCGCTATGCCATCAACATAAGTCTGGGCCAGCGCGGTGTCTGCAGCATTCACTTTGCGCTGCGCGGCCTGCCAATCTTGCCGGCAAGCATCGCTAAGCGCGATGCATATACTGAGCAAAAATTGGCGCCAGCGAGGCCATGTATTGCGGTTACTGCCAAAATTCCGCAGTGTATTGGCCAAGAATTTTTGCATTATATTCACTCGCCACCTCCCAAATTTTGCTTTAACTGAGCTTTAGCCCGCCCTAACTGCGATTCGACCGCCTTGGCGGATATCCCCATAATTTCAGCGATGTCTTTGACCGCTAAATCGCGATAAAACCGAAATGCTAGCACCGCCCGATAGTTGGCGGGCAAGCTAGCTAAGGCACGCAACAAAGTATTATCGTTCATCCCCAGTAGAGGCATACTGACTTCGGCATCAGCATCCACGCTCGCGGCATCACACTCAGCCATGAGTAAATCTTCATTCAGCACATAGCGCTGCTGTACTCGCTGACGAAAATTAATCGCCAAGTTATTTGCTACACGATATAGCCAAGTTGTTAGTTTGGCGTCATCACGCCACTGTGGGGCTTGCCGCCACAGCCGCTCGAAGACCTCTTGACAGAGGTCTTCGGCGTCATCACGAGACAGTACAATGCGGTACAAGACATTAAGCACCAATTTGCTGTGTCGACTAAGCAAGCTTGCAAATGCTTGCTGATCGCCACCGGCAAGCCGGCGCATTAACTCACTGTCGTCGATCAGCATTCAGCGAGAATCTGCGACGGCGCAATGATTGAGCAACTTAATTCCCCCGCTTTTCGCGCATAGCCGACCGCATTTCACGGCGACTAACCTCGCCATCACCGTCAGCATCCAGCAGCTCAATTTTTTGTCCTGCCTCGCGAGAGAACTCATCAGCAGAGATCATACCGTCGCCATTGCTATCAGTCTTGGCAAAACGCGCCTTGGCCTTTTCCTCGTGCATTTTTTGTCGCTTCGCCGCCATCTTCGCTCGCACCGCCGCCGCTTCGGCCTCGGTCACAAAGCCATCACCATTTAAGTCCATTTTTTTAAACATGCCTTGGCGATGTTCCAGCATTTCAGCTGTAGTAACAACACCGTCGAGATTCAGATCAGGATTGTGATGACGACCAGGACCGTCACCAGCCTGAACCGCCACGCTAGAGGCGCTCAGCAATGCGGCACACAAGATTAATTTCGTATTCATAATAAGGTACTCCAACAAAGAAATAGTAGATTGCTACGGCCGTATTGATTAAACACCTGAGACCCAAAAATCCCTCGCGGTTAATTTTGGCAGCTTGTCTGATGCAGACCACTAGCCCTCATGAAGCTCAAAATGCGTTAAACTAAAGCGCAAATCTAATTTAACTCAATGACTTGAAGCCCCTGTTAGGGTAACAAGGGCACACATCGGCCACCATCAGCCCAGAGCTAAATAATAGAAATGCGAACAGAATATCCCTAACCTAGGATTGTTATGCCTGTACGCCTCACCGCCACAATCGCAGCTTTACTTTCTTATTTATGGGTTTCTCATTATTCCTTTGCCGAAAGCAGCTATGCACTGCGCGGCCCCATTGAAGCCAGCCTCGCCGACGAGACCATAATAAGAACACCGTCGCTCAACGATCACAATGATGGCTATATGTGACTAGACGCAATGTGCGCGATCCGCACAACGCCTCCGAATATTGGCATTGACGCACAAACACGCCCTAGGCACAGCTGCTACCGAGGCTGGCACTCGCGCACATTGAGACGGAAAACAGCTCCAATAGCCGCGCCACACGAAAGTTGGCCCCCGGGGCTTAATACAGCTAATGCCGTTCTGCCGAGATGTACCGGGTCATTCAAGTGACACGCTATTCAAACTACAACCAATACTCGTTATGGATGTAAAATCTTCGAGCACTATCTGGATCGCGCGAATGGCGATGTTAGTCGCGCCCTCGCCCGCTACAACGGTTCGGTAGGCACATTAAAATATGCCTATAAAGTAATCAAAAATTGGCGACGCGTTGATGCCACACTCCCTCTCGACTCGGCGCGAGTACTCGTCCAGCGCTAGGCCTCACAAAAGTCGTAACGCCAAACCCCAGATTCTAAGTAACAGCGGTTTTTAGCACCCTTCGCAGTAGGGTCAATCGCGTCGTAGCCGGCATCCCCCCCGTAAAGCATACATATAACGTCGTTGTGCTTCGAGATCCGCGGGGCAATAAAGGGCACTGGCCGCTCACCGTAAAACCGTTGCGCCTCAGCGGCGCTATTACAACGATCCAATTCGTCGAGGGTGACCACCGTCGGTGGCAATAAGGCAAGTTCACCGCGCCGATGCTGCACTAAAAATTCGCCTGGACTTGCCCAGCAATAAGCGTCCATTTCCTCGCCATCAACAAGCACCTCGGGTAAGTCGTGATTCACCACCGCAAGATAAAACCACGTCGCAAACCGTCGCCCCATGGTTGGCGGGGTAGTCCAATGAGACAAAAACACGAGGGACTCTGGATTGAGTACCAAGCCCGATTCTTCTTGTGTTTCGCGAAGCGCCGCAACACGAGCAGCCTGCTCATCGTCACTGCCCCCCCGGTAGTCTTCGGGATCTATTCGGCCACCGGGAAACACCCAGTGCCCTCCGCTCACCTTCAATTGACTGTGGCGACGTAGCAATAAGGTTTCAATACCCGCCTCGCCATCACGAACGATTACGGCAGTTGCCGCCGCACTTATCTCTGAACTCATATTGAATTACCACATGCCGTCGAGGGCGTTTATCAATGTTTGTACTCTTGGTCGGACCCTAAAATTGTCGGTTAAATCGGCGTATACAATGCTGCCATTTTCATCCACAATCAAAGTGGTCGGCAACACCGTATCACTTCCGTAACCCCATACCCAAAGTGGCACGCCATATTGGTGGACGATGCCCAAACGTTTAGCAGCACGATTATCTTTATCAACGCAAACTTGCATAGCGGTATTTAGGTGCTCAGCCAATTCAGCGCTCTTTTTCGGCGATTGTGGACTAATTAAGACCACCGCAACCCCACGACGCTGAATTTCTTGATATTCCTCAGCCAAGGCCTGAATTTGCGCGTAGCAAACCGGACACCAATTGCCGCGATAAAAAATGTAGAGTGTTTTACGCCCCAGAAATGCAGATGAATGAAGCTCGTCACCCGCGATGGTTTGAACCGTAAACTCAGGTAGTTTTGCGCCCATTTTAAGGACCGGGTTATCTCGTCGATCTAGATCAGAATACCAAAAAATATAGATCAGCACGCCACCAAGACCAAAAAATAAAGTATAAAACGTCGGCAGCAAGCGCATTTCAATAATCGCCAGAACCGCACCAAGCAAGGCCGCTACGATAGGGAGCACAATATAATTACTGATACCCGACCAGGGCAAAAAGTAGGCAATTGCCATAAACAGCACCAAGGGCGCGATGGCGACACTCACCCCCAGCCACGACCAGCTAAAGGCATTAGCACTTAGGTGATACGATGCACTTTGCACGGTCACTATTATGCACATAAACAGATACGGAATAGCATACCAACGCTTAATGTGGCCTAGCAGGGCCTTTATCATTTTTTATTATCCCCACTATTCACCCCAACCCCTCACCCACACTGTTAAATAGGCTTATTGTGGGTTAGCTTTAGAAAATCAGGTCCGCCGCAGATTGACCTAAAATATTTTGCCCACAAAAAAGCGGCAATAGCTACGAAAAACATTAGGACATAGACTAGTAGCGTATTCAAATTAAATAGCGGGCAGCGCAATAAGTTAAGGCTATAATTTAAAACATGTAACTATATAATTTTTGTAAACACAGGGTGTGAATACCGTATGGCAAAACTTTCAGTGATGGATCTGGCTTTTTTCCTAACCGAAACCGACGCAAGTCCAAAGCATGTGGGCGGTTTATTGATGTTTCGCAAACCAGCGAAGGCGGCCGCTAATTACGTTGAGCACGTTGTTGCCGAGTATGCAGGTAATATTAACGAAATTCGCGCCCCCTTTAACCAGATCATAAAATTTAGCCGTTTTAGCGCGCCGCAGTGGCAAATCGATAATCAGTTCAATATTGAAAACCACGTTTTTTTCCACACTCTAAGTGGCGACGATTTCCGTGACAGCCTGTATGCCGAGGTAAGCGAGCTACACAGCATTCGTCTCGACAAAAGCCGCCCAATGTGGGAAATGCATGTATTTCAAGGCATCGATGACCAACGCTTTGCTATCTACACCAAACTCCACCACGCCTACGCGGACGGCGTTACTATGTCCTCATGGCTGGTCAATAGCCTAAGCAAATCGGCGCGCACCAAGTCAGTTACGCCAATCTGGTCGGTTTTACCCCAAAAGCGCCTGCAGCACACCGCCGACAGTATCTCGATCATGAAAGTCTTAAGCCAGCTCGGTGGCCGTTCAGGAGACTATATCAAAGCCATTGCAGGCCTCTCTAAGCTCAGTGCCCAGCTGGCTCTAGAGGCCCTAAATCTCACCAAAAACGCGGTTGCTGTTCCCTATAAAGCGAACCCCCACACCCCGCTCACCGGCCAAGTAAGCGCTGGTCGCCAAATTGCCACTGCGGCAGTCGACATGACTCGAGTTACCAAACTGCGCAAGCAAACTCGGTCGACCCTAAATCACATTGCGCTAACGTGTATTGACGGCGCACTGCATCGCTATTTACAAGATTGCGATGCCGATATCGATGAACCCATCACCATTCAGATGCCCGTCAATTTGCGCAAGAGCGGCGATAACAGCCTTGGCAATAAAATTGGCATAGTCTTGGTTGAACTGGCGAATAAAACGACTGACCCCTATGAGCGTTTGCGGGAGATTGGCTTTACCCTTCGCAATGTTCGCTACCAGATTGACGGCGTGCCACCCGCCTCGGTGATGGCCTATACTGTTTTATTAGGTGGACTTTCGCTGGTAGGCGAAGCACTTAAATTAGGCGACGTGCTGCCGCCACTGGGCAATACCTTGGTGTCTAACGTGCCTGGGCCACCAAAGCCCTTGTACCTAAAAGGCGCCAAACTCGACGAAATGTACCCTCTTAGCGCCCTAACACCCAGCAACCACTTGAATATTACGCTATACAGTTATGGTGGCCGTTTACAATTTGGTCTAGTTGCCAGTCAAGCGATGCCAAACCTTGATATTCTCAGTGATTACATTCACGATGCATTTGACGACTTGGAAGAGGCGGTATCCCCTCATCAAGGCACATTAAACTAAGAATAATAGATTTACTCAGCACTGATTTCAAAAGACCTGGAGATTCACCTATGAGTTATTTTGTTACCGGCGGAACCGGCTTTATTGGTCGCTTTCTTATTGAACGGCTCGCCAAGCGCAAGGGTACCATTTATATTTTAGTGCGCCGAAGCTCCAAGCAAAAATACAAAGATCTGCTGCAAAAAACCGGACTAAGTAGCGACCGATTGGTTGCCGTGTACGGCGATTTATCCAAAGCCAAGCTCGGTATTAGCGCCAAAGACATGGCCAACCTTAAAGGCTCTGTTAAGCAGTTCTACCACCTTGCTGCCATCTACGACCTCAAGGCCGATGCCGAAAGCCAAGAAATTGCCAATATTCAAGGCACCAAAAATGCAATAGCGGCAGCCGAGGCCATGGACGCTAAATGCTTCCACCTTGCCAGCTCCATTGCCGCCGCAGGTATGTATCGCGGCGTATTCCGCGAAGACATGTTCGAGGAAGCCAGGGGCTTGGACCACGCCTACTTTCGCACCAAGCACGTTTCTGAGGGGCTGGTGCGCAGCGAGTGCAAAATTCCCTACCGCATCTACCGTCCAGCAATGGTCGTCGGCGATTCTAAAACTGGTGAAATCGACAAAATCGACGGACCTTATTACTTTTTCAAGCTGTTGCAAAAGCTCCGCAATCGCCTACCCCAGTGGCTACCGCTGATCGGTATCGAAGGCGGCCAAATGAACATTGTACCGGTCGACTACGTCGCCGATGCAATGGACTTTTTGTCACACAAGGCCGGCATAGACGGACGCTGCTTTCATTTAGTGAACCCCGCGTCTCAGCAAGTTGGCGAAGTGCTTAACATCTTCTCTAAAGCGGCCCACGCGCCACGTTTTGCGCTGCGCATCGACATGCGGATGTTTGCCTTTATTCCCGCTTCAATCCTCAACTTAGTAAAAGGCCTGCCGCCCGTGCGCCGCATTATCAATGCGGTATTAGCCGACTACGGCATTCCCCGCGATGCGGTTAGCTTTATGAATATGCCCACCCGCTTCGAGACCCGTGACACGCTCAAAGCACTTAAGGGCAGCGGCATTGAGCCGCCAGCGCTGGAAGACTACGCGGCGAAGATTTGGGACTACTGGGAGCGCAATCTCGACCCTGATCTATTTAAAGATCGCTCACTGCGCGGCAACGTCAAAGACAAAGTCATTGTTATTACCGGCGCGTCGTCTGGTATTGGTAAAGCAGCGTCACTGAAATTGGCCGCTGCTGGTGCCAAGGTTATTTTGGTTGCCCGCTCAGTAGACAAACTGGAAGAAACCCAAAAGGAAATTGCTGAAAAAGGCGGTACCAGCTTTGCTTATAGCTGCGATGTTGCTGACCTAACCTCCTGCGACAAGCTGGTTGCCAACCTGATCGAAAACCACGGTCAAGTCGATGTACTGGTCAACAACGCCGGACGCTCGATTCGTCGCTCACTCGAGCTAACCTTTGAACGTTTCCATGACTTTGAGCGCACCATGCAGCTCAATTACTTTGGCGCTATTCGCCTGATTATGGGCTTGGCACCATCAATGCTGGAACGCAAGGCGGGTCACGTGATCAATATTTCATCGATTGCGGTTATTGTCGGCACCTCACCGCGCTTCTCGGCTTATGCGGCATCGAAGTCAGCACTGGATGCGTTCTCACGCAGTGCGGCTGCAGAGTTTTCGGATCGCAATATTGCCTTTACTACCATCAATATGCCGTTGGTAAGAACCCCGATGATTGGGCCAACCTCAATCTACAACTCGGTACCAACCTTGTCGCCAGAAGAAGCCGCCGACATGATTTGTGACGCCATTATCCGTCGACCCAAGCGTATCGCGACCGGCCTGGGAATTACCGCACAAGTGCTCAATGCGATCATGCCGAAAGCGGTAGAGATCACCATGAACACCGTGTTCCGCACCTTCCCGGACTCATCTGCGGCGAAGGGTGAAGGCGACGCAACCTCACCCGAAGTGTCTACCGAACAAATGGCACTGGCGGCGGTATTGAAGGGTGTCCACGTCTAAGGCTATGATCGTGTTATAGCTTACGACTTAAAGGGGGGCTTTTGCCCTCCTTTTTTATGTCTAGTCGACCAACTAAATAACCCAGGTGCCCAGTAACCCAGAAGGGAAATAGTCAACAAAACGCACCGCCCCATAAACAGAAAAAATCGCTATTATCCAAATAATTGGTATTTTTTTGCTGCGCAGCACAAATAAGCCGCCAATCCCGAGGAGTATCGACACTGGGTCTCTAGGTGCATTACTCAACACCGGATCGACCCACGCGGCCACTAACATTCCAACCGCAACAGCGTTAACCCCTGCAATAGCCGCCACAACCCGGCCATGCTGGGCGAGTTGCCGCCACACCCCACTCACCCCCGTCAGCAATAAAAAGCCTGGCAGAAACACCGCCAAAGTCGCTATGAGCGCACCGCCCAATGCCATATCAGGCCGGAGCGTGGCCCCGAGATAACTCGCAAAAGAAAACATTGGCCCGGGCACCGCTTGCGCGGCGGCATAGCCAAATAAAAAGCTGTCCTTACTGACATTGTCGCCAATGAAGGACTCCAACAGCGGTAACACGACATGGCCACCCCCAAACACAAAGCTGCCAGCCTGATAAAAGATACCAAACACGCTCTGCGGAAACAGCAGGCCAAGTAACAATAAACCGCCAAAGCTCAAAAGACAGATCAACGCCGAAGGTGTAAAGGTGACTTTTGCCAGCGTAACGCTGGGCTGCCCTCGCGCCGCCATCCAAAGTGCCGCACCTAGCAATAAGGCAAACTGACACAAGGGGTGCATCGCAAACAATAAAACCAGAGCACTTATCATCGTAATCACGATTGTTGTTAGCTGCCGACAAAACTGCCCAGCCATACTCCAAATAGCGTCGGCCACCACGACCACGGCCAAGAGCTTTAAACCGCTAATAATGCCATGCGCCCAGCTGTCTTCAGGAAGAGCCGTTTGCCATATGGCTAGACCAAGCATGAGCAAGAAAGAAGGCAGGGTAAAACCAAGGAACGCTGCAATGCCCGCAGCAACCCCACCGCGCTGGCAGCCAATTGCGAAGCCAAGCTGACTAGAAGCCGGGCCGGGAAGAAACTGACTTAAGGCGAGATGCGCGGCGAAATCTTGTTCACTGAGCCACGCTTTTTGCTCAACAAACACCCGCCGAAAATAGCCAATGTGTGCCGCAGGGCCACCAAAGCTAATACAACCGAGATAAAGGAAGTTGAAAAAAACCTGAAGAATCACGCTTAAACTCTCTGGCTGGGCTCTGGGTTAGAGTAGCCAAAGAGTCTAAGGTATAACGCGTAAAGCTTAAACCTTGCCGCGCTTTTCTCTCGTGCCAGTCAGCGCTGGTTTAGCTGAGCCCGGCTTTGCATTTGCTGATTTTGCCGCCGCATTTGACACTCTGGGCTTGGCCTTAACCGGCTTGCGCCCCGCCTTGTCACCGCCGGGCTTACCACGCGGCTTGCGCGGGCGCTCTCGGTCGTCAATAGGCATATCACCGCCTTCGTGCACGGAGATATTCAGCACTTGACCTGCGACCCGAGTAGTACGTAAACACTGAACCACGTCATCAGGCATTTCTTTCGGAAGATCTACCGTAGTGAACTCAGGGTAAATCGAGATACGGCCAATATTCGCACTATCGATATTGGCTTCGTTAGCGATGGCGCCAACAATATTACCAGCACTCACACCGTGCTGACGACCGACTTCAATGCGGTAGCGCTGCATGCCAGTATCTGGCCTGCGCGACATACCTCCGGGCTTATCACGACTTTGCGGACGATCCGTCATCATCTTGGGTGCGTCTTTTACCAGTAAAGGCTTATCACCTTGCAACTGACTAGCGAGCGCAGCGGCAACATCAATTTCAGACACATCGTGTTTAGCGACGTATTCCTGCAGCATTTTACGGAAAAAGCTCAAATCGGTACCGGCAAGGGTATCGGTGATCTTCTGCATAAAGCGATCAACACGCAGGGCATTGATGTTCTCAGCACTGGGCAAGCCCATTTCTTCAATAGACTGTCGGGTGGCGCGCTCAATGGCTTGCAACATACGCTTTTCGCGTGGCGCCACAAACAAGATTGCATCACCGCTACGACCGGCGCGGCCAGTACGACCAATACGGTGTACATAAGCTTCAGTGTCATGGGGAATATCGTAGTTAATAACATGGCTAATACGCTCAACGTCAAGGCCACGAGCCGCCACGTCAGTCGCAATAACAATATCTAAGCGGCCATTTTTAAGCTGCTCTACAGTGCGCTCGCGCTGGGCTTGGGCAATATCACCGTTCAACGCAGCTGCAGCGTAGCCACGAGCTTGGAGCTTTTCAGCCAGCTCGGTGGTAACCAATTTGGTTCGCACAAAGATAATCATGCCATCAAAAGGTTCGGCTTCCAGAATACGAGTCAATGCATCCAGTTTATTCAGGCCCCGCGCCATCCAATAACGCTGACGAATAGTAATCGCCGTCGAGGTTTTAGCCTGAATAGTGACTTGCTCAGGGTTAGTCAAATACGTTGTGGCAATACGGCGAATCGCTGACGGCATGGTTGCCGAAAACAGGGCAATTTGGCGCTTAGCGGGCATTTGTGACATAACCCACTCAACATCGTCAATAAAGCCCATACGCAACATTTCGTCAGCTTCGTCGAGAACCAGATTAGTCAAATCATCTAATTTCAAGGTGCCGCGACGCATATGATCCATTACCCGGCCGGGAGTACCAACCACCACCTGCACGCCGCGCTTTAGCGCCGCCAATTGTCCGCGGTAATCTTGTCCACCGTAGATTGGCAGCACATTAAACCCAGGTAGGTTTGCCGCATAGCTCTGCAGTGCCTCCGCAACCTGAATAGCAAGCTCACGGGTCGGCGCCAATATTAAGGCTTGAGTACGACGACTATTTACGTCGAGACGCGACAACAGTGGCAAGGCAAAAGCCGCCGTTTTACCCGTACCGGTTTGCGCCTGACCGACAACATCTCTGCCGGCAAGAATAAGGGGGATAGTCGCCGCCTGAATTGGCGAGGGAATTTCGTAACCAACGGCCTTTACTGCAGCCAAAATAAGGGGCGCAAGGCCTAAATCATCAAAAGTAATTGTATCCGCTGCCGCGGGTGTATCTGAGGGCATAATCGCTACCGTAGGAATCAAGAGTCGCCGCAACATTTGACCCCATTCGGCCGAACGCAGCCAATGGCGTTGAGGCGGCATTATACCGGCATGAGGCGACAATTACCGCGAAACCTTTGGCCTTTTTTGGCATTAAGCGGCGTACCTCACCACCCTAAAGCGAAAATATCAGCTCAGTTTTTGTAATTCAGCGCGTATATCAGCCGGAATGTCTAATTTCTGCTGGGTATTATAATCAAAAAATATCATCACTGCCGAGCCTGTGGCCGTTTTTAGATCTCGCTGCCATAACTCGTGCTCAACCACGAACGAAGACTGACCAATATGGCCAATACGTGTACGAACCTGGGCAGGGTATTCATAATAAGTTTGCGCTAAAAAATCAACATCAATTTTACGCAGAATTAAATTCCATTTAGCGAGATCTAAACTGGGGTTAAAAATCTGAAAAACCTCGCTGCGGGCAGACTCAAACCACATCGGCAACACAGTATTATTAATGTGCCCCATGGCATCGGTTTCACAAAACCTTGGACTTACTTCACACAACAACATTCACAATACTCACTTCAAACAATTACGCTGCGACGCGCTTATTGCGCCAACCAGCGCCACACCATACACAACCAAAGCACATAGGCTACGACCACTGCCGGGTAGGTTTTATCAGCAATATCGGCCGCCGCAAATTTTTGCCTGCCCACATACAGCATCGCAAGGGCGACCAGGCCCTGAATTAGAATTAATACCGCCGCGTGGGGCCAAGCGTAGTCATGCTCAGCGAGGCTAATTGGCTCGACCAAGGCTACCACGATAAAGAATAGATTGATAACACCGAATACCGCCAAAACCTTAAATCGCAACAGTTAACCCCTAATAAATAGCATAACTAGGCAACATAATAATAAATGCTACAATAGTGCAGCACACTGCCCACCAAAACAAAAAGATGCCAAACACCATGAAAGTGCGCAATTTTATTATCTAAAACATAGAACACAATACCACCAGTGTAAGCGAGCCCACCGGCAAGTAATAAATTAAAGCCGGCGGGAGCGAGCACGGCGCCAAGAGGCTTAATCAAAAACAAGGCCAACCACCCCATTAGCAGGTACACCGCAATTGACCAAAACCGTCGGCTCGCTTTAGGCACGCACTCTAGCAACATGCCGAGGGCCGCCAGCGACCAAATCACACCAAACATCCACCAGCCAACACTCTCGCGCAAACTGACGAGCAGAAATGGCGTATAGGTACCAGCAATTAGTAAATATATGGCCAAATGGTCGAGCTGACGAAACAAGGCTTTTCGTGGACCACGGCAGCTGTGGTACAAGGTAGAAAAGCCATAGAGCGCAAGCAAGGAAATACTGTAAATAGCATAAGCCAGCATCGCCCACCCGTCGCCTGCCACAACCGCAGGCCACAATAGCAACAGACTGCCAATTAGCGCGGCAACCACCCCGGCTAAATGTGTAAAACTATTAAAGCGCTCACCTTTGTACACGATACAAAACCACTCATATTCGCCCGAATGACGCGCACTATCGCCTAATTAAGCGCTTAGCGCGAGTCTTAATAGCAACTGATTTTACCGGCGAAAAGGCACTAAACCCAAACGAAAAAACACGGGCCAGGTAAAGGGAAAGCGGGAGATAAAAGGGTCATAAATAACGACTGACTTAGAAGCGACCAAACACTATCCGCTCTGCTGCCTATCTAACGATTTTTGCGCAAGCTCGCCCACGCCTTCAAATAGGATTTCAACGTGAAGTGCGCCATTGGTATTCACCACTTTGCGAATACGGATATCACCTAGCCGACCATCGCGCAGACGAATACTGTAGTCACTGCCGTTAAGCAGTTCGCTAATTTGCTTATTTAGGTGTAGACAGCCGCCCCAGCGCACAAAATTACCGCCAGCGTTTATATACATGGGCACGTCCGCCAATAACTCGCGGTCCCCCAAAAGCACACTGCCATGAGTCAAGTCCATTGACTACCTCCGCATTCACTGCGACAACCATCCGATACGTACTTTACCGGATAGCAACGCAACCACTAATTGATGTAGTTATAACACATAATCTGCCAAACAGGGCCAAAAACCCTAGACTAAACATGGTTATTCCACCCTGACTTCATAACCAAACAATCTTAGCCTAAAGCTTAATCTGCCAAACCCCAGTAACGCCGCGGCATTTCCACGCATTACCTTTCTAATTTGCGCATCATTAACGCCATCCATTTCATCCATCATCTCGACGGCCCACTGCAAACCCTCAGGGTACGGATAGTCGGAGCCATTCACAATCGCCTCAATACCTGCCGCCTCTGCAATTAGTGAAAAGCCACCTTCATGGAAGGGCACAATTTTGAAATGACACTTAAATGCCGCACTCGGCAAGTACGGCCTATCAAAGGCAAAGCAGATTTCGTGGTCGCCCCAGCGGTAAATGTTTTCAGCAAGCGTGATAATCACGCCGCACCGAACTCCACAATGAGGAACTGCCATTGAGGAAAACGGCCGAATACGTTTTGAAATATCGTCGCCGCGATCTGATCGACCACGGTGCGCTCGCCCATGCCCACATAGGTATTAAAGACACTCAAGCGATGAAATGGCGGATTCGCAGGCTCACCCCCGCGGCGCGGCGTACATTTCAGCAAACAGCCCACTGCCAATATGACAGACCACCACCCGCCCCCTGTACTCGCGCCCCCAAAGGGTCAAAATAGGGGCCGACGGGCGAGTGGTGCTCGGGCTTGCGCAACTGACATTAAACCCCGGCACCAAGGACCGGAAGGCCTCCACCCCCCTGCTTATCCATTGGCGCCAAGCGCACCGTCTTATCAATAAATTCAGGGCAGCCTATCGCCCGCATTGCATTGGCGTTTACGATGACACCGATATCAACGTCGCCGTTAAAATAGGCCTTCACCGGCCCAAAGGCCAACAAAGTCACCCACCCCGACACTGAAGAAATTGAGGCGCTCGGCGCCCAATATCATTATGCCGAAGCCGTCTTCACGACGGCGCCCTACCCACACCGTGGACTCGCGAAAGCGCGCCTCTATAAGGCGACTAAAGCAATCATCAGGCTCGCAATAATGGTTGCCGCAGATGATCGCCACCTTCACGCAGGGTAATAGCGACTTATGGTATCGACCACACAGGCAGGCCGGTCATTGCCCTCAATTTCAACGGTCACCCGCACCACAGACTGCACACCATCTTTGACCTCGTCTACCGACACCAATTCGCCGCGCCCCCGCAATTTAGACCCCACGGGCACTGGCGCCGGAAAGCGAATGCGCTCACACCCAACATTCACCCCCATTGAAATACCTTGCACATCGATAATTTGGGGGAGAAATAAATTCACGAGTGACAGCGTTAAGTAACCATGAGCAATACATTTACCAAAAGGACCTTCTTTTGCTTTTATTGGATCCACATGTATCCATTGATGATCACCGGTTGCGTCGGCAAACAAATTAATACGCGCCTGATCAATTTCTAGCCAGTCGCTGCAGGCCAATGCTTGACCAACGCAGGCATGTAAATCTTTTGGGTGTTTAAAGACCGTTGTCATTGCCGCTCCATCATTGCCGATCGGCGCGATTTTGGCCGATATTACTGTCAAGCGCATACTTTAGCATTCCTTCTGCTGCGCCCTGCATCGTCTATCGAGACGACGCAGGCATAAGCCAAATTAGCGCACTTTTACACGTTCAGCGGGTCTATCGATACAAGCCAAGCCCGTCGTCTTCAGAAACGACTACACTCACTAGGCTAAATCCAGCGATACTAAGGCGACAACAAAAGGAGATAAGAACAACGTGATGCCCGCTGACACTCTCGCAACGCTTTGGGACTGGCTGAGCGGTAATAGCACCAGCATTGCTGCACTTTTTGCCGCCACATTCATGGTGCTAGGCGTGCTCTCTGCCCTTGAGGCCATTCTTAAATCTCGAACTGCCCAGGGCGCAGTGGCGTGGGCTATTGTCTTACTGGGCTTACCTTGGGTGTTTGTGCCCCTATACTGGGTTTTTGGTCGTCGAAAGTTTCGCGGTTACGCCTTAGCCAAAAGCAGCGACCACGGTGAGATCGACCAAATAGCCGCCAAGCTCGCAGCCGAGCTGACTAACTTCCACACTAATAGCAGTCATGATCCGCGATTTATTGCCCTAGAAAAATTGGCCACGCTGCCCTTTAGTTGCGGCAATGAGACCCATTTACTTATTAATGGCGAGCAAGCTTTCGCGGAGATGCTAAGCCAAATAGCCGCAGCAAAACGCTACGTGCTCCTTGAGTTTTACACTATTCGCGACGACAACATCGGCGGCGAATTAGCCGAGTTACTGGTCGCCAAAGTGCAGGAGGGGATCGCGGTCTATTGTATCTACGACGAAATTGGCAGCCTGCAATTGCCGGGTAGCTATTTACGAAAACTTCGCAATGGCGGTGTCGATATTCGCCCCTTTAATAGCACGAAGGGCCTTGGCAATCGGCTGCAGCTGAATTTTCGCAATCACCGAAAAATTGTGGTTTGCGACGGCAACTACTGCTTGATTGGCGGCATGAATATCGGCGATGAGTACCAACATATGCATCCGCGACTAACGCCTTGGCGCGACACCGGTCTTGCCCTGACCGGCCCCGCCGTTCAGGCCGTGCAACTCGCCTTTGCTGAAGACTGGCTATGGGCCACGGAATCGCTTCCCGAACTCAATTGGCAGCTGCGCGCCAGCGCCACTACTAAGTCGCAGATCAACACCTTGATTCTCTCTACCGGCCCCGCCGATAACACGGAAAGTTGTGCGCTTTATTTTCTCAATATGATTAACCACGCCACGAGTAGATTGTGGATTGTTAGCCCTTATTTTGTGCCCGACGCCCCGGTCATCCAGGCTCTGCAGCTCGCCGCCATGCGCGGCGTTGATGTCCGTATTATATTGCCAGCCAAACCAGATAAAATCATGATACAACTGTCATCTTATACCGCGATCAAAGAAACCTTGGCCAAAGGTGTTCAGTTCTATTACTACCAAGACGGCTTCTTGCATGAGAAAGTGATGTTAGTAGATGATGATGTGAGCGTGGTGGGCACTGCCAATCTCGACAACCGCTCATTTCGTCTTAATTTTGAAATCGGCGTTATTAGCCACGACCGTCAATTTGCCAACAAAATGGAAGCTATGCTCATTATGGACCTACAGCACTGCGTACAATTGCTGCCTAGAGAAGTCGCAAAATGGTCTCTGCGCCGCCGCTTGTTAAGTCGCTGCGCCTATCTTTTTGCACCGTTGCAATAACACCATGATGACCAGTACCAGCCAAATCCCTAAAGGCCTAACCGCCTGCCCAGACTGTGATCTTTTGCTGCACACCAGCAACAGCGATCACCGCCAGGAAGGCCATTGCCCACGCTGCGCGGCCACCTTATGGCATGCGTCAAGCCCAACCGCCGACATCGACTTAGCCGCCGCCGTGAGCGGACTATTACTGTTTATACCCGCCATGAGTCTGCCAATATTAAAACTCAACATGGTAGGCCAGCAGGGCAGCAATTCACTGCTCGGCGGCGTTGGCCGACTCTGGCTAGAAAGTGAACACCTGCTTGCCGTACTGATTTTGCTTTGCTCCCTGCTCGCCCCACTTATGCACCTGCTACTTACGACCATGATTGGTATATCCATCCGGTTTGGGCGCTACCCCAGTTACTTTCCTGCCTGGCTTAAATGTAAAGTATGGATGCAAAATTGGAGCATGCTTGAAGTCTATGTCATGGGCATTATTGTCGCCTATGTCAAGATGATGGACCCCGGCGAAGTCAGTGTTGCCAGCGGTACCTATTGCCTGGTGGGCTTGTTGCTGTGCATTATTCTGTGCAGCCAGTATTTCCACGAAGAGCAGGCTTGGCAATATTGGGAGCAACGCAGCTAAATGACAGTGACAGCGCAGCAGCGCGGTATTGCTCGCTGCACCACCTGTGGCAAGCTCAGCCGCATAAGCTCGTCCAGCCAAGCACAATCCTGGCATTGCGCCCGCTGTGCTGCACCGCTGAGTTTTCGCCAGCCGCACAGCCTACAACGCTGCTGGGCCTATACGCTAGCCGCTGCATTTCTCATGATTCCAGCCAATATTTTACCCATATTGACCGTTATCAGCTTCGGCAAAGGTGACCCAGACACCATCATGTCTGGGGTTGTAAAGCTGTGGCAAGCCGATTTGCAGGCCATTGCCGCCATTGTCTTTATCGCCAGTATCGCGGTGCCAGTCATTAAACTGATAATTATTATAATTCTCATCTTGGCCGTGCAGCTGCACCTCCCCCTAAGCCAACAGCAGTGCACAGTGCTATACCGGTTTATACACTTTATTGGCCGTTGGTCGATGCTCGATTTATTTATGATCTCTATTTTGGTAACCCTGGTTCACCTCGGCAATATTGCCACCGTGGAGAGTGGCCCCGCCGCCACCGCCTTTGCTGCGGTGGTGGTTCTTACCCTATTCGCCGCCAATAGTTTTGACCCGCGCTTGTTATGGGATTTGGACAATGACTGAAGACAATATTAGATCGGCACACTCTGCGCCAAAACGCAGCCTGTCAGCGATTTGGCTGCTCCCACTCATCGCGCTTGCCGTCGCCGCCTGGCTGCTCTACCAAAACATCAACAATACTGGCTTGCGCGTTACCGTTGCTTTCGACAATGGCAGCGGCATAAGTGTCGGCAAAACCCCGGTCATGTACCAGGGTATCAATGTTGGCCAAGTCACCAGCCTGCAACTCGACGACGACCTCGAAGGGGTAACGGCGACCATTGAACTGAGCGAGCAAATTGCCCCGCTAATCCGCAAGAACACCGCATTCTGGCTAGTAAAACCGCAAATATCGCTTTCTGGAGTTTCCGGCTTAGACACCTTGGTGGCTGGCAATTACATCAGCTTCAAGCCCGGTGACGGTGATCCTGCTGAACGCTTTACGGCACTCATCGAGCCCCCCCCAATGGCCAGCAATTTACCAGGATTGCGACTGGTTCTTGAGGCTGATAACCTCGGCTCGCTGTCGGTGGGTGCGCCCATTCTCTACCAGCAAATCGACGTTGGCGACGTTGAAAGCTACCAGCTTAGTAAAAATGGTATTGAGGCCAATGTCCGTATTGACCCCCAATACCAGCACCTTGTAAACAGCAGTTCGCGCTTCTGGCAGCAAAGTGGCTTAAAGGTGAACGCAGGGCTGCAGGGAATCGACATTAATGCCGGGTCAATCGCCAGTATTCTCGCTGGCGGCATCGCCTTTGAGACCCCCACGGCTAATGCTGATGCCGTCGACAATCACACGCATTTCCAGCTATTCACCACCAGGGAGCGAGCCAAAGGTAGCAAGGAAATTGTGGTGTATTTTCGCAACCCAGATGGCCTTACCGTCGGCAGCAATGTTCGCTTATTGGGCATGAACATCGGTAAAGTCGAGTCATTGAGTTTTGTCGACAACAACCCCAATCTTGGCGCCAATATTACGTTGACCATCAGTGCACCTCACCATCAATACTTAAACACTGACAGCCAGTTTTGGCTGGTAAAACCTGAGGTCTCCAGCACGGGAGTGAGCGGGCTAGATGCGCTACTTGGCGGGCCGTACATTGCCATGCGTGTTAGCGGCAAGGGCGGCGTCATTGCCGAGCGCTATACGGCACTTTTCAAAGCCCCAGATAGCGGTATTCAGCAACCCGGTTTACGCCTAAGTCTGCGCAGCGACGAACTGAACTCTGTTAGTATCGGCACCAAGATTTACTACCGAAAAATAGCGGTTGGCCAAGTCGAATCGGTCGACCTCGACGCCGATGGCGTTAATATCGGCGCGTTTATTCATCAGCGCTACGCCCATTTGGTACACCGCGAATCTCAGTTCTGGAATGCCAGCGGTATCAGCATCAGTGGCGGGCTCAGCGGCCTAGACATACGCGCTGACTCCCTCGCGACCATCGTCGCTGGCGGCATTGCGTTCCACACGCCAGAAGTCCAAAAGCCCCAATTGGCCTGGGAAGGACTACGCTATTCACTGCACCCCGACTACCAAAGCACCTTTGCCGACAAGGGCCGCGACATCTTTTTGTACTTTGATAGCGGCAGCAATATTAATAAAGGTACCGAGATCAAATACCAAGGTATTAAAGTTGGCGAAGTCATTGCCGTTGAGCTTGATACCAATATGGAAGGCGTTAAAGTCAGCGCTCGCTTGGCGCCATCAGCCAAAGCACTCGCGCGCAGTGGCAGTCAATTTTGGGTGGTAAGGCCACAACTCGGCCTGATCGGCACCCGCAATTTAGAAACCTTAGTCACCGGTAGCTATATCAGTGTTCGTCCAGGCTACGGTACACCGCAAACCAGCTTCGCGGCCTTGGATAAACCGCCACCACTGAGCAAACCCAGCTCAGGGCTTAATTTAATTGTTGCGGCACCCCAACGCGGCTCAATCAAAGAAGGTGTAAAAGTCTTTTACCGAGATATCCCGGTGGGTGAGGTGTTTGGCTACGAATTAGCCGACGACGCCACTCAAACCTTGATGCATATTAATATTGAGTCACGCTATGCAGGCTTGGTGAGGGAAAACAGTGTGTTCTGGAACTCCAGTGGCATTGCGGTGAAATTTGGTTTGTTTAGCGGCGCAACCATCCGCAGCAAGTCCATTGAGTCCCTGCTTGAGGGCGGCATTGCCTTTGCGACGCCAGATTCAAGCCCCCTAGCGCCTCAGGTCACCTCAGGCATGGTCTTCCCTCTTCGCCAAAACGTCGAGCAGAGTTGGTTAGATTGGACACCGAGCATTCCTCTACCACGCGAAGCGGATACCGGTGAGAACTGGATCCGCACGGATTAAAAAGATGTCACACCACAGAGCGCACTATAACGATACAATGACGGCGTCTCAGCTAATTGCGGGCCTCAGGCGCTCGCCCACCAAGCGGTACGAGGCATTCGCTGCAAATGCAATGACGAATATCATAAAGCCCCACAGAGACCCTCAGCGTGTTGAAACAATCTAACCAAGCCATCATCGCAGCCATCATTCTTCTCATTGCCACTGTTATTGCTGGCATTTTTTACGCGCTAAGGCCTCCAGCCGAGACAATTACGATTGCCCCGCCGGAGTTGATCGTCGATGTTGCCGTCGCAGAGAAACAAACCCTGTCTATTCCCGTCAACTCCCAAGGCAGTGTACAACCGCGCACGCAAACCAACTTGGTGCCTGAGGTCTCAGGCAAAGTCGTCGCAGTTGCTCCGCAATTTGAAAGTGGCGTTATCGTTGACGAAAATACCCTCTTACTCACTATTGATGACCGCAATTATCAGGTTGAGTTAAAGCGCGCCGAAGCCAACCTAGCCGCCGCCGAAAGCAATCTTAGTCATGAAAAAGGCATGGCCGCCGTTGCCAAAGAAGACCTGAGAAAATATCCTCGCAAACACGCCGATAACGACGCCTTAAGCCTAGCCTTGCGAGAGCCCCAATTAAAAGAAGCCGAAGCGCGCTTGCAAGCCGCTTTAGCCGACCTCAGCTACGCCCAAAACAACCTGAGTCGCACCAAAATTCGCGCACCTTATCGCGGCATTATTAAAAGCCGTAATGTCGATCTTGGCCAATATGTCACCACGGGCAGCCAACTTGGTGGTATTTTTGCCGTTGACCGTGCCGAAGTTCGCCTGCCCATTCCGACAGACCGTCTTCGCTATCTTGATTTGCCCAGTGGTCGACAGCCAAACACTGCCCCCAAGGTAAGCTTCGAAAATGACCTGGGCCAACATTGGCAGGGGGCTGTCGTGCGCACCGAGGGCGTACTTGATGAGCGCAGTCGCGTATTATTTGTTGTTGCCGAAATTAATGACCCCTACCGCCTCGATAGCCCAGGTGAAACTTTAATGATGGGCAGCTTTGTCAAAGCTGAAATCAGCGGCAAGCAAATCGATGAATTAATTGCCATACCACGCTATATATTGCGCGCTGGCAATAAAGTGTGGGTGCTCGACCAAGAGCAAAAATTAGCAACTCGGGATGTCAAAACCCTGCGCACCGAGGGCAAACTGGTCTATGTTTACGAGGGTCTCGACAACGGCGACTTAATTTGCCTATCAACCATCCCCAATGCCGTCGCTGGCACCAAGGTCAAAATCAAGCATCAACGCAAGACCAGCACCCTGATTGAATCAATAGCCCGGCACAATCCTATTGCCACCCTCAACGCTCGGCCCATACCGCAATGAGCTTAACTTCCGAATTCGACACCCACAAAGGCATTATCCCTTGGTTTGCCCGAAACTCCGTGGCAGCAAACTTAATGATGGTTATTATCATCGGTATTGGTATCGGCTCTGCACTGAGTATCCAGCGCACTGTGCAGCCGGAATTCGAATTAAATATGGTCAGCATTACCGTCCCCTACCCTGGCGCCACCCCCGACGAGGTAGAGAAAGGCGTTGTCCTTAAAATTGAGGAAGCCCTTAAAGACATTGAATCCATCGAAAGTGTCGAATCCACATCCGACGAATCCGCCGCCTCACTCATCATAGAAATATTCGGTGGTTACGATACATTGGCAGTAATGGATGAAATTAAAAGTGCCGTGGACGGTATTGTCAGTTTTCCAGAACAAGCCGAACGGCCAATTGTTAAACGTGTCGACTTTAAGAATCACGCATTGAATATTCAGCTCTACGGCAACCTTGGTGAACGCGGGCTAAAGAATCTCGCTGAAGAAGTTAAGCAAGAGCTTATGTTGGACGACAACATCGCCTACGTGCAAATAAATGGCGCACGCGAATTTGAAATCAGCGTAGAAATACCCGAATATACCCTGCTGCAATACGGTCTAAGTCTCAGCGAGGTTGCCGAGGCTATTCGGCGTTCATCCCTTGATTTACCAGGCGGCGCCATTAAAACCAGCAATGGCGATATTATGCTGCGCACTCGTGGCCAAGCACGCCATCAGCACGAATTTGAACGTCTAGTACTAATCACCCACCCCGACGGCACGCGACTGACACTAGGTGATATAGCCACCATTCGCGATGGCTTTGTTGAACAAGACGGCTTTTCATTTTTTGACAGCGAAGCCAGTATCGGCTTGCAGGTATTTGCCGTTGGGAATCAAGACCTAATTACTGTTGCTAATGCCGCCAAAAATTACGTCGCCCAAAAACGCGGCACGCTACCCGACGGTGTTAATATCGACACCTGGGCCGACATCACCTTCTATCTTCAAGGCCGCATGGACATGATGCTAAAAAACCTCGGCATGGGTGCCTTGCTGGTGTTTATCGTGCTCGGCTTATTTCTCAATGTTAAACTTGCCTTTTGGGTGATGGTTGGCCTGCCAATTTGCTTCCTTGGCACCTTTGCCATAATGCCATTAATAGGCATCAGTCTAAATATGCTGAGCCTATTCGGCTTTATTTTGGTATTAGGTATTGTCGTCGACGACGCTATCATTATCGGCGAAAGTGCGTATGCGGAAGCCGAAAACAAAGGTCATTCGATAGACAGCGTTATTAACGGCGCACTGCGGGTTGCCACCCCAGCCACGTTTGGTGTGCTTACCACCATTATGGCATTTTCACCCACCCTGTTTACAGAAGGCTCATTCGCCCCCTTTCCGGAGTCAGTTGGCTGGGTTGTGATACTTTGCCTGTGTTTTTCATTAATAGAATCCAAGTGGATACTGCCGGCTCACCTCGCTCACAGCAAGCCGGGCACAAGTGAATTCTGGCTCCAACTAGACCGCATTCCCCGCTATTCAAACAGGGTGCTTACGAATTTTGTTGATAATTATTATCGGCCCTTTATCCACAAAGCCATCGCTAAACGCTATGTAACTGGTGCGATTTTTCTCGCCTTACTTATTGTCATCACTGGCCTAATTATGGGTGGCATCGTTCGCTTTGTCCTGATACCGGAGGTACCTAGCGATTTTATCAAGGCCAATTTAGAAATGACCGAGGGTACTCCTGAGACCCAGACCCGAATGGCCTTTGAGCAAATGGACAAGGCACTGCGCGAGGTAGATGCCAACTACCAAAGCCAGCACGCCGCCAGTGATAACAAGCGTCTTATTAGCCATGTTATGGCCTTCGGCTCGTCTGGCCGCATGGTGAGTTTTATGGTGGAGCTCACTAAAAATGAACAGCGTGACATTGACGGCAATGAAGTAGCTCGTCGCTGGCGCCAACAAATCGGCGACATTCCCGGTGCCAAAATCATGTCCGTGAGCAGTGCCGATCATAGCTCTGGGCCAGCCATTTCATTTAAATTGAGTAGTAACTCCGACAGCCAACTCGACGCGGCGGCCAAAGATTTAGAAGGTGCCCTCAGCCACTACAAGGGGGTCTTTGATATTCGCAATGGCGCCAGCGCCATTCAGGATGAAATTGTTTTAGACATAAAACCTAGCGCCGAAGTTTTGGGGATCAACTCGGCCTCCTTAGGTCGCCAGTTACGTGACACTTTTTATGGCGCCGAAGCCCAGCGAATTCAACGCGGTAACGACGAAGTGAAAGTGATGGTGCGCTACCCGAGAGAAGAGCGCGAAGCGGTGTCAGACCTACAGAACATGTATATTCGTTCCGCCGACCAAGCTTATATACCGCTGAGCAGTGTTGCTGACATTAAATTTGAGCCCGGCTTTAGCCAACGCAAACGTATTGACGGCGAGCGCTCAATCAATGTTACCGCACAAGTGGACAAGGAATTTACCAGCCCCAGCACGGTAACGTCAGACGTCATGGCCAATGTAATTAAAGCGCAGTTTGGCAGTCGCTACCCAGGGGTTAAAGTTCAGTTCAGCGGTGAAAGCGAAGAAATGGGCACGCTGTTACAAAGCCTCGCAATAGGCTTTGTGATCGCGCTCCTTGGCATATACGCCCTGCTCGCTATACCACTGCGCTCGTACTTACAGCCATTTATTATTATGGGAGTAATTCCTTTCGGCATCATTGGCGCGGTTGTCGGTCACATTGTGCTCGACATTTCGTTTAGCATGATGTCATTTTTTGGCGTCATAGCGCTTTCCGGCGTCGTCGTCAACGACAGTTTGATCATGGTCGACTTTATTAACTCCGCGCTGGCGAGGGGCGAACGCCTGTTAGACGCGGTGGTCGATTCTGGCTGCATGCGTTTCAGGGCCATTTTACTGACCTCGCTAACGACCTTCTTTGGCTTATTACCGATGCTGATGGAAGACAGCGTTCAGGCGCAATTTGTTATTCCGATGGCGGTATCGCTCGGCTTTGGCATCATATTCGCTACCGTAATAACCTTGATTCTCATACCCTGTATGTATATGGCATTAGAAGACATGCGCGAGCTTGCTGGTTCTAAGTCCCGCCGCGAAATGGCGGCAGATTTCTGATTGGTGTACCCGAGGACATCACCGTACGGAGCAGTGATACCTTAGCCCGGAATAAATACCCAAAGCCCGACCAGAACCGCAAATCCGGCACTAACCAGCACCCCAGCGGCAGCCACGTCCTTGGCCTTGCCAATAAGCGCATGGGATTCTGGCACCGCCGCATCAGCCAAATACTCTAGGGCAGTATTGAAGGCCTCAGCCATCCAAACTAACGCAATCGCAGCAAACACCGTAACCCACTCAACACCACTCAAGCCCGTTAAGAGGCCCAGCGCCACTACGCAAATAGCGGCCACAAAGTGAATACGCGCATTGTGCTGCTCCACCAACAAAATACCTAAGCCATTTAAGGCATCCCGCAGACTGGCGAAGCGATCTAACAAAGAAAATTCCCTGCCGCGTCGACGGCATTCAGTTTTTGCTTTCATCGCGGTACTATGGTCCCCTATTTTTTACAATTCAGATAATGCTCATGCCTAACTTCAAACATATATCCCCCCAAGATGCACACGCAATGGCGGCGGCAGGCAATTGCCAACTTGCGGACATTCGTGACGAACAATCCTTTGCCACCGCCCACATCCCGGCGGCCACGCACCTCGACAACCAAAGCCTTCAGCAGTTTATCGAGGCTGCGGATCCCGACAAAGCCCTTATTATCTACTGTTACCATGGCAACAGTAGCCAGAGCGCGGCCCAATACTTTGTCGAAAAGGATTTCACCGAGGTCTACAGCATGGATGGCGGCTTTGAAATGTGGCGACAACTCTATCCTCAAGATACCGTTACCGGTTAACACCCCTGCAGCCGGCCGCCGCTGATAGTCAACGACGTGCTAAGGCGCCACACACATAATACAGAAGGCATACACACCGCGACTGTCTCGCAATTGCAGCATCGACGACCACGCTGGCAGTACGCTATTTAAGCTACTCAGCAACGGCGAGGAGCTTTGCAGTACCTGTTTCACCATACCGGAGCCGAGCAGTAGCTGCATTAGCTCTTCTTCGGGCGTGAGCGGCAAGCGCAAGACGCGACTGCTGGTATCCGACAAGCCCGCCAAGGCCGCCGCCGATGCCACGGCTTGTTTTAAACCGCCAAGCTGATCGACCAAACCAAGCTGCTGAGCATCCACCCCACTCCACACCCGCCCTTCGGCAATCGGTTCTACTTGTTCAACAAGCTTATTTCGGCCGTCTGCCACAATACCAATAAAGCGGCGGTAGCCATGCTCTATACCTGACTGAATTGCGCGTTCGAGAACTGGATCCAGCGGAATATCTGGCCGCAACTTCCCGGCCACTGCGCTGGTTCCAATACCATCGGTACTAATGCCGAGGCCGCTCAACATTTCGTCAACTGTGGGAAAGGCGCCAAAAATACCGATTGAACCAGTGAGTGTGGCGGGGGTTGCCCATATCTCATCGGCACCAGCAGCAATCCAATAACCACCCGAAGCCGCCATGCTACCCATAGAAACGACTAAAGGCTTACCAGCCTCCTGCAACTGCGCTAGTTCGGCGCGAATGACCTCGGACGCAAAAGCCGAACCACCGCCACTGTCAATGCGCAGCACCACCGCTTTAACGTCGTTATCGCGACGGGCCTGACGAATTAAGCTCGCGAGACTGTCACCGCCAATAGTGCCCGCGGGCTGTGTGCCATCGACAATATTGCCGCTTGCCACAATAACACCTACACCGGCGGACTTGGCGGGCCTTAGATTTCGATTTAAGGCGAGGTAGTCGCGGTAGAAAATATGCTTATAGGCGCCGTCTTTGTCTTCACCTACTCGTTCAATCAGCATTGATCGTAATGCTGGACGACTGACAATACCATCGACCAGACCGTAATCGAGCGCGGCTTGCGCCGCATCACCGTTGACGCTGGCCATGACATCATCAATATGATTCACATAAAAATCTAACTTCTCCGCCGATATTCCCCGGCGCGCGATGAGGGTATCGCTATACAACGCCCATAGCTGATCTAACCAGGCCTTATTTGATTCCTTCGCCGCATCCGACATATCGTTGCGAAGCAAGGGTTCAATGGCCGACTTGAAACTGCCCACTTTAAAGACATGAAAACGGATTTTCAGCGTATTAATCGCATCCAAAAAGTAATTGCGAATAACCGCAAAACCTTCAATGCCGACCCCGCCCATATTGTGAACAAAAATCTGGTCGGCAAAACTGGCCAGCAAATACTGATCCTGATCATAGTGACTCGCGGTCGCGACCACGGTTTTACCACTGTCGCGAAAGCGATTAATGGATTCAGACAGCTCTAAGGTTTTGCTCAAGCCAATGTGTTTAAGCTCATCAAGCTGCAGCAGTATCACCTCTATACGCGGATCCTCTGTTGCCAAATCCACGGTTTCAATTAAATCGCTGAGCAAGGTTTCAGTAGGCAAACCGCTTGAGCTTAGCTGAGTTAAGGCATCAACAGCAGTAATTTGGTCGACCACGACGCCTTCTGGCGTAACAATCAGCACGGCACCGTCTGGCACACTCACACTCACGGAAGTAAACAAGGCGGCGAGGACAACACCGACGAAAATAACAAACAATATATTGAACAGCCAGCGCCGAGTGCCCTCAATAATCGCGCCGATGCGCGAGAAAAAACCGCGTTTATGAGCCACTGTCATTCGCTTGCCGTCCCCTCTGCCTGCTTAGCCTTAAGCATTTGTGCCTGCCAGCGGATAAACGCCGTCGCGCTGCAAAACAACACAACGACTACCGCTAATTCAATATAATTAAACCAGATAACATAGGGCGACATCGCCTCAGTTACCGCCATCGCAAAATACATTAAAACGGCAAAACACAGCCAAGCAATACTGCGCAGCCGGTGCTTAAATACACCGTAGGCAAACAGCAATATCGGCACCGTACGAATTAACCAAATACTGATACTCGGCTGCCGCCCTTCTTGAACCCATACCCATGTACCAAGGGTCAGACTCAATAAAAAAGCGATATAGCTTATTTTCATTGCCCATGCAGCGAACAGCGCGCGCCTTTCTATTGCCGTCATATTTACCTCAGGATTGCAGCTTTTTACTTAATGCCGCGATGCGCCGCCCCAATGCCGCCGCCAATTCAAGTTCGGTACTGTCTACCGCCCGGCCATCTTGTCCAGCCACATGTGAAGCCCCGTAAGGGGTTCCACCACTTTGGGTGGTCGTTAACGCCGCTTCGCTGTACGGCAAACCCGCAATTACCATACCGTGATGAAGCAGCGGCATCATCATGGTTAACAAGGTACTCTCTTGGCCGCCGTGCATGCTCGCGCTAGAGGTGAACACCCCGGCAGGCTTACCAATCAGCGCCCCGCTCATCCACAAGCTCGATGTGCCATCGAGAAAATACTTTAACGGTGCGGCCATATTGCCAAAACGCGTGGGGCTCCCCAACAGCAAGCCCGCACAATCGCGCAAGTCATCTTCGCTAGCATACAAATGGCCGCTCTCTGGTATCTCATCGGCGGTCGCTTCACAGGCGGCAGACACCGCAGGCACCGTGCGAATTCTCGCTTCAACGCCCGCTTGTTCTACCCCTCTGGCGATCTGCTGCGCCAAGCGTTCAGTGGCACCGTGGCGACTGTAATACAAAACCAATACAAAGGAATCACTACTCAAGATATACGCCCTCTTAAATCTTTGCGCCCATCCATTTAATCGATTAGCGCCAAGACATTTTCAGGTGGTCGACCCAGCACCGCGCGCGTAGCCTTCACCACAATCGGTCGTTCAATCAATTTTGGTTCGGCCGCCATAGCCGCTATTAGCTCAGCATCACTTTTACCTGTGTCCGCCAAGCCCAAAGCTTTATAAGCATCTTCGCCTTTGCGCAGCAATTGGCGAGGACTTATCCCGAGTTTTACAATAAGCTGTTTTAGCTCCGTCGCCGACGGCGGTGTTTCGAGATACGCTATAATTTCAGGTTCGACACCCTTGTCAGTGAGTATCTGCAAGGTTTGCCGAGATTTTGAGCACCGTGGATTGTGGTAAATGGTATAATCAGCCATACGCTCCCCGCGTCATACTTCAGTAATTTTATCGCGGCATTATACACCCCCAGCCCGTCGGCAGGACCAGCATCGAGTATTTACATGAACACAAAGCCAATTAGGTCACTATTTTTCTTGCTGTTATTGGGCATTAGCGCCTGCAGTAAACCCGATTTCACCACGGTAGACGGCAAGGCTGGGCAATTTAACCAAGGAAAGTGGCAGCTCATCAACTATTGGGCAACATGGTGTGGCCCCTGTCGCGAGGAAATTCCCGACCTGAATGAATTTGCCAAGGCCAACACTGACATAAAAATATACGGTGTTAATTACGACGGATTAGAGGGCGAGGCCTTAACGGCGGCCATTGCGGAGATGGGTATTGCGTTTCCCTCGCTGAGTGCTGACCCAGCCCCCGAGCTCGGCGTACCTCGACCACAAGTATTGCCGACCACCTTATTGCTCGACGCGAACGGCAAGGTACAAGCCACACTCACCGGGCCCCAAACCCGCGAAAGTCTCGCTAGCGCTATTGAGAAGGCCGCAAAGCAACTCTAGGGTTCACCCCCCGCTGCCGCGCATGCGGCAGCCCAATGCGCTGCCATTTCGCGACTAAACGCTACTAAATAGATGCTTTGCAAGGCGCTATCTGGAACCCAACGTCGCAGTGTCGCAACCGCAATTTCGGTCGCCTCGCGATGCGGGTAAGCGTAAACCCCGCAACTGATCGCCGGAAACGCAATGGACTTAAAACCTTCGGCCACGGCAAGTTGAATACACCGGCGATAACACGACGCCAGCAGTTCCGCCTCACCCTGTCGCCCGCCACGCCATATTGGGCCAACAGTATGGATAACGGCTCGGGCAGGGAGTAAAAAGCCGGGACTAAGCTTAGCATCCCCGGTATCACAGCCCTGCAACTGGCGGCAATAGGCCAACAGCGCCGGCCCTGCCGCCCGATGAATTGCGCCGTCCACACCACCACCGCCGAGTAAGGTCGAATTGGCGGCATTCACAATGGCATCGACCGCCATCGCACAGATATCGCCCTCCACAATATGAAAGCCGACGAGCGACATCACACCTCCTAAGCCAAAAAAATTGGGCAGTTAGCAACCAATCGGTGACGGCGAGACCATAAAACCCTTGAGCGCCTGATAAACATCGGGATGATTGAGCAATGCCATATGATTTACACCTGTGCCCAGCCATTGCTGATCGGCTTTAAACGCCAGTTGCCGCAGTGGGTCGCGGTGCTTGCCCAGCGCACTGTTTACCGATACCAAGCCATCACCAAGCACTTTATTAACAAGCGGGTGAACGTCGAGGGATGTCGTTGCGGCAAGGGCGTAACACTCAGGCCCAACAGGTAGGCTGAGTGGTATTCTCGTGTCACCCGCCATACGAAAGCGATCAACCCTGCCCCAATCTTCATCTACCACATTGCCATAGCGTAAATCGGTAATACCACTGCTGCGCACCCGCGCTAAACGCGAAAACGGCGCGCTATAGGGATTGCTATCTAATAGCACGTCAATCCAGTTACCACCGCGCTCTAGTACCGCGCCATGATGAGGCGTACCCAAAAACACGATTTTTTGTACCTGGGTAAGCCAGCGCTGCTTTTGTGCTGCGCCGTAATGCCACGCACTGCGAGACACCAAGCCCCCCATACTGTGGGCAACAATATAAAACTCTGCGTCTGCGTGCCCACAATCACTAAGCTGCGCTAACAAGTCCGCAAAAGCGCGACCATTCTCAGAGGTATGTAGGCCGGAGTTATAGCGAAGATACAAGGGCGTAAAGCCGAGCTCAGCCGCCAGCGCTTCACCGTGGTTATGGCCCTTACGCGTCCACTGCTGGTCATTCATACATAAGCCGTGAACAAAAATGGCTATTTTCTTATTGTCGGCCAACAGCGCTTTTAGGGCTGCATTGTCCAGCGCTCTGCCATCGCGGCAAAAAGCCATGCTAATTGCCAGCGGGTTAGCCTTACGCTGCAGATGATCGCCAAGCACGCCATTCAGCGCCGACACAACTGCGGCCCGTCCCGGTGCGCTGGCATCGTCCCCCACTTTACTCGTTAACCGTGGTATCAAGATATCCAGACCAAGACCCAGCAAACCGTTTACTTGACGAATGCTGCTATAAATTAGGCCGCTAATACCACCCGTGCGTTTACTGCGCGGAACGCCGTCCTCAGCAGCCTGCAGCTCATTCTTACTCAGCACGCCGCCAATGGTGATAATGGCGTGGTGCAAGCCTTCTGCGATGTCGCTCACCCCAGCAATGGCATCAACGCTTAGGCGCCCCGCACTAAGAACATCACCAATTACCTTTTGCTCTTTCCTTGTCATCGTATTCTCTGCTTTATTGCAAACTGAAGGCTCATACTATGCGCCACGCTATTCCAGTTTCTTTGTTAATTTTATCGCCTTAGCGCCCCGAGCATTGCGAATTCGCATATTTAAAACTTCAACGAGAACGGAAAAAGCCATCGCAAAATACACATAGCCTTTCGGTACATGCACATCAAAACCCTCCGCGATCAGGGTAAGGCCAATCATGATCAAAAAGGACAAGGCCAACATTTTGAAGGTCGGATTTTCATCGACAAAATCACCAATTGGCTTAGCCGCGAACAACATCACCAACACGGCCACAACAACCGCAATCACCATAATCGCTAAATCGTCCACCAAGCCCACAGCGGTAATTACAGAGTCTAGGGAAAAAACAATATCCAATACCGCAATTTGAACAAGCACCATACCAAAACCACTCACCACATTAACGGCCGCCGAGTCTGGAACAGCCTCCAAGCTACCGTGAATTTCGCGGGTGGATTTGCCGAGTAAAAATAAACCTCCCAAAATCAAAATTACATCGCGCCCGGAAATCTCGTGACCAAAGGCGGTAAACCAGGGCTCGACCAAGCCCATCACCCAAACTAGGCTAAAAAGTAAAACCAACCGCGATGCCATCGCCAAGCCCAGACCTAATTTGCGTGCGCGGTCACGCTGCTCTACCGGCAAGCGTCCAACCAAGATGGAGATGAATATAATATTGTCGATACCCAGCACAATTTCCAAGGCAAGCAGGGTAACTAGCGCAAGCCATGCGTCGGCATTTAACATCCATTCAAACATTTTTAAACAACCTCAGTGGCAGCAACATCGAAAACGAACCCGCTGCGACACTACTACGAAGTCAGTACGGAATACATTGGCCGAGTAAGAAATATTCTTATCGCTTTAAGGCTGAGACTGAAATACGAAGATACTAAAATGCATGGGAATTTAGGCAAACCAATGACCCACTAACGCCGTTAGCAGCATAGCGAGCGCCCCCCAAAAGCACACGCGAATAGCGGCTTTGAGCACTGGCGCGCCACCGGCGCTCGCGCCAAGAGCACCAAGCAGTGCGAGAAAGAGTAAAGCGCTGAACGACACCGCCCAAATCACTGCACTCAGGGGCACCCACAGTGCCACTAGCAAGGGCAGGCCCGCGCCAAGCACGAAGCTCCCAGCCGAAGTAATCGCGGCCTGCAGGGGCCGCGCAGAAAATGCCTCAACAATACCTAGCTCATCCCGAGCATGTGCGCCAAGAGCATCGTGATCCATTAGCTGAGTAGCGACCTTGGCCGCGAGCTGCTCATCCAAACCCCGCTCGATATATATTGAGGTCATTTCGGCATGCTCATGCTCTGGCTGCTCAGCGAGTTCGCGGCGCTCCTTATCTAAGTCTGCCTGCTCGGCATCAGCCTGGGAACTTACCGACACGTACTCACCTGCGGCCATCGACATAGCACCAGCCACTAAGCCCGCCACCCCGACCATAATAATATTACTCTGAGTGCTATTCGCGGCTGCCACACCAACAATCAAACTTGCCGTGGATACAATGCCATCATTGGCGCCCAACACCGCAGCACGCAACCAGTTTGCCCGGTGAATTCGATGCCCTTCAATATGCTTCATAAACCACCATTGCCACCCAGATACGTCATTGATGTTGTTGCATATAATCGTCAATAAATTGCTTGGCAGTCGCATACTCATTGTTCATCTGTTCCGCCAAGCTATCAAGCATTAACCAAGCCTCTTCACTCAATTCATTTTGGACACTTTCATTGTCTGCTGCCATAGTAAAATGGGTCTGTGCCTCTAATGCAGCACAGGTATCTGCCAAACTATAGGCGCCCATAGAACGCGCTGAGGATTTAAATTTATGAGCTTGCATATACACATTTTCAGGATCTCGCGCGCTTAGCGCGTCGAGTATAGCCTGAATGTTTTCGGGGCTAGAATCGGTAAAGCTTTTAAAGATCATGCAGTGCATGGATACATCGTCACCGATCATCGAAACAAGCTGACTTATATCAATAGCAAGCGCCTTCGGCTCCAGCTCATCCCTTAGATCGTGGGTATCGGCACTTTGCTCAGCAGAAGGATTGCCCAGGCACAGATGAGCATCAACACGCGCTAAAATTTCTTTCAAGGCATGGATCTCAACTGGCTTAGGGATAAGATCATCTGCGCCGCTGGCAAGACAGTCGGCCACATCGCCGTCCATTACATTGGCCGTAATCGCCACAATCGGCAAATGAACTCCAGAGGCCAGCTCTGCCTCGCGAATTCGCTTGATCAATTCATAGCCATTCATTTTAGGCATCTGAATATCAGTCAGCAGTACATCGTACGCCTCTGCTTGCAAACACTGCCATGCAGCCAAGCCGTCATTGGCAAATGTGGCAGAATACCCCAATAATGCCAGCTGCTGACGAATCACATCTTGATTCACCGTATTATCTTCAGCAACCAATATTCTCAGCGCGGTGTTAACGTCCTCGCTTACCGTCGTTGCTGCCATTTTCTCCGGCGGCGGCAATGCTCTCATGGGAACGTGCTCATCGGTAGCCAAGGGCATTTCAATCCAAAACGTGGAGCCCCGACCTAAAACGCTCTCTGCCCCCATCACCCCGCCCATTAACTCAAGCAGTTGCTTGGTAATCACCAAGCCTATACCCGTTCCTTGAGTTGCACCCAACTCTGCACCCAGACGATCGAAAGGTGTAAAGAGCTTATCTAGCTGCTCCTGCGCTAAGCCCTTGCCCGTATCGTCAATACAAATTCTGACCGAACTTTCGCGTCGCAAGTAGCTAACGGTGACGATTCCCGCTGCGCAGTTATACTTAACCGCATTGGACAATAAATTTAAAATGGCTTGCTTTAGTCTAGTGTAGTCACCAGCAACCAAAATATCATCGGGCACTGGTCGGGTGAAATAAATGCTAATTCCCTGGCCGCTGGCGGTTGATGTCACCAAATCCACGCATTCGCCTACCACATCAGCCGCGCTAAAACGCTCAATATTGAGGCTAATATTTCTAGACTCAATTAAGGTTAAATCAAGCACATCATTAATCAGTGAGAGTAAATATTCACCGGCGTTATAAATATTCTTACCGTGACTTTTATAGGCGTCGCTGGCGGCATCGTCGTATTCAAACAACTGCGCCAACCCCAAGATCGCATTGAGCGGCGTCCGGAGTTCATGACTCATGCTAGACAAAAAATCAGATTTTGCGCGATTAGCCAGTTCAGCCTCCTGCCTTAAGATCTCAAGCTTAGCTTGGTGGCGCTCAATATTGCTGCGCATTTCAGCAAAACCGGCAACCACATTAGCAACTTCATTATTAAATACCCTTGGCAAGGGAGAGTGGTAATCGCCATCAGCGAGCTGTTGAAATGACGTCATCAATCCTCTTAGCGGAGTTATAACGGTCTTGTTAATTAAATAATAAACTACGCCAAACACAAGCATTAGCGCTACAAACAGAACAGAAGCTAAGGTAAATTGTAGACGGTAGCCTTCACGTAATTCAGCGCTAAAATTGGCGACGAGTACGATTCGCCCAATATTTTTTTCCAAAAAATTAATATCGTGAGAAATAATAATATCGTCTTCTTCGAGCCCTAACGTCCAGCTACCCAGCGGGTAAAGCTGTTTGCCCTCCGCGTCAGACACTTTTATTCTCAGCCAATTTCGATGTTCGTTAAGTTGCGCATCAAGGCTTTCATAGAGCTCTGCATATTGATGACTTAATAATGGCGTCACGATAGAAGTCGACAATTGCCGCAAGGAGCGCTCAGTGGCGTTGGTAAGCTCTTTTTTAACCCAGCGGTCTTGACTCGGCAAGGTATAAAATACAAGTAAACAGCAGACCACAAAGCCCAAAAAACCCGCTACCAACAGGCTTTGGGTTTTTAGGCCATAAAGCCATTTACTTCGGTACGTAGAAGTCATGCAGTCCCCAATCCGTCAAGGGTAAATATTCATCAATATTTGTCGCTACCGCTCGTCGCATGGGAATTTCAGCAAGTAATTTTTGGGAATCAACATTCAAGGTCATCGCCAGCAAGGTCTCGCCAATTCCTTGGGCCGCTTCCCTCGGCACCCGGGGATGAACAACGATAGGATGGGGATTCACCGCCCGCGTTTCGTAAAGCACCATCAGCATATCTTGTAACGCTGGCGCCTGCTCTTTCAATGTTCGTTTTACCCCACCACCCGCCATTGTCGATTGCAGTGCAACATTCAAATAAACCGAAGAGTGGGTATCAACATACTTAGGAACAATATCAATGCCGTGAATCATTTTTAAATCTGCACGCATTAATAATGACGCGCCAAGCGCGTTCGGTGCCGGAAAGGCAATTTCAGCGCCGTCTAATTGCTTAACAGTCGCAATGCCGCTGTCCTTGCGAACAACCAATATGCCTTTCAACTTGCGATCACCGTCCCTAACTATAGGCAGGTACTGCTGCGTTTCATAAGCCACAATCACGTGCCAGGGATTCATATAAGCAATATCAAAATCGCCACGCTGAAAGCTCGCTTCAAACTCCGGAATCGATTTACTGGTAAGCAAAACAAAGCTATCGCCGGTGCGCTTGGCCAGTTCGTCGAGTATCGGCAGCCAAACTTCATTAAGACGTCTCGCCTCAAATTGTGGTACTACGCCAACACGATATTCAGCAGCACTCACGCAAAGACTTTGCAACAATACAAACGCTAGAATGATGTTTTTCATTTACAGCACCCACTCTGCGCGCAACTGGAATAGCTCTGGCTCCGCCGTCTGCGGATTTGAGGTCGCTAACACTTTAATGTACTCGGCGCTAAAACGAATTTGTGGGCTTGCATAAACATTCAAGCCCACGGTTAAATCTTGCTGCTCTCCGCCCAGAACATCCCCGTCACTTAGATCCACCTCACTCACGCGCAATGCCAGTTCCCAGGCCCCTATGCCGTTTCGCCCCAATATACTGCGAGGTTTAACCGTTGCGTAACGACCTTTTTTGTAAGACCGACGATCCCCCGTGAGAAAATAACTCGACTGTATATACCAGCCATCAAAATTCAGATCACCCTCACCGCGCGTCAAGGTGGCCGCCATATACTCTGCCTGCAAGTTAAAGCGATTTAAGGTCAATGCCGCCTCTAAGCCGGTCTGCGAGTAACTATCTACACCCGCTATTTTTTTAGTATCAACTAAATTAACCTTGGTCACCTTGCTTTCAGGGCCAGATTTATACGTCATATCCAAGTGGTCGCCACGTTCACCAAAGAGCCCCGCTATACCAAGGTGCACAAACGAGGAGTTGGCCTGATAGGGCAACCAAGTAAGCCTGCTACCTACTACCCACTCACCGTCTTCACCGGCTGTATTCTGATCGGCCGTGTCACCAAATACACCCGTGTTCCACGTCCAGTTCGGGCCTGACAAATTGATACCCGTGCCCAAGTGCCAGCCCGGCTTAAAGGCAAAACCCAGTGATCTTTCCATAAACGTATTGGCATGCGAATTGGCCAAGGCCTCAAGCGAAAATGGTACGCGATAATTACCGGCGATAAGCTCCGTGCCCTCCTTAAGCCTATAGCTTAAGTATGCATCTTTGACACCTTTTAGGTCGCTGGCAGCAAAGTCGTATTCAAATTTATACTGCCAATCATCGTATAGCTTACCTTTCACATAAATTCTGGCGCGGCGTAGGGTCGTGCCGTCGCCCATATTGATGCCATCGTCATTGTAAACCGCACCGTGAACTTCTACTCGTCCGCTGAGCTGGGCGGAAAACTGCTTATCTGCTGACACGACTTTCAAACCACTACGGGCATCTGCCGTTGATCGCGGCGGGCGAGTCTCGACTAAATCAGGCTTAGCACTCGCCTGCTCTGCCATTAAGCGCTGATACTGCGCCTCATCAATCGTGCCGTTAGCTTTGAGTACATCCAATAATGAATCCAGTTCCGAACCTGCAAATGCAGCCGAACTGAGCATTAACGACATCGCAAATAAAATATGGGGAGGCCTCATAAATCATTCCTTTTATATCCATCAATACCGCGAGCAGACCGCTAAGGAGTCAGTTAACGCCATTTACTCGCATTGTGCTATGCATTCAGCAAGTACAATGCCAGTGATCGAATTTCCGCGCTGCCGGAAAAATCATTAAAGGATAAATTCATGAAAAGCCCGCAATAGCTGACTCTCGGCGACGATTTAAAATAATTATTATAGATTGCCGCGGCGAACACTAACGCAATCCGTAGCCGCCACTCACACAAAAGCTATGCTTTTCTCAAAATGCACCGCAAAATAAAACGTAAAACAAGAAGCATAACGCTCCCAATCAACTGTAAACACAAGCAGCGTTGGCGTAGCAGTGCTTTTTAACCGCCGCGCCTAATTTTCACTTATACCCCAATACTAGCAAGTTTAACCATGATGTCTTTTAAAATCCCGGCCACTGTCGGGTGGTCAACTTCAAAATTCGACACTAGATCTTCCAAGCGATCCTGTAAACTGCTGTCCTCTAAGACAAACTGCGGGCCAACACCCAATTCACGGTCAATGTCGTCGACTATGGCGTGAAGTTTTGCGCGGTTTTCTTGATTAACGGCCAGCCCATCAATTTCGCTTTGCAAACGCTGTAATTGTTCGTGTAATTGTTTCGGATCCATACAACTCTCCCTATCAATCTATTTAGCATAGCAAGTAAACGCTAAAGCCTGTTCTCAAAGCACTGCAATACTAAAATATCAGCCTTCGCCGCCACTATCCCAACTTTTTTTCTTGCGATAAATTGTCGACGCGCTCACCCCAAGACACGCGGCGGCCAAGGGGATATTGTCACCACATTGTTCAATTGCGTACTCAATAGCCTCTTTTTCCACAATCCAGAGCGGGCGAATGCCCTGCATACCGGCGCCAGTCGGGCTAGAAACCGAGCCAAAGCTGGGAACACTGTTTGACGGCACCACTGCGGCGGGTTTAGCGGGCGCTTTCGACAAAACTGGCGCCAATGACGGCATCATTTCAACACTCACCAATTCGCCGTCATTAATAACAACAACATTCTCAATGACATTCTGCAGTTCACGAATATTACCCGGCCAATCGTGCTGCATAATCATGGATTTTACTTCGGGCGTGAAGCCACGAAAATGTTTGTCATTTGCTTTGGTTTTCTCAGCCAGAAAATGTTCCGCCAGCAGCATAATATCGGTGCCGCGTTCACGCAGTGGTGGAAGCTGCACCGGAATAACATTGAGTCGGTAGTACAGATCTTCACGAAAACGGCCCTCGCCAACTTCTCTGGCGGGGTCGCGGTTGGTGGCACACACAATCCGAATATCGCTGTGCAATACGGCCTGACCACCGACCCGGCTAAAAGTACCGGTCTGTAAAAAACGCAGTAATTTAGCCTGTAAGTTCAAATCCATCTCACAGAGTTCATCCAGAAACAAGGTTCCGCCAGCAGCCAATTCCGCCGCCCCCTTGCGCTGACTGACGGCGCCACTGAACGCGCCTTTTTCATGACCAAAAATTTCGGACTCAAAGAGATCTGCGGGTATAGCTGCGCAGTTAATTGCAATGAACGGTCCATCGTGTCTCGCGCTGGCCTTATGCAATGAGAACGCACACACTTCTTTACCCGTTCCGCTTTCGCCTGTAACAAATACGCTAGCTTTGCTTTTTGCCGCGCTGTCCAGCAGTCGAAAGACCGTAGACATGGCCAATGAATCGCCAACAAAATATTCGCTAACGCCAGTGCTTTTTTTGACATCACTCGGCGCGTCAGGCCCAGCAGCAGGGCTGGCAGCAATATCAGCCTGATGCTGATCTACCGCGCTTGCGATAGAAGTTAATAGGCGCTCTTTTGAAAAGGGCTTTTCGATAAAATCAAAGCCGCCCAAACGCATAGCATCCACAGCCACATCAATTGAACTATTCGCCGTAATAATCACCACCGGCGCAGGCTTTTCCTGCCGGTTAATAAAGCTGAGCACTTCTAAACCGCTAATATCCGGCAAGCAAACATCCTGCAGTACCACATCAGGCATCTGCTCCTTAACACCCAGCAACGCCGAATGGCCGTCAGTAAAATGCTTAGTAGTGTAGCCCGCCTGCTCTAAGTAGCTGCAATACAAAGCCCCGCTCGAAAGACTATCTTCGACCACATACACTAATTGTTTACTTGGTACCGAATTCATTGGCCTTTCCTCTCGGCGGACGACAAATATTCTTTTGCCGCGTGATGCGCCTCATTAATTCGCTCTAATAGCCCCGTTGCCGCAGCCGATAAGTCGTCTGCAAACTGCTCTGTATTTTCGTTCAGTTGGCGAGCAAATGAAGCCAATTCGTTTGCTCCGTACAAAGCCGCTGAGTTTTTCAATATATGCGCCACAGCCAAATATTCTTCGGTGTCATTACGTTTCAATGCCTGGCTTGTTCGTACGCTCATCTGCACCAACTCTTCAACAAACATTCCAATTAAACGCTGCCCTACCTCATCACCTAGATCGGCAAAAAGCTGAGAGACGACGCTAGAATCTATCGACGCTGACGAAACCGGGAAATGTTTTGTCACCGCCACCAGCAAGCGGTCTGCGGTAACAGGCTTAATTATCAGTTCGTCAATGCCAGAATCATAAAGGCGCTGACACTCCTCTTCTTTGTGCACACCACTCAGGGCAATAATGCACGCCCCATTATTTTCATTCTTTGATTTTCTAATCCGCTGAGTAACTGCGGACCCAGGCAAACCTGGCATATACTCATCGAGTAATATCAGATCAAAACGCTCGCGCAACGCAAGCGCTAAGGCTTGCTCGCCATCGGTTGCAACCAGCACGTCGTGGCCCATTTTTTCGAGCATAATTTGCGTGGCCATCAGGCTCGGTAAACTATCATCAGCCAGTAAAATCTTTAACATCGTTGTACTCATCGGCTTAACTCTCGGCTATAGCATGTCATGGGCATTAAATCCTTAATATATTTAGTAACATGCAATTTCCTAACCAGAATGAAAAAATCCAAGTAAACAAATAAAAATCAATTACTTAAAGCTACAGACCACGATTCAAGCACACGCTACAAGACAGTGTAGACTGCTTATTCGCATTTTGCATACCAAGTTGCTATGCATATTTCATTATTCTTCTGGGAGCACAGCCATAGGTGCACATTTTTGCTAAGGTACTGAAAGTTTGAGCGAATACCGATTCTTTGGCAGTTTCTGCTAACATCAAGAATACAATACACCAATACCTCAATTCGCTGAGAATACGCTAATGAGCCCACTTACAACACCAAGTCCCCAGCCAATTGTCGAAATACTTGCAACGCTGACACTCGAACCGAGTGGCGTGATCGCAAACATTAACTGCTCGTCAGAGTCATCGCTTACCTCCGTTACACCGCAGCAGACAATCAATGACGTATTCCCAGGGCTCATGGATACCGTCAAAACCGAGCTAAGGCCCGGGTCAGGCTTGTCACAGTCGTCGGTCATTGCCACGCTACCAAACACCAACACCAGCTGCTTAATACAAATTCAAGTCACTGACACACCTGCCACCCCTTACTTAGTCTACGTATTGGCCGACCACTTCGCTTTAAACAGCGTGCAACTGCGCCAAAAACGACTCGAAATGATTAACAGCTCATTGTATACCTCGCATTTAGATGCGCTGGTTACTATTGACGGCGACAGTATCATCCACGAGTTTAGCCCGTCGGCAGAACAATTATTTGGCTATACTCGAGATGAAGCCATTGGTCAGCATGTTGCTGACATTGTTATACCGCCAAATATGCACACTGCACATAACGAGGGTATGGACCGCTTTCATGTAAGTCGCACGGGGCCAGTAATCAATACCCGGATTGAAATTGAAGCTATCCGCCGCAACGGCGAGATTTTCCCATGCGAACTTACCGTAGTGCCTACTGAAGAATATCAAGGCACAACCTATTTTACGGCTTCAATTCGAGACATCACAGAAAGTAAAGCGCACGAAGCCGCTCTTAAAAAGGCAAAGGAGATCGCGGAAGCCAGCAACGAAGCCAAATCTCGCTTTCTCGCGCATATGAGCCACGAAATTCGCTCTCCCTTGAACGCAGTCATTGGTTGCATGGATTTACTCCTCGACTCCGGTCTGACCGACGCACAAATGCCACTGGCGGAAACCTCGCTCGAGGCGGGTCACGGCCTGCTAGGCATCATCGAAGATGTACTGGATTTCTCTAAAATTGAAGCTGGCCAACAAAAGATCACACCCAGCACATTCAACTTAGTTGAGCTCTGCGAGCAAGTTAGTGAGGTCATTAGCATTCGTGCCGGTACCAAGGAAATTAATATCGGCTGTTGTATAGACCCCCAAATACCCGCAGAGCTCACTTCAGATGCCAGCCATATCCGCCGCATACTCACGAATTTAATGGATAACGCGGTAAAATTTACCGAGATTGGCGGTGTCGTCCTCAAAGTCAGCCTTGGCGATACAGACCCAGAGCACCAGCACGTCGATATTGTATTTGAGATTAGTGACACGGGTATTGGGATACCGGCAGCAAACCAAACCAGCTTATTTCAAGAGTTTGCCCAAGTAGACAATAGTGGCACCGCATCATATGGCGGCACAGGCCTAGGCCTCGCCATCTGCCGGGATTTGGCTGAACTGCTCGGGGGTCGGATTAATCTTAAAAGTGAAGCCAATTCAGGCAGCACCTTCACGGTATTAATCCCCTTTAAAACAACGGCAAATAACGACAAAGGACTGGTGCAACTCACACGGATCACCCCCGTATCTGTCTTATCTGATAACAAATCGTTTAGATCGACTATGGCCCAGCAATGTCAAAAGCTAGGCATACCTTGTGACTTTATTGAACCCGGCACACAGGCAGTAAAATCCGCAGCAGACACTGACGGCCATTTCGTTATTGTTGACACCAGCGCCAGCCAATTTAATATCGCCCTCGCCGAGTTAAGCGGCGCCGTCGGTTTTACTAAACGCAATATTCTACTCTACGCGCGGCCATATGCCCCCGACATCATCATTGGCGCAAAGTCAAATGGCTTTCAACATATATTGCAACGTCCTTTAAAAGCCTCCAGTTTTATCCAGCGCCTCAATATGATGAGCGGCGGTACTGGCGCCACCCGCAAGATAACGGCGCGACTAGACAATAGTGCCGAACCTGAAAGCAACACCTCACAAAGGATATTATTGGCCGAAGACAATCTCGCCAACCAACTCGTCGCCAAGACCATGCTCAGTCGCGCCGGTTATCAAATAGACATTGCGAATAACGGCTTAGAAGCGATCGCCGCATTAGGTAACGCTGAATATGACCTGATTTTGATGGATGTGAGAATGCCGAAACTCGACGGTATTAGCGCCACCCAAGAAATTCGCAAGAGTGATGCGAGTTGGTCTACCATCCCCATCATTGCGATGACAGCCAATGCGTTTGACACGGATATTGAGCGCTGCCTAGCCAATGGTATGAACGCGTTTTTGCCCAAACCCGTCAATCGCAATGATTTACTTAACACGGTGAGTAAGTTTATGAACGGCGATAATCATTCGCACATTTCAGAACAAAGCAGTAGTCCAGACGGAGACGCTGTGCTCGAGTTGAACATTGTCAACAAACTCATTGCAGATACCTCCGCAGAGGCTGCCACAGCTATTATGGGTATGTTCATCCAAGAACTTGAAAAATTTCGCACACATTTGGCCAGCTTTACAGATTCATCAGAATTAAAACCTCTGCGAGAAATCGCTCATAGCTGTAAAAGCAGTGCTGGCTATTGCGGCGCCGTACGATTCCAGCAATGGGCGCAAAAAATCGAAACCAGCTGCGATCTTCAAGATCGCGCCAGCCTCACCACGCACCTAACACACTGCGATGACGTCATTACCCAAACGATAACCGCAATAAATCAGTTTTTAACCAAGTAACTGCAAGTGTAGCTCCCCCGAAACATCAACACCTAAAGCCCGGCGATTCATATCTGGGCTTTAGCTCACGTTGCAAATCCAGCAAGCCCTATTGCAAAGAAAATCTCCTTATTGCTTTGCAATTTGCAAATCAAATAAACACCGACAGGTCACCACAATCCAAGAAAATAAAATATAGTCAACAATTTCAAATACTTAAAATAATTTCAGCTCATGGCACAGCCATTGCGATATATCTCCCCGCCAACAGGGAGATATATCATGAACACCAACAACAGTATTCACACACCAATCGCCGAGCGCCTAATCGCTGCCATAGCGCTTGCATTTATTTCACCGCTGCTACTGGCACACATCGCCAGCCAGCTGTGGGCAAAAAGACCGGTGTTTCATGTTCACCAGTTCCGCACAACCCAAAATGGGATTGTGGTAGCAAAAACCCTGCGCCAACGTGCAACCTTGAACCGCATGCCGCTGCTGTGGAACGTTATTCGCGGCGATATACGCCTTGTCGGCAATCGTTTACTGCGCATTCAAGACAGTATTTCTGCCAACCAAGAGCAATCGCATTTCTCAGTGATGCCGGGCCTATTTTCATTATTTGAATTACGCCGCATCTCTGGTTTAGAGTTTATTGACGAAACAGCCTGCAACACTGAGTTCGCTCAAGACGGCGGCGCAAAACAACGCATAGCCATTGTGCTTAAAACCTTGCTCGCAGGAATGCTATACAGCAACACCAACGAGTTACAAGACACACCCACATTCAAGGTATTTGGTGTTCAAATTCACAATGTAACCATGAATGAAGCGCTGGCCAGTATTGCCGAGACAATCGCCAAACGCGCTAAGAAAACCGTATTCTTTGCTAACGCCCACACGCTAAACTTAAGTTACGACAATGCCGACTTCCGCGAATTGCTGAATAAGGTAGATTACCTGCTACCGGACGGCAGTGGCATCGAAGTCGCATGTCGCCATGCAGGCATCCGCCGCAAAGGCAATATTAACGGAACCGATATGCTACCCCTGCTGTGTGAGCAACTCGCAGCAAGCGGTAAAAGCATCTATATGCTCGGTGGCGAAGAAGGCATTGCTAAATCAGCCATGGCCAATATGAAAAAACGCTTCCCGACACTGCGCATTGCCGGCACTCACAACGGCTTTTTTGATAAGAGCAACTGCGCTGACGTGATTGCCGACATCAACCACAGCCAGGCTGATATTGTATTGGTCGGCATGGGCCAGCCCCTGCAGGAGCAATGGGTCGCCGAATACCGCGATCAACTGGAAACACCTGTAGTAATGGCCGTTGGCGGCCTGTTCGACTTCTACGCAGAGAAAGTATCGCGGGCGCCCTTATGGCTGCGGGAACTCGGCATGGAGTGGACCTGGCGCCTAATTCAAGAACCAAGCCGGATGTGGAAACGCTACATCATAGGCAACCCGCTCTTTTTATTAAGAATACGTCGCGCAGCCTAAAAACCCCCGCCAAACTTGCAAGCCCCGCACAGGGGCTATACTTAATCCCAAACGACCATAAGACATAGCGTGTATAGTTGTCGGAGCAAAGGACTAGAGCCTCGATCAAAATGATTTGCAATTTGAAATTAACACAATCCCAATTGCAATTTGCAACTAATGGCCTTTTCCGGTAAGACCTTAACGACGCCAAGCTACTGATTAATATAATAAATAAATACAAACATGGTTGGCACGAGTCCTGCTAAACCAAGGGTATAAGCACTTAAAGCCCTTAAGTAATGAAGTAAACCAACGGAATGAACGCAATGAACATCACAGCAGTTTGCAAATTGACACCGCGCCATATATGGCCTGTTGTTTTTCTAAGCCTTACTGTTGGTTGTGCAGGACATTCATCAAGCCGTGTCCAAGACCTTCGCCATGATGAAGCCAAACTACAAACCGAAGCAAAGGTTGACCAAGAGTTCAGCCGCTTGTACACCGATCGCTGCACCGACGACGCAACCCGCTTCGCTGGCGACAACAGCAACTATTCGGTAACAGAACCCCTGCCCACCGTATTTCGCAATCCCGGCACACCGCGCAGTGGCGACAGCCACAGCAGCCGCCTCCTGCCCTTATCTCCAGGCGACAAAATTGAAATCTTAATTCACGAAGGCGACGAGTTTAGTGGTGAGTATATTGTCAATCACGACGGCAATATTGAGCTGCCCTATTTATCACCGATTAAAGTTATCGGCCTAGATACTGAAGAAGTCGAAACTCGGCTGAGCCTTCTGCTGATTCAGGAACGGATATTTCTCGCTCACACACTGCGAATTAGCGTGCGGCCAATGCAATGGGCACCAGTAATGGTCTCTGTTTCTGGCGCCGTCTATGAACCCGGCCGTCAACTCATCAATGAGTTAAATCCCCAGCAAACTCACGAAGATAAAGGCGTTATCACTGGGGATTACCCAACTAAGCGCTACCTTAGCGAAGCGCTGCGCAGCGCCTCAGGCGTAAGACCCGACGCACGTGTTGATAAAATCATTTTGATACGGGACGGCTGGCAGCAAGAAATCAATTTGGCAGGAATATTTTCCGGACACAGCTCGGTGGATGTCCCTCTGATTGCAGGCGACCAAATTATAGTGCCCAGCACAGGTTGCTTACAGCGCTCGTTGATTCGACCAACGCAAATAACCCCCAAGGGTATTCGCGTATTTATCTCCAACCTTACCGAAACAGCTCGCAACAACTCTCAAGCAGCCGTGGGTAACTACGCAAGCAGCATGCCCTACGGCTCACGGCTTTTTCAGGCGGTGGTCTCAGGGAACTGCACTGGCGGCACACGAATGACAAATTCATCACGCTACGTCGTTTTAGTTGGGCAAAACCCTTTAACGGGGAAAAATGAAGTTATTGAACGCAATATCGAAGAGATATTGCGCAATCCCGATGTCGAGGGACTCAACCCCTACTTACTGCCCAACGATACGATAAGCTGTTACGACTCGACCCTGACGAATGTCCGCGATATTGCCAAAGCAATATCGGATATAGTTTCACCCTTCAAACTGCTGCGCTAAGGGGACGTAATTATGAGCGTAACTATTGAACCGAGCCGCGCAATCCAGACCTACAATGATCAAAGCAACAAGCCGCGCTGGACCCGTTACATTATTGTCGGCGCCATCGCATTTATCGCAATATGGGGTTTAGTCGCGGTGTATATGCTGTCACCACCAAAATACGTCAGTAAATTTGCTTTTGTATTGCCGGGGAAAACCGGTAGCTCAAAAGTGAATCTTGAAAACATTGGCGAGGCGAGCAGCAGCAGTAGCTCGCCCTTTGCAACCCGTGGCATTAACCCGCGGGTAAACTATAAAGAGATGCTACTCAGCGACACGGTTATCGGCACGGCAGCACGTGAACTGGGCATTGAATATGCAGATTTTGGCAAGCCCCACGTTAAGCTCGTCGACGAAACCGCGATCATTCAAGTCTCGACCAAAGCTGGCAGCCCAAAAGATGCTCAGAAGCGCTCAACCGCGCTCGTCGATGCGTTCAACCAACGCATTGAAGAGCTTCGCGAGGATGAGCTGCAAGCCCGCGAAGATGGCATCAGTCAGGCACTCTCTGTTTACCGGGCTCGGCTTAAAGAAGCGCAGCTCGCCCTAATTATGCATAAGCAAACCTCTGAATATGTATCCGGCCGGCAGTACGAGGAGCTCAGTTTGAGACTGGAGCGTTTGAAAGAAACGCGCATAAACAGCTTGGCCAACCGCAACGAGCTTAGCGGCTATGTTGAGCAGCTGTCGCGCAGTATGGGTATCACTGCACAGCTCGCTGCCAGCGCCTTCATCCTAAACGCGGACCAACAGTTTCGTGAACATTTAAATAATTACCAAAGCGCAACAGCCACACTCGCGGTATACCGCTCCAAGTGGGGGGAAGCACACCCAGCTGTTGTAAAGGAAGACGCCAAACAAGACGCCACCCTTGACGCGCTACAGGATCGCAGCTTTACTTTGGTCGGGCACAAAGACATGAACACCATTAAATTGATAAGCCTCAGTGAAGCAAATCAAAATGGCACGCTATTCCAAGATTTGCTGGTGTCCTTTGCTAAAATCGAAGGACAAATTAGTAAAATAAAACAATTAGATGACGCCATCACCCGTCACGGCAATAGCTTAAAGCAGTTCGCTGAAGAGGCCGCTCAGCTAGATGAACTAGAGCGTGATTATCAAGTCGCGGAAGCGGTATACACGTCAGCAGTTACTCAGATTGATACCAGTAAAAGTGATATCTTTGGTTCCTACCCTTTGGTTCAGCTACTTGCGTCTCCTTCTCTACCGATCGAACCCGCATCGCCAAACAAAGTGTTGGCCGTTGTCGGCGGTGTGATGGGTAGCGGCATGACCTTATTCGGACTATTTTTGTTATGGAAGCGCAAACAATTAATCCAAACAATATTATCGAAAAGTGGGTTTGGTACGCTTTAATACTCACCTATCCATTCTATGTACTGGGCGCAGTGTATATCATTGCACCCGTTTTAGGCTGGTTACTCATGGGCTATTGGGCCTATAATTTTTGGCTGCCCAAGCAACTACGAGCCAAAAGCATCCAAGTTGAGCCTCACCCGCTAGTGATGCTATGGCTGCTAGGCATGTTTGTCATGGAGGTAGCTTTAGTACTCGGCCATCTCGATTTTTACCTCGGTATTCCCGCCATCATCAAATCCAGTATCGGCTGGGCCAAGGGCTGGGCCTTATTGGCTATTTTCATTATGATTGGTGCAACGCTGCCAATTCGCCCCGAAATTATATACCGTGCTTGCTGCATCATATGCTTGCACACGCTGATACTTATTCCGCTATTTGTCATTGCGGCATACACACCGATCCCAGGCACAATTTACATCTCGCCCCTCAAGGTAATCGGTGGACCAGGCCCAGAGTTTTTTGAATTCCAGCTGTACGGGATCAACCCAGAGTCACTAGGCCCGCGCTGGCGGTTCTTTACGCCCTGGGCGCCTGCGGCAGGCTTAGTCGCTAATTTTTACTTCATCTTTGCACTTCATGAAAAAAATGTACGCTGGCGCTGGATTGGCATCACCGCAAGCGTCGCCATGTGCTTGATGTGCCAGTCTCGGGCGGGCCTAGTGGCCATGTTATTTGTATCTCCTGCCGTGTTTTTTATCTCTAAACTTAAGTCCCCCGCTCTGTGGATCTCTGGAGGTATTGGTATATCGGCAATGGCGGTACTTGCTACCGAATTAATGGCCTTTGTCGAGACGTCTGTTGACGAGTTCAAAGGCGCTCGCGCGGGGTCAAGCCGAGTGCGCGCAGCGCTAGCGCGCATAGCCATTCAACGCTGGGAAGACGAAGCGCCAATATGGGGCCATGGCGTGGTCGAGCGCGGCCCTCACCTCGTTGAATACATGCCCATTGGGTCTCACCACAGTTGGTATGGACTATTGTTTGTCAAGGGCGTCGTCGGGTTTATCGCGTTGGCAATTCCTATGGCCTGTACTTTTATACTATTAGTTGCACGGGCCCAGAGTTGTAAAACTGCGCAGGCAGCGTTGTCCTGCACATTTATTATATTTATGTTTAGCTTTGGTGAAAATCTTGAAATTCTCGCCTATCTTTTTTGGCCGGCACTTGTTTTGATTGGCATTGCATTTCGGTCTGACACTATTGAGAAATCATTTCATGGAAAAGTTTGACGCACTTTTAGTTGGCTTTTACGGCATGAGCAATACCGGTGACGATATGTTGATGGCCGCCGCTGCCGCTGGTGCTAGGCAAAAATTTAAGGCCGAACGCATCGCCGTCACTGCCGCAAAGGACAGTGAGGCGCCATTGCGGCTAGGTTTAATTAATACCCAAAGTCGTCAACAGCGATTTAAAGGGCAAGACCGTTTACTCAAGTACTGGGCAGCGAAACGCAGCAAACATATTATTATTGGCGGCGGCTCGGTGTTACACACCACTAAAGATATTCACCAAAAGCGCCAGTATTTAAGCTTAGCGCAATCCACCCAGCATATTGCAGCCGGCGTTGGTATCGGCCCCTTTGTGGACGGCAAAGCCGAGCAAGCTTGCGCGCAATTCCTTAACACCTGCAGCTTCACCGGCCTACGCGATCGCGACAGCTACGACATCGCCCGTAGTATTGCCCCCAATGCCAATGTCGCCTTAACGTTTGATTTGGCGCCTGGCCTGCGTTACGAGCCAGAGTTTGTTGCCTCGCTGGCCGAACAACGTCAGCCAGCGATCGGCATCGCCTTATGTCCAGTTGAACGCTTTGCCGGCCGCGAAGACCTAGAGCTCGCCAGACTAAAATCCATAGCGACAGGCCTGCGGAAGTTCTGCGCAGATCAGCCCCACGAAATTCGCTTAATTGATTTTAACGGCCACACCCAACTCGGCGACAACCAAGTCCATCAACAATTAAAAGCCATGCTCGGCGACCTCCCCTGCAAAATCATTGATTACCAAGCAAATCCCTATACTGCCATCCACGAAATCAGCGAGCTAAGCGGCATCGTGGCGATGCGCTTACATGCGGCGATATTTGCGTATTTAAGCGACACACCCTGTATCGCGCTTAACTATCACCCCAAATGCCACAACTGGTGCCGGGATATTGGCCAAGCTTCAGAATTCGCTAGTGATAGCGGTCAAATAGATTCTGAGTGGCTTTACCAGCGCTTGCTAGACATTAGTGGCAATAATTATATTTCCCCAACACTCGATGTCGCCGAAGCTTGCCGCAAGGCGCAACTGAACTGGAATCACCCCTTATGAGTAAATGTCAATTTTCCATTGTCATTCCCCTATACAATAAAGCGGCGCATATCGTTGACACCCTCTATTCAGTAATACAGCAGCATGTATCTGATTTTGAAATTATCGTAGTGGATGATGGTTCAAAAGACGATGGCCCAAGTCTCGTCGAGGAAATGCTAAAACAGGAGCCACGAATTCGCTTAATTCGCCAAACCAATGGCGGTGTATCCAAAGCGCGAAACACGGGAATCGCTCACGCCAACGGTGACTATCTGTGTTTTCTTGATGGAGATGATCTTTGGGATCGCGACTTCTTAAGCGAAATATCTGAGCTTATAGAACGCTTTCCATCCGTTGGTGCCTACTCTACCGCCTACGCACACCGTTTTAACAGCGGACGAGATACGCCAGTTCTACCGAATTTCCCAAAACAACTAAAAGACCACGAGCAGTTTGAATACGATTTTTTTGCGGTGGCCAGTCGCGGTGAAGTGCCGATCATGCCCTCAAGCTGCTGCATTCCCAAAGCAGTATTAGATGACGTTGGGGGTTTTCCAGAAGGTGAGCCCATTGGCGAAGATCAAGACCTATGGATACGCATCGCCTATCAATGGCAAATGGCTTACTCGCGCACCATATGCACTTATTATTTACAGGAATCAGAGAATCGAGCATGCATTAACAATGTCCCCGACGAAGAATGCCCTTTTAGTCGTCGTCTTTTCGCTTATGCAAATACAACACAAGACAGCCGCCGCAAGGACATGATTAGAGTCACCGCCAACCATCTGCTCCATCTCGCGCAGTTAAATATTCTGGCAGGGAAAAAAACAGAAGGAAAGCGGCTGCTTCGGGATCATCGCACCTTTATGCTACCCAAGCGACGCCTGAAGTGGGAATTAAAACTACTTACATCATAAAAAAATAAGGATAGGCTGTTTCCCGGAGCACTTAAGCTCCCAGTACAGCCTTTTGCTGATTAATCATCTGCCCGACACTGCGTTTAGCCATATCCCAGCAGAACTGTAGCCAAAAACAAATTCCCAATAATTTAAAGCCATCTTCTAGCAATAAAACGACTAAGCCAGAATCATCTAATCCAACGTCAATTAATACCGATAAGGTCCAACAGATGACCGCAGGAATAGCGAATACAAAAGATTCAGCAATGGCCTTTCGAAATAAAAACAATACCCCGGCCACACCACTACCAATAAGCACCTGCGGAACGACTTCAGGTATTCCCAATAATGTAGGGAAAATACTGTCATGAAGCATGTAAGCATCATCGATTAATAGCACACTACTGCAAATGCCTATCCAAAATGAAGCGCTACTGCGGCGCCGCCCCACTGCAAAAAATTTCCTCAGACTAACCGAAAAAAAAGCCACACCACATGACGCGGCCATAAGAATGAAACCAAAAGTTGACAAGCCACCAGCAAACCAAGCTCGACTGTCACTAAGACTTGCGTCGTCGGTTAAATCTGCCAAGCTCAAGCCCGCTTCGCGACTGCCCAATAAGACAAGGACTAAGCTCAGTAGAGTAACTACTAAAGAAACGCTCAAACGCCCAATTTGAGGTCCAGCCATCAATTCATCCTTTTGTAAGACCCCAGTTGCGTTCATTGAATTACGCCGCCATCGCCATCATCTTACGCTCTAATCTATCGTAATGATTTTTCTGCAAAGTAGCTAACAACAAAGTGCAAGCGCTAGTAACCGCCGTCTTAGTAAACTCTTTCAGCAAAATACGGCTATCTGACTTAAACGCCAAACTAAGCAGTGTAGTAGCACTCTCTGAGTCGCGCGATTGCACCGCGCGACGTGCCAAATAGCGGTATTGGTATGCCCGCGCCAAGCTTTCCCACTTTGCTATGAATGCGGGATCGATCTTCCGATTATTTTCAACTGAACGCTCCCAAGCCTCGAGCTGACGACGCCAATTTGCTGACAAACCTTCACCGTTAACGCGATACCAAGTCAACGCCTCGGGGAGACCAGCGAACTTCCACTTAGTTGACAGAGCAATACGCAACCAACACTCAACATCCTCGGATTGACGAAAACTTTCGTCGAAATACATTGAGCCGTAGTGGCCCATCTCCGGGCGAATAAACTCGATATCATTCAAGGTTTCGCGGCGAATAACCGGCGCAGAGCCATTACCCACTGGATTACGGCAAAATATATCCTCAGCAGAAATATCTTCACATTTTGGATGCTGGCCGATACCCATATCCTGACTGTCGTCATTCATAAATTGCGAAGCACTGTAGCTGACACCCACATCAGGATTAGCATTCAAATGACCAACATGGAACTCTAATTTACGCGGATCCCAGCGATCATCTGAATCCAAAAAGGCAAGGTATTCGCCACTTGAGCGACATACACCAGTATTACGCGCACCCGCTAGCCCGCGGTTACGCTGTTTTACCAAAATCACCCGTTCGTCAGTGCAGGCTTGAATTATTTCAGCGCAGTTATCTGGCGAGCCATCGTCGACACAAATCACTTCAAAATTGCGAAAGGTTTGCGCGAGTACCGAATCCAGGCATTCCTGTAAGTAAGCTGCGGCGTTGTACATGGGAATTACTACACTCACTTTAGGGCGTTTAATTGCAACGGTTTGCGATTTTGTCGAAGTGTAGTCAGGGTCGAAGAAGCTCATTTTAATTAATCCTTTTGTTATCTCAGTGGTCTACACAACTAATCCCAAGCTCGGCGATATTAGTAGGCGCCAGCACCCAGTAAAACTGCGGGAATAGTCTTGGCCGTGATCACAATGTCAGTAAACAAGCTGCGCTCGCGGATATAACGTAAATCCAAATCAATCTGCTGTTCAAAGCTCAGGTCAGCGCGACCTGATACCTGCCACAATCCTGAGATACCGGGCAATGCATTCAAACGCTGACGGTCGTAGTCAGTGTATTGCTCAACTTCTGAGATAAGCGCTGGGCGGGGACCAATCAGTGACATTTCGCCGCGCAGAACGTTGATTAACTGGGGCAGCTCATCAATAGACAACTTGCGGATGATATTGCCGACTTTCGTTACCCGGGGATCGTTAACAAACTTTCTGCATACGCCATCGCGGTCGCTTTCCATTGCGGCTACTTCAGCATGCAATTTCGCATCGGTGCTCATAGAGCGGAATTTGATCATTTTAAAGATCTGCCCGTCTTTACCAACACGCTGCTGGTGGAAAAACACCCCACCGCGGCTCTCTAAAAGTATGGCCAAGCCAGTAATCAGT
>NZ_JBFHDY010000005.1:0-73775 GCF_041584495.1 Zhongshania sp.
CACGGGTGCATGTCGGACTGTGTAATCCACATCCGATCGCACCCGCTCACAAATCAGCCACTCATTCAGAAAGGGAATCGCCCAATGAAACAACCAGTTCGCGTCACCGTTACCGGTGCAGCCGGCCAAATTGGCTACGCTTTACTTTTCCGCATCGCCTCTGGCGCTATGCTGGGCGACGATCAGCCCGTAATTCTGCACCTGTTAGACATCACTCCAGCCATGGACGCCCTGCAAGGCGTGCGCATGGAACTGGAAGATTGCGCCTTCCCATTATTGGCTGGCGTAGTTTGCACCGACAATCCAAATGTTGGCTTTAAAGATGCCGACTACGCACTACTGGTTGGCGCACGTCCACGTGGCCCTGGCATGGAGCGTAAAGATCTGCTCGAAGCTAACGCGGCAATCTTCTCTGTTCAAGGTAAAGCCATTGACCAGAATGCCAGCAAAAACATCAAAGTATTGGTTGTTGGCAACCCCGCTAACACCAACGCCCTGATCGCCCAGCGCAACGCGCCGTCTATCAGCCCACGCAACTTCACTGCCATGACCCGCTTGGATCACAACCGCGCCATGACGCAGATTGCTATCAAAACTGGCAAAACTGTAAACGACGTGACCAATATGACCATTTGGGGCAACCACTCTGCGACTCAGTACCCAGACCTGTTCAATGCCAAGGTCTCTGGCCAGACTGCAAGTGACTTAGTTGACCAAGCGTGGCTCGAAGGCGACTTCATCCCGACTGTTCAGCAGCGCGGTGCAGCAATCATCAAAGCCCGTGGCGCTTCTTCTGCTGCTTCTGCGGCTAACGCTGCAATCGGTCACGTGCGCAGCTGGGCACTGGGCACCGAAGGCGACGACTGGGTTTCTATGGGTGTTCACAGTGACGGCAGCTACGGCATTGCCGAAGGCCTGATCTACTCATTCCCTTGCCGCTGCAAAGATGGCGAGTGGGAAATTGTTCAAGGTCTTGAAGTTAACGACTTCAGCCGCGCAAAAATGCAAGCTTCTGAGCAAGAGCTGGCTGAAGAGCGCGACGGCGTTAAACACTTGCTTCCTTAAGACTTAAGCAAGTAAAAAAGGCGACCTCAGAGTCGCCTTTTTTGTGCCCCGATGAAAACCAAAACCACAAAAGACAGAATAAATGCAGCGGTGACAGCTGTTCAAAAATACCTTATCTTAAGACTTTTGTTTTCACTGAAAACTTACATTACTTTATTCGGTAACACAGGATGCACACCATGAATGTCTCAGATGCCATCTCGGCGCGCCGTTCAATTCGCGGCTTTAAACCAGACCCGGTCGCACCCGAGCTACTCGAGAAAATATTCACAACCGCAAGTTTGGCGCCCTCTAACTGCAATACCCAGCCTTGGCATATTGTCGTGGTTTCTGGCCAAGCAAGAATCGACTTACAAACAGCCATTTTTGCAGAAATGAGCGCGGGCAAAGCGCCCTCTCCTGCCTTTCCACCAGGCGACCAAGGCCTAACCGGCGACTATAAAGAGCGCCAATACCAATGCGCTTTTGGCTACTACGGCACCATGGGCATTGAACGCCACGAAAAAGATAAGCGCTTTGCACTTATGATGAAAAACTGGGAGTTCTTTGGCGCACCCCATGTTGCATTCATTTCCATGCCCACGAGCATGGGGCCTGTCAATGCGATGGATGTCGGCATTTACCTTCAAACCCTTATGCTAGTATTAGTTGAGCACGGACTGGCTAGTTGCCCACAGGGCGCGCTCGCCTTTTACCCAGATGAAGTCAAGAAGATCGCCAACATCCCAGAAGGCAATGGCATTATCTGCGGACTTTCCTTTGGTTACGAAGAAGTCGGCGCACAGATAAACAAGGTGATCATGGATCGCGCGCCGCTTGCAGATACCGTGCAATTTATAGACTAAAAGTAACGACATCAGTACATGTTCAGGCTACGAATTGAACCGCGCAGCCTGAACAATTGGCCTCAATGACTAAGCCCTTGCATCTACCCAAACAAGCCCAGGTGTCGACGAAATTTGATGACGCCGCCCTGCACGATTGAGCGAGCGAACCCCCGCCTGCAAACGCACCCTCAACTCCTCACGCCAAGCAGGCTTTGCAATATAATCGTCGGCGCCCGCATCCATGGCTGCAATTAAGTCGACCGAGGCATTACGGCCGGTCAGCATTATGAAATAAGGACGCCCTAAATCCTCGTCCTCAGCCAAGCGCTGACAAAGTTCTAGGCCAGTCATGCCCGGCATCAACCAATCGCTCAGTACGATATCCACCTTCCGCTTTTTAATAAACCGCAAACCCTCACTTGCATTCTCAGCGAGTATTGGCGCCATACCCATTGACTGCAAAACGGCCTGTAAGCGCATTCGCTCCACTCGATTATCCTCTACAACCAAAACCTTGACCTCGGAGCCGCCGTGCAACATCTCGCTCTTTTCAAAAAACTCCATACATCACCTGCCCATGTAGTTTACGTCTTCGCTTAAACAGAACAGAGCAAGCTTTAAGCCACTGGACAAAATATTTATAAACAATTGAATTGAATGGAGAGTTTAAAATTCGCCAAACTCAAACACGCCGAACTCGCGCCATCTCGCGGTAAATGCTTAGCAATATGCAATGCTTTTTGCGTAAATCGAGATAATGGATGGCGCCTGTCAGCTGACTGCTTGCGACCTGTCCTTAAGCATCTGCGTATGACGGCCAATTTCGTTCCAGCCGCCACATCAACAAAGACCTCGACGACGGCAAACGGCAGGTGGTACTCCCCAACGACCTATAGGCCCATCTATCTTTGCGGAGACGCCCGAGCGCCGCCCGGCTCCCCCGCGCGTTAAAGCCTTTACCGAACTCTTAGAGGAGCAAGTGGCCGACGAGCGCTGGACTTAACACCCCTGTTACTACGATGAAATGCTAAACCACAGGCCCATCCGGCGGCATGTCGCCACCGGAATCCGTTTCTGTGGGCACTAGGGCATCGTCGTCCATACGCGGATCAAGTTCAAAAATCACCGGCGAGGTCACCGACACCGGCCGGAAGGGTTCAGTTTCATCAACAATCGGCACCTCATGGGATTTACGACGGATGGCAATACCCAGGGCAAAGCCAAGTAGACTCAGGGCCGAGAACACAAACAAGCCCTGCGGGCCCAGCAGGGACATGAGCAGGGACGCCAGTGGTGCGCCGAGCGCGGAGCTAACGCCAAAGATAAACAATATGCCACTGCCGATTAGCACAAAATCGCTGGGCTCGGCGTTGTCAGAGGTGTGGGCCAAACAGATCGAATACATGGTCATTGCCGATGCACCCCACAGCACCGCGAGCAACAGGAGGAAATCACCACTGGCGGGCATAAAACCCAAAACCAGCGACACCACGGCACCAAAAATACTGGCAAAAAGCAAGACTAACCGCCGGTCGTAGTGATCAGACAAACGCCCCAATGGTAACTGAAAAAGCGCACCACCCAATACTGCGCCGCTCATAAACAAGGTCAGTTGCGCAGTATCTAAACCGAGCCCCCGCGCATAAACCGGCCCCAAGGCCCAAAATGCGCCCGTAATTAAACCACTACACACTGCGCCTTCCATGCCCACATGAGATAGCTGCCACAGCCGCTTAAAGTCGAGCTTTACGACCTGCATCGGTGCGGGCGCCAAGGTAAGAGTGAGTGACACCGGCACAATTGCCAGCGACAACAACACCCCTGCGAGGCCAAATAACACGGGCCCCGACGGCTCCGCAAAGTTAATCATTTGCTGACCTAAAATAATCATACTTAAATTGATTACCGTGTAGATCGACAGCAAGCTGCCTCGGGTTTCCCGCGTGGCGCGGTCATTCAGCCAGCTCTCGATCACCATGTATAAACCAGAGATACAAAAACCCAATACAAAGCGCAGCACCAGCCACACTTCAAATACGGGCAAGGCGTGGAATAGAAACACAATGGCGGAAAAAACCGAACCCAAGACCGCGAAGCTACGAATATGACCAACCCTGCGCACAATATGCGGCGTCATTAGACTGCTAACCACAAAACCAACAAAATAGCAGGACGCAGTAAGGCCAATCTCGGTGGGGCTAAACTGCTCAATTTCGGCCCGCAGTGGCAGCAGTGTTAGCATCATGCCGTGGGCGAGTAATAATAAGGCATCAGACAATAACAACGCCGTCAGGGGCAGTAATAAACGTCTCATAAATCGTCCATTTTAGGAGCTACAACCGCAATGCTATAAGGCGGGCCTGAGTTTCTATATGCTATCGCATGTGTATGCATCTTATTGTACTAAACTCGTTGTTGGTAAATCTAAAAACTAGCCCTTGCGTATCGCAAACACGTTCGGCCAGCTAAAATAGCGCGCATGGTGCTCACCCTGTTATGCACATCGCAAATCATCCCGCACGCTCGGGCATTTACACAACAAGCTATATTTGGATTTATGCTTAAAGCTTTGCTTTGCCAACCCACATTAGCCCAAAGGCGGAGCGGCTGCTTTTCCCTAACGCTGCTCTGCTGCCTATTTTGGGCAATGCCCGGCTGGGCAACTGATTTCGCCAGCTTGAAAATCAACGGCGGCAAAAATGAGTTGGAAAAAAATATTCGCGCTCACCTCGATCTTGACGACATTCCGTGCAATACCACTGAAGCGCGACTGCGCACCCACTTACGGGGCAGCGACAACAATATTTCCAACGCATTGCGTGCCCTCGGCTATTACCATGGCAGCTGGGTTTTACGCCGCGAACACGCGCGTATCAAGCCTAAACGTATTAGTAACAATCCGATCACCACGGCAGTGAAAAAGATTGGCAACGGTAAATCGCCTAAAACCACGCCAGATGCTGAAGCTTGCTGGCTGCTAACACTCGAACTAACACCCGGCCCACAAACCCTGATCAAGCAATTAGATGTGAGGGTTATTGGCCCTGGTGCCCGTGAGCCACTGTTCAGTCAGTACCTGAGCAAGCTTCCCATTGCCATCAATGACCCGATTCAGCACGAGCTTTACGAAGAAACGAAAAAAGCCATTAATCACCGCGCGCGCAGTGCCGGCTATCTTGACGGCAAGTTTGTGGAACACCGCTTGGAAGTGGATATCGACCGCCATAGCGCCGCCATTATCTTAGTATTTGATAGCGGCACCGCGTATACCTTCGGAGAGATAGACTTTGGCCCCTCGCTGCTCAAAACCAGTTTCCTTGAACGCTATCTCCCTTTTAAGCCTGGCGACGCATTCGAGCCGAATAAAATTGTGCAACTACAAAACAATTTAATCAGCAGCAATTATTTTTCCTCAGTCAATATTGACCAACAAAGCCCCGACCCAGAGGGTCACAGTGTTGACCTGAGCATAACGAGCACGGATAAACCAAAATACGAAACCACCGCTGGCATTGGCGCCTCAACGGACACGGGTCCACGCGTGAGCTATGGGCTGCGCAATAGGCGGGTGAATGACGACGGCCACACCTATCAAGTTGCGAGTCAGTACTCACCGGTTTTGTCCAACCTCAGTTTTCAATACACCTTACCCGGCACCAAACCGCTGACCGACAAAATACAGCTGGCAACCGGCGTTGAGCGCAAGAAAACCGATACCTCAGACAGCACCAGCTACCGCGCTGAAGTGGCACAAATTTCCCTGCAAAATCACAACTGGATTCAAACCTTAAGCCTCAAGTTTCTCCGCGAGAGCTACGATATCGCCGAAACGAGCAACACATCTACCCTGCTTATGCCAGGTATCGGCTGGTCCCGTAGCGAAGCCAATGACCGCCGCTACCCCAGCCGAGGCTGGCGAATCAATACGGCTGTGCGCGGCGCGCTGAAAGGCGTGGTATCTGATGTCAGTCTTGCCCAAGCTGAACTCGACGCAAAATTGATATTCCCGCTCTGGGGCGGCCGTATTATTAGTCGCGGTGGACTCGGTGTTACCGCCCTTGATGATTTTTCAGAATTACCCGCCTCCCTGCGCTTTTTTGCCGGTGGCGACAACAGTGTGCGCGGCTACGGTTATGAAACCCTAGGCCCGGAAGACGCCGCAGGCGAAGTGGTCGGCGGCAGTCACCGCCTCACCGGCAGCATTGAATACGATCACCGCGTCTGGGGCGACTTCGCGCTTGCCACCTTCTATGACGCGGGTAATGCCTTTGATACCAGCGATTTCACTTTTTATGAAAGTGCTGGCTTTGGTCTGCGCTGGTTGTCGCCTATTGGCCCGGTTAGAGTCGATTTTGCATTCCCGTTGAAAGACGGTGGCTTTCACTTTCATTTATCCATGGGGCCGGATCTATGATCGCTACCTTCGGGCTCTATTTATTCCGCACACTACTGGCCTTGTTTGCCCTGGCCTTTTTATGTGTGGCCAGTGTTTACCTCATATTAGATACTCAGCGCGGCAGCGACTGGCTCTTACACCGTGGTCTGGCGCTAGTCTCGCCAGAAGCCGAGTTCACCTCTTATAGCGGCAGCTTAGCGCGGGGCATACAGCTCGAAGGCCTGCATATTCCCTTAGATGGGATAGACATCCAGCTCGGGCAGTTAGACAGCAGCTGGAATTTATGGGGTGTACTCAGTGGCAGCTTAACCATCAATAAACTGCACCTCGACGAGCTGCGTATAAAAATTGACGCTAGCGCGACACCCACTGCAGAGTCGAGCGCGACATCTCCCGGCCCCTGGCCCAGTTTAAGCCTGCCCATTGCTATTGCTATCGACAACCTAAAAATCGCCCAGCTGCAGCTTATTCAAGGAAGCGATATTCAAAACATTGAACAGATAAACCTCAGCGCGGCGCTCGGTTTAACACGCAGTAAAATTAAAGCCCTAAAGATTCAAACCGCCACTCAGCGGCTGAACATGCACGGTCGAATCAACAATACACCGCCCTACCCAATGGACATTAATGTGGATTGGGAAACAAGCACCGAGGAGTTTGGCGCCCTCAGCGGCAAGGCTCAACTCAGCGGTGATTTACGCAAACTACAACTGAGCCACCGCTTAAACCAACCCGCCCTGCTCGACTCTAAGGCCAAAGTTCGTCTGCCCTATCGTGCCGAGCATATGGTCATCGACTACCGAGAAATTCAACTTAGTCTTAATAACCAGTGGCACAATTTCAAAACCTCGGCGTTAACCTCCTCTGAGGTGGCATTGCAGAGCACGGGTAGTTTGACCATTGAAGGGAGCTGGCAGGATTACCAGTTAAACCTAGACACCACCATCAGCGCAGACGGCCAGCATCGTCCCCAGAAAACGGCTCCGGCGCCAGCAAGTACCGCGCAAATTTCCGCCAGTACCGCTCCAGACATGGCGAGCATACTGAACGCGGTATTCAAAGAACCCGGTCAGTTCGCCGCCAAGCTCAGTGGCAATCAACTCAGTATTGCCATTGCCAAGCTTGATGCGAAAACCGCGGTCGGTGAGCTAGCCGTAAACGGTAAAGTCAATGCCAATAATTTTCTCAATAATACAGCTGCCAGCGCTCAGCAAGCGCTGCAGTGGCAGCTCGCCATAACGGCCAAGAACTTGGATAACCGCAGCCTCACCCCCCAATGGCCCGCGCACTTGTCAGCCAAACTCAACAGCAATGGTCATTGGCAGGGCGATCGCTACCAGCTCAGCGTCGACATTGAATCCCTTAATGGCGATTTTTTGGCACGGACTGCCCAGGGCAGCGGCCAAATACGGCTTAGCGAACGCGGCCAAGAATTTAAACAGCTCAAACTGCAACTCGGCGATAACCACCTGCAATTACACGGCAAGCTTGCTGAAACCAGTTCCCTAGACTGGCAGCTTGACGCACAAAACCTCGGGCAAATATTGCCTGAACTCAGTGGCGCATTGACTAGCGAAGGCAGCCTACGCGGTGGCCCGCTGGCCACACTGCTTGGCCCACTAAGCAGTGCCACCAAAAACACACCCCAGATCAATGCCACCGCGAGTGCCACCAAGCTCCAGTATTTGACTTATTCAATAGCCCAGGCCGACCTAGACGCAAAATTAAGCGCAGACCAAAGCCTGACACTGAAGGTCAACGCCACAGAACTCAATGTCGGCCCACTGTCTAAGGCTGATATGGAGTTGAACGGCACCGGCAGCTTAGAAAATCATAAACTCGCCTTTAAAGTGGCGGATCGCAATCAGCAAGTTGAATTAAGCCTGTCAGGTGGCTTAGGCACTGCGTCAACATCTGCCAAGACTAAAGCGCAAACCGCAAGCGCCACATGGTACGGACATATTGAACACCTCGCCGTAAACCACCCAATGTTAGGCCCCTGGTTTTCTAAGGCGCCAAGCTCCCTGCGTGCATCAGCGACCGAGATACAGCTAGGCGAGCTCTGCTTAGTTCAAGAACAAGACTCCGCACCCGCCAGCCTCTGCACTGCATTGAACTTCAATGACGACACCATAAAGCTCAATGGCGAAATTCAGGGTCTGTCACTCAATCGCTTCAGTGCCGGTCTACCCCCGGGATCCTCTCTGCAAGGCAAAGTCGACAGCGAATTTAATGTGGCCGGTAAGCTAGACCAACTCACTGGCCAGTTCGCGCTAGCAGCAGCACCGATTCTCATCCGCTACCAGGCCGGTGTTGACGAAGCGGCCCTTGAACACCACGCCAGCTTAAGCGCCAACGCCAGCCTCAAAGACAATGAAATGCGCAGCGAAATGGCATTTGTGATCGCCGAAGTCGGCAGTATAAACGGCACACTGAACACCCGTGGTCTTGACCCCGGCAGCGCAATTGAGGGCTCAGTGAGCAGCCAATTTGACAACCTGCTTTGGCTCGGCGGTTTCTTTCCTGAACTTGACAAACTCGACGGTAGCCTAAATGCCGATCTTGCCATTAATGGCAGCGTCGCGGCACCCGCGCTGGTCGGCGCCGTGGGCCTCGACAATCTTCATATGCAATTGCCCGCCATTGGTCTCGCGCTCAATTCTGGCAGCGCCAGCCTTCACTTGGCCAATGCTGGCGACTGGCAGCTAGAAGCCGGTATCAGCGCCGGTGCAGGCCGCATCAATCTCATCGGCCAAGGTGTTTTTGAGCCGAGCAACGGCCCCACCGGCAATATCGCCATCAGCGGCGAAAACTTCACTGCCGTTGATCTTGCAGATGCCAAGGTGCTTATTTCGCCGGATATTAATATCAGCCTTGCCGCCGAACTCATTAAGATTCGAGGCAACCTCGCGATCCCCCAAGGTAATTTCACCTTAAAATCTCTGCCCGCACAGGCCAGTTCGGTGTCCGCAGACGAGGTGATAATCAGCAGTAAAAGCGCGCCTACCATCGCCGCCACGAGAGCAATTGACACCCAGGTCACCATCTCCCTAGACGACAGCTTTCAGTTTACCGGCTACGGCCTGAGCACCCGCTTTGGCGGCAAACTCAAAATAGTGCAGAAGTCCCAATCTGCAGTACAGGCCTTTGGCAGCCTCTCGCTCTACGACGGGGTGTATAAAGCCTACGGACAAGACTTAAGCATTCAGCGCGGCTTACTGCTCTTCCAAGGCCCGGTAGACAATCCCGGTTTGAATATTACCGCCGTGCGCGACGTGGAACGCTACCGTGTCGGCATCAATATTGGCGGCTTCGCGCAGGATATACGCAGTGATTTATTCTCTGACCCCACTATGCCGCCCACAGACGTGATTTCAATGCTCATCACCGGCAAAGCGCCCGGTGCAATGAGTCAGTCTGATGCCAATCAAGTCATGAATGCCGCGACATCACTGGGTATATCCCAGAGCAAAGGCATAACTAATACTCTGCAAAGTACCTTTGGCATGGATGTGTTGAATTTTCAGGGCGGCGACAGTTATGAGGAAAGCTCACTGGTGGTAGGAAAGTACTTAACGCCAAGTATCTTCATCAGTTATGTACAAAACCTATTTACCCCAGCAGGCAGTGTCCAGCTGGACTACACCCTGAGCAAATCCCTAGGTTTAAAAGCCCAGTCTGGCGAAACGCAAAGTATTGACCTCTTGTACCGAGTTGAACACGGCAAAGATTAAATGCGTTACTTACCCCGCCACTAGCACACCGTTTGCATTGTGCCGCCATCCACAGCACGGTACCGCCGGTAATATAGCTCACGACTGGCGACAGCAGAAAGCTCCCACCTTACCAAACGCAACAGGCTCGCCATAGCGGCCAAGGGGAATAATCCGCTCATTGGCGCGGCGGTGATCGTTAATACTAAGGTGCTTAGCCTGCGCTTGGAGCTTGTCTAAATCCTGCATGCGACCAGTGGCGATCAAGCCCGGTATCAAATTATTGACGCCGATATTTTCGGCCGCCAACTGTTTTGACAAACTTTTGGCCAAGCTCGTCACGCCAGCCAATCCTCATTATCAACGTTATTAAACTGATCAACTGGCGGCCCGCCGGCATTCACCACGAAGCCATCGGTCCGCCCGAAATCGCTATACGCATAGCTTACCCACCGCTGAATACTGGCGCCGTCACTCGCGGCCACCACATAGGCCTCTACCGGATTTCCGCTGTAACCGGTCAATTCAATGGTGCTCGCCACAATAGTTTGCGCACTGCGACTCGCAGTGGCCACCAAACTTAATCAACCGAGACGGCTAGGTGGGAATTGGGTAGAATAGCCCCCAAAATAGGTCGGTCCGAATTTTGCTTTACTTAAAGCGTATTGTTGCTGACTCAAGAAAACCTAAAAAACACATGACATCAGATATAATCGCTGTCAACATTACCGCACGATGACGGGCGAATACATTATGACAACTGACACGAACACAAGCACAAGTTATCACCACGGCAATCTCCGCCAAGAATTGATGGAGCTCGCCGAAAAGCACCTCGTTACTGGTGGCATTGGCGAGCTGAGCCTGCGCGCGCTCGCTCGAGAGATCGGCGTTTCACAAACTGCGCCTTATCGGCACTTTAAAGACAAAAATGCCTTGCTTGCAGCGCTGGCCACCGAAGGTTTTCGCCGTTTCTTTGCATTGTGTGAAGCAAGCGAAAATGAACCAAGGGCTGACCTAAGCTTATTAATGTTTGGCTTGAGCTATGTACAATTCGCCAAACTCCATACCGAAATGTTCCATCTCATGTTTGGCCCGGTATTACAGCCTCGCAATGACTACCCAGAACTGTTTGCCGCTGGCCGTGAAGCAATTTACAAAGTCCGCGCCGGTGTTGAACGCGGCTTTAAAACCAATGTTATTCGTCAACTCGACGATGTTGCATCAATGGCACACACCGTTTGGGCCGCCGTACACGGTGTTGCGACGCTAATGCTTGACCACGGCGACACCTATGGTTATCACCGCGACCTCGACCTTCAAGCAGAAAAATCGCTGCGCATGATGATCGCGGGGCTTTGCACCGACCCCACCGATATTGCTAAATTGCCAACAACGCCTAGCCCAGCAGCCGAATAAATCCTTCGGCTGTAACTCATCGTTATAAGCGGCCCAAAACCAATAATGGCGGCGTAGTAAGTACGGTTCGGCAATAAAACCACCCCGTTGCAGCCATTGTCACCGCGCCCAGTAATGGCACCACCAAAAACACCTCGCCATGCCAAACGCCGTCCATATCCAACACCCAACGCTGCACGCCATAAAGCGCAATATTACTGCCTAGGGCGGCCAACGAACCGGCTAGCAGTCCTACTGCAGAAAACTCTAACAGCAAGCCGCTGGCGACAAGTTTTCTGCTCGCCCCCAAGGTACGCAATATGGCATTTTCGTGCAGGCGACTGTCTAGGCTTGCCTGCACATTCGCCACGCTCACTAGCAAGGCGCAAACCACAACCAATAGCAGAACTAAGCCAATGGCCGCACTCACCTGCGCGACCACGGTATTCATTTGCTTAATCACGGCATCAATTTCGATCAAGGTCACCGTGGGAAACGCCCGTAACAACGCCGTAAGCAACGGCTTGTCGCCCTCCGCCAAATAAAAACTGGTGATATAACTCCCGGCGTATTTCTCTAAGCTGCCCGGCGGAAACATAAAATAGAAATTGGGGCGCATACTGCTCCAGTCCAAGCTGCGGATACTGCCAACCTCCGCCTGCAAAGTCTGCCCGCCAATATTAAAGTTAAGCACTGAACCAAGCTTAAGATGCAATTGCTCGGCAAGCTCCTGCTCTACTGAAACAGCAATATTGTCAGCGCCGTTAACGCTCACCTCGGGCCACCAAGCCCCCGCCTCTAGACGGTTATCTTCAGGTAAGTCACTGGCCCAGCTCAAATTTATTTCTCGATTAACATTGCCGCGCTCGGCATCAATACCCTCAATGTCCTTAAGTAGCATTTCGTTAATATGCGTCAAACGGCCCCTGACCATGGGGTATAAACCGGCATCCGCAATTTGATGCTCAGCGAAAAAGGCATTCAAGGGCGAAATTTCATTTGGCTGAATATTAATTAAAAAATGATTAGGCGCACCCTCGCTCAATTGCATTTGCCAATCGGCCAATAATGTTGATCGCAACACGCCCAAGGTAGTTAGCGCCATTAACGCTAGGGCAAAACTTGCCACCTGAAAAGCATTGCCAAAGCGTCGCCGGTAGATAGCCGCAAGCGCTAGACGCAGTGCGCCCTGTGAGCGACTCGCCGTTGCGCGCCGAGCCAGAGAAATCAAAAGCAGCACCAAGCCCGCGGCCAACAAACCTAAACTCAGACTTGCCAGTAACAGCGCACCGCTAAGCTGAATGTCCTTGCTATACCACCACATTAATAGTCCAACGCCGAGCAAGCCAATCAAACCACTGCTCAGCAAGTCATCACTACTGTCAGCAAGGTCTCGGCGCAATACCCGCAACGGCGCCACTTTGCTAAGGCGCCACAGTGGCGGCAAGGCAAATACCGCGGTGGATACCACGGCGGTAATTGCCCCGACCATAAAGGGTCGCCAGCTAGGCGGCGGAATTTCAATATCAATTAAACCCTGCAAGCTACTGAACAGAATTTCTTGCAAGCCAAAGCCCAATAAGCCGCCCAGTGCAATCGCACCGCTGCACAACAGGAGCAATTGGCCAAGATAGCGGTATAAAATCTGCCGACGTTGGGCGCCCAGCGCCTTCATTACGGCAACATTATCGGTATTGCGGTCGCCGTAGCGCCGCGCCGCCAAGGCAATTGCGGCGCCCGCAAGGGCCACGCCCAAACTCGCCGCGAGCAATAAATAGCCCTCGGCCCGCTTTAAGGTATTCGCTAGCGCCGGCTGCCCATCGCGCAGGTCTTCCCAGCGTTGCCCTTCAATTAAATGCGGTGCAAGCCACGCCCCGTAGGCATCGAGCTGTTCAGCATTACCTGCAAATAAATAGCGGTAGCGCACCAAACTACCCGGTTGCACAACCTCGGTGGCCGCCAAATCGCGGATATTGATCATTGCCCGTGGTGCCAGCATGTCATTCATGCCACCACGATCAGGCTCACTGAGCAGTGCCCGACTAAGCCTGAAATTCGCCTCACCTAAGCTGACTTCATCGCCAAGCGCTAAATTCAGCAATGCCATTAAGCGGGAGTCCAACCAAATCTCCCCGGTTTGGGGGCCGCGATTGACAAGCTCTACCTCACCAAAGGCGGTGTCGCTCACGCCTAACTCGCCAATTAATGGGTAGGCTTCCGACACCCCGCGCACCGAGGCCAATTGCATGTCTTCATCCGCAGCGACCATCGAGCGAAAGCTCACCACACTGGCAGTGCGCAAGCCCTGTGCCTGGGCCTCAGTTAACCAGCTCTCAGGAATACTGCGGGCAGTTTTCAGCACCCGATCTGCGGCTAAAAAATGATGACTCTGTTGCGTCATGGCGCCGCTGAGCCGCTCCGAGAACCCCGCGATGCCGGTAACAATCAATACCGCCAAACACAGAGAAAAACCCAATAAGCCCAGCTCGCCGCCCCGCCAAGCGCGGCTGAAATTGCGCAGCGCCGCCACAATATTCATAGCGCGTCCAGCGCAGAATCACTTGGTGTCGCAACGCCGCCATTATCAAATTCTTCACTCAAAACACCGTCGTGCATCACAAATTGTCGTTCGCAGCGCCGCGCGAGGGGTAACTCATGGGTGACCAGTACAAGGGTGGTATCGCTCTCGCTATTTAACGCAAACAATAACTCTATAATGCGCTGACCAGTGTGCTCGTCTAAATTCCCGGTGGGTTCGTCGGCAAACAGAATATCTGGCTCCACCGCAAACGCCCGCGCCAGAGCAACTCTCTGCTGCTCACCACCAGAGAGTTGACGGGGGTAATGATGGCCGCGTTCGGCCAAGCCGACCTTATCAAGAAACACTTTTGCCTTAGCGGCAGGGCCAGAGCGGCCGCTCAGCTCTAGTGGCAACATCACATTTTCTAATGCGGTTAAACCCGGCAATAACTGGAAGGACTGGAACACAAAGCCGACATGCTTGGCCCTGAGACTAGCGCGCTGATCCTCGGTCATCACACTGATATTTTGGCCGTGCAGAAATACCGCGCCACTACTGGCATTGTCCAAGCCAGCCAGCAAACCCAATAAGGTGGACTTGCCCGCCCCAGACACGCCAATAATGGCCGCGCTCTCCCCCGCCTTGATTTCGAGGTTAATCCCTCGCAATATGGCAAGTTCTTGGGCACCGCTGGTGACCGTCTTACAGAGATCTTGTACTAGAATCATGTTAAAACCTGTGTTTTCATTTTATTCACGTCTTCGTCGCCGCGCCGGATTACTTATACTCTTGAGCTTAATATCGCTAGGCGCAACGTCTGTTGCCTATGCGAGCGCCGCTGATAAAACAGCCAAGATACTGGTGCTTGGCGACAGTATCAGCGCAGGCTATGGCTTTGACCCCGCGCTGGGCTGGGTGACGTTGCTCAGCAAGCAAATCCCCGAAACTTACACGGTGGTCAATGCCAGCGTCAGCGGCGAAACCAGTGCCGGGGGCTTAAACCGCCTGCCCACACTACTGGCTAAACACCAGCCGAGCATCGTCATTATCGAACTCGGCGGCAATGACGGCCTGCGCGGCTACCCCGTGAATACTTTACGTAAGAACCTGCAAGCTTTGATCAATTTAAGTATCGAGGCCGGCGCCCAACCGCTGCTCCTCGGCATGAAAATTCCACCTAACTACGGAAAGCGCTATACCGAGGCCTTTGCCGCCAGCTACGCAAAAATCGCAAAGGCCAATGATCTGCCCTGGATAGACTTTTTCCTCGACAATATCGCCACCAACAGCAGCCTAATGCAAAGCGATGGCATACACCCCAACGCCGACGCCCAAGCATTGATAGTACAGAAGGTATTGCCAGCACTGACACCCCTGCTGAATTAAGTTTTGGTAAGAGAAGCTATAAGCAAAGACAGAGGAAGCAGTATGGATGGCAATTTTGAGCAAGCGAACCCACCACCGCCCGGATTTTTAGGCACCGATGATAAACTCGTGGTGTTCGACGGGGTCTGCAAGTTCTGTCATTTCTGGAGCCGCTTCATCATTCGCTTTGACAGCCGCCAGCACATCAAACTTACTACCGCACAATCGCCAGTCGGTATCGCGCTATTTAAGCATTGCCGTTTAGCAAACAGCGAGATTCAATCCGTCTACTTTTTTGCCGGTGGTCGCGTATTTGAAAAAAGCACGGCAGTTTTCCAAATCATTAAGCAGCTGCCCTGGCCCTGGCGGCCACTGCTCGTATTTTCACTGATCCCTCGCCCCATTCGCGATCTACTCTACGATCTTATTGCCCGCAATCGCTACCGTTGGTTTGGCCGCTACGAGCAATGCCCCCTGCCAACCGCTGAGCAAGAAAGCCGATATTACTAACGTAGCTAGCCCCACACCCCGGGTAGGATTAACTATGCTGCAGCGCTGCAAAATCACATTGCTAGCGTCTCATTACTCACGCGCTCTCTTCGGCCAGCTGCTTCAAAATACGGGTGTAATTCTCAATTCCTTGAGCACCGGTCACAAGGTGACGGCGATTAAATACTACCGCGGGCACACCTTGAATACCTCGGTCTAACCAGAATTCTTGAGCCACTCGCACGTCATTGGCAAAGCGCTGATCGGTCAATACAGCTAAAGCCTCGCTGCGTTCGAGTCCGATTGTGGCAGCGATGTCCGCTAGAACATTGATGTCCGACAGATTCTTGCCGTCGGTGAAGTGCGCCGTAAAAAGCGCTTGTTTTAGCTCGTGCATACGCCCGAACTGATTTGCCCAATGTAATAACTGGTGCACGTTAAACGTGTTATGCATTCGCATATCGTCACTAAAATTCATTTCAAATCCAACTTGTGCAGCAGCCTCAGTCAGCCGGATTCGGCTGTCTTGCGACTGCTGTTTGCTTGTGCCATATTTTTCGGCAATATGCTCACGAAGATTTTGGCCCTGAGCAGGCATATTGGGATTCAGCTCAAAGGGATGCCAACGAATTTCATGGGGCGTGCCACTTGCTTCCAGCGCTGCTGCGAGCTGCCTGTAGCCAATGACGCACCATGGACAGACGACATCAGATACGATATCAATTTGCAGATTATTTAAACTACTGCTCATGTTTGTCTCCTTTAATTAATTACAACGGGCTAGGCGCCAAAGGCTTATTGCTATGCGCGCAGAGTATCTCCGTCCTGAAGACATACAATACGCCATTAGTAAGCATAAAAGCGTCAGCTGCAGGGCAAATTTCACATCCATGCTATACAGACGTGTAACAGGTAATTAACTCAGCGAAGGCAGTGAAAAAGCAATGATGCATTAGCGGAACAAGCCTAAGAGCTCATCATTGCCGTATTTGACTTAGCTCCCAGCGTGCTTGAGAGATACGTGAATAATCTCGTCTTTTCCCACAAAAATTGCGTGAACGCTTTATCGACCGAAGTCTGGGCCAGATGATGTGTATAGTTGCTCATTATTTTTTGACTAAGCCCCAAAATCACTTCCAATACACTTTTCCGGGTAAAACCGGCTAAATAAAAATCTTGTACTTGTTTCTCTTCCAGCGCACCACGTTGACGTACCACCGCCAAGGTAAAGTCGCGTAAGGCTTCGAGCTTGGCACTTGGCAGCGACGCCTCCTCGCGCAAAGCATTACTGATCTCACCTGAAACCTTCATGGCCTTCGCAATACCAGTGTGAGTCGACACACAATAATGAAAGGCATGCTCCACATTACACTAAGGCCGTCATAAAAAATCACACCAAGCTCGCTGGATCCAACAAAACAGCCAATTCATCCCGACTTAAATCGGTCATTTCCACGGCCACGTCCAGTACCGGCCGTTGCTCGGCATAGGCTTTTTTAGCTATTTTTGCCGCCGCTAAATAGCCGATAACTGGGTTGAGTGCAGTCACTAATATTGGGTTGCGAGCGAGGCTGTCCGTCATTACCGCCTCGTCGATGGTGCAGTCAGCGATGGCTTTATCGGCCAGCGCCCGACAAGCATTACTCAGTATCTCGATACTTTGCAGTAGGTTGTAGGCGATAACCGGCAGCATGACATTCAACTGAAAATTACCTGACTGCCCAGCGACGGTTATGCAGGCGTCATTGCCAATTACCTGCGCGGCAGCCATGGCCACCGCCTCGGGTATCACTGGGTTTACTTTACCCGGCATAATACTGCTGCCGGGCTGCAGTGCTGGCAGGCGAATTTCGCCCAAGCCCGCTAGCGGGCCGCTGTTCATCCAGCGCAGATCATTACTGATCTTCATTAACGCCACCGCCAAGGCCTTTAATTGACCAGAGGTGGCCACCGCCGTGTCTTGGCTAGATAACGCCTCAAACAGCGAGCAGTTGGGTTTAAAGTTCAAACCTGTGTCGATACTAATCGCCAAGCAGAACTTCTCAGCAAATAAATCGGGTGAATTCACCCCGGTGCCAACGGCTGTTCCACCTTGCGCCAACTGACAAAGTTGCTTTTGGGTATCCAGAAGACGTTTGCGGGCCTTATGAATTTGTTCTGCCCAGGCCGAAATTTCTTGAGACAACTTAATCGGCATCGCATCCATAAGATGAGTTCGACCGGTTTTGAGAACACCGTCAAGCTGGCTCGCCTTGCGTTTAAGTACAGCCTCTAAATGTTCTAGCGCTGGCAATAATTGCTTGTGCAAGGCCAGCGCCGCGCTGACATGGATCGCGCTAGGAATAACATCATTACTACTTTGGCTCATATTCACGTGGTCATTGGCGCTGACCTCAAGACCGCTACTCTCGCTGGCGAGCTTAGCCAATACCTCGTTTACGTTCATATTTGTGCTAGTGCCCGAACCGGTTTGAAATACATCAATCGGGAATTGGTCGCTATAGGCGCCATCCAAAACTTTATCTGCAGCACTAACAATCGCCTGAAATAGATCTTCCGACAGCAGCTCTTCTTCGCGATTGACCATAGCCGCACAGCGCTTGATACGCACCACTGCGTGAATAAACTGCTCGGGCAGAACCAAGCCGCTAATTGCAAAATTATCAAGGGCGCGCTGAGTTTGCGCCCCGTATTTAGCCGAACTAGCAACCTTCACCTCGCCCATACTGTCGCGCTCGAGCCGAAACGTATTCATGGTATCTCCTCCCTAGCCAGCAAATTTACGCTTAAACGCCGTCATAACATAAAGCGCTTAGCTCTATGGCAATGATAATTCGTGTTATCTCCCCATAAGCCCTAAAATATATCAGCCTTAACATGGAGACCAATATGCCCACAGACTACCAAAACACTAGCACAGATCAGTGGCTACAATGGGACAAAGACCATATTTGGCACCCATACTCCTCAGTACTGAACCCGCCAGCGATGGTTCCGGTGGTATCCGCCAAAGGCGTGCGACTCACGCTAGCCGATGGTCGTGAACTTATTGATGGTATGTCATCTTGGTGGTCAGCTATACACGGCTATAATCATCCGGCCTTAAACGCAGCGGCAAAAGCCCAGCTCGATGATATGTCGCATATTATGTTTGGCGGGCTTACTCACCCCGCCGCCGCCACCCTAGGCAAACGCTTGGTAGATATTACCCCAGCGCCACTCACCCGCGTATTCATCTCTGATTCTGGCTCTGTTGCTGTAGAGGTCGCCATTAAAATGGCACTGCAATACTGGCATTCTATCGGCCAGCCCCAAAAAACCCGCTTGCTCGCCCTGCGCAACGGCTACCACGGTGACACATTTGGCGCGATGGCGACCTGTGATCCCGTCACCGGCATGCACCACTTATTTAATAAGGTTTTGCCAGAACACCTATTTGCCGAGGCGCCCAAAACTGCCTTTGGCGAACCCGCCACCGAAGCGGATTTAGCGAACATCAAATCACTTGTACAAAACCATCATCAGGAGTTAGCTGCAGTTATCCTTGAGCCCGTTGTACAAGGTGCCGGGGGCATGCGCTTTTACGGCGGCGACTACTTAAAACAACTGCGTACACTCTGTGATGACTACGATGTATTACTCATTCACGACGAAATCGCCACCGGCTTTGGCCGCAGCGGCAAGCTCTTTGCCTGCGAGCACGCGGGTATTAGTCCCGATATTATGTGTGTCGGCAAGGCATTAACCGGCGGATACTTATCCTTAGCGGCAACCCTGTGTAGCGAAAAAATTGCCCACGGCATATGCGAAGGCGAAGCTGGCGTGTTTATGCACGGCCCCACCTTCATGGGCAATCCTTTGGCATGCAGTATTGCCAATGCCAGTATCGACTTGCTCTTGGCCAGCGACTGGCAAACTAATATTCAACGAATCGAGGCAGGTCTGACTACCGGCCTAGCCGCCGCAGCCGAGCTAGACACCGTCCAGGCCGTACGTTGTCTGGGCGCGATTGGCGTGATTGAAATGAAGGCGCCAGTCAATATGGCCAGTTTACAGGCCAGGTTCATTGACAAGGGGATTTGGATTCGACCTTTTGGCAAGCTGGTGTACACCATGCCCCCCTATATTATCAGCAACGCCGATCTCGCCTTACTGTGTCAGCAGATGGTCGCCGCCTTGGCTGAAGAGGAATAAATCCAAATGAGTAATGCCAATTTTAAAACCTGGCTCCACGAGATTATTTTTGGCACCGAACTTGGTCCCGGTCGCAACTTCGATATTTGCTTGATTGTGGTCATACTGAGTAGCGTCGCCGCCTTATTTGTGGATTCGGTAGCATCTATTCACCAGCGCTACGGCGATTTCTTATTTGGCATAGAAGTTTTTTTTACTATTTTATTCACGCTGGAGTATGGCGCGCGAATATACTGTTCACCCAATCGACGCGCCTATATTTTCAGCTTTTATGGCTTAATTGATTTACTCGCAACAATACCCACGTATCTATCCATCTTTATTCCCGGCGCCCAGCATTTATTGGTCATCCGAGTATTCAGAGTACTCAGGGTCTTTAGGGTATTTAAGCTTTTTCACTATATGAGCGAAGCCAATGTACTGCTGCGTTCGCTGCTTGCATCACGGCGCAAAATATCTGTTTTCCTCGTTTCTGTGCTGACGGTAATCGTGGTTTTTGGCGCCTTGATGTATTTAATAGAAGGCCCAGAGAATGGCTTTACCAGCTTACCCAGAAGCATGTACTGGGCGATTGTGACCGTGACCACCGTCGGTTATGGCGACATCGCACCCCACACCCCACTGGGCCAACTCGTTGCTGCTATGGCGATGATAACGAGCTACGCCATTATCGCCATTCCCACCGGCATTCTCAGTGCAGAATTAATTCAAGAAAGTCAGCGTATGATCACCAACCGCCAGTGTGTTAACTGTGCAAAATTTGGCCACGACAAAGAAGCCAATTACTGCAAGCACTGCGGCGAAAAAATGCCGCCTCCTCAATAAGCACAATGGGCATCAAATAAAAAAGCCAGTCGCGACAAATGAGGGGGACACCGCGACTGGCTGAGGGAAGCTTCACTCCATTTAAATTGCTGTGTCACTCGACGTTGCTTGCGATAAGCAAAGTAACGGCGAGCGCGAAAACCAGGCTTATTAAACCCTAAACTTTAATAAGTCTAGTTTGCATTTTAAAATACAAATCTAGCGCCCAGCTTCACGGTGTCCATATCCTCTTCCCAGTTTGAGGCTGGCGCGGGAAAGGTCGAGTCATCAAGATCAATTTTGTAGCGATCGTACTCTAGTGCCACAACAATATGCTCACTCACCTTTAAGTCGGCACCGACACCGAAAAAGGGCTCATTGCCATCGTAGCTTCGCTTAAATCCTGCGGTACGTATGTCCGTATCCCAAAATAGTTGTCCTACTTTTGCATAGAGGCCCATTTGCTCGGTTAAGGGCAAACGACCGACCATCGCCAAACCGTAGCCATCAACACTGCCCTTACCAACATCACCACCAAATGAACCGAAATCAATATAACTAGCTTCAAAACCTAAAAATGGATTAAGTTGTGCGCCCACGATGGCTTCTTTAAAATCATCGTCCTCATCAAAATCGCCACCGCGATCCTTATAACCACCGTAATTGGCCCCGACGTATGCGTGCGGCCCTACCGTTGGATTCGCAAACGCGGTAGATGCCAACGCTGTTGTGCCAATAACCGCGGCAAGTAAAGCCAAGCTATGTGAATATAATGTGCGCATAAAATTTTCCTCTATGAATTAAATTCAAATTTAGAGAATGGATAAATGCGGGCCAATGGCCCGCACACAAGCGGATTACTCAGCTTCTTCTTCAGTCTCTTGAATCGCTTTCCAGCGACCAAGATACTCGTCACGACTTACCGCGCCATCGGAATCAGTATCGATTGCAGAGAAATATTGGCTTAATGAGCTCTCTGATTTCGCTTCACTCTCGTCGAGTGCGCCGTCACCGTTCTGGTCGAGTGCAGTAAAAATTGCGCCGCTCGCCTCATCAGTTCCCTGCATAGATCCTTGGCCACGCAATCCGCCTGAGCCTATGCCACTGCCCTGCTGAATATCAGTATTCACACCACCTTGGCCACTACCTTGAATAGCGCCAGATACCGGCTCTGCCAAACAAAATGAACTTAATGCCAAACCTACGAAAACTGCTGCTATCTTTTTCATGAATTTCTCCTTAATTATTGCCAATTTTAAATAATCGGCATAATTTCTGATTTATCAAATTCACCTATAACACCTAAAATTGCCTTGTTTGTTAAAGCCCTTCTGCGGCGTCGCCTAGACAACAGCAACGGCTGTGCCAAAATTTATTTTATAATAAAAACAACAACTTATAATTTTATCGCGAACTAAGTCACCAGGCTCGAGGTCAAATCGTTGGCTTTTGGCAACACATTTCCAGAATTAAATTATTTAATTAATTACATCAGTAACTTAGCTAGTCTTTAATTTGCAACATACTAAATTTTTTTAAAATGGAAAGGGGTAATAGCGATTTTTATTAGTAAAAAACTCAGCCTTACCCAGCAATGGATAGGGACAACCATGCTGTCAATGTTGCCGCTTATTATTGCGGTAAGCTACGCTGCCTTAGAAATGAGCAGCCAAGCACGTGCGCAGCAACGCCTTGTTATGGATCAAGCGCAAATATCTCAGCTTAGTATTACCGTTCAAGAACTCAATAAAGAAATCGAGCGATCAGCACGGCAGTACCAGCTACTGCAAGACCAAAGCCTATTAGAAATACTAAAAATCAAGCAGCATCAGCTTAGTGAAAGTCTCAGTAAAATTGAGCGTCAATTACCCGAACTTAAAAAAAGCAGCACATTAACGAAAATCGAGAAAACCGTTGCAAATATCAACAAGGTATCACGTAGCGACGCCCGAAAACAAAAACAACAATTAAGTACGCTTTACGCAGATTTAAAGAGCGCCGGTAACGACTTACACAATCAACTAAGCAAGGCAGTTCAAAGCAATTTAAACAATGCCGAACAAGCCTTAAATAATGTTTTATGGCGCATGCTAATTACTGGCTTACTGGCACTGCCTGCAAGTTTGCTGCTACTGGGCGCAAGTTCCATCATCGTTACCCGATCCATACGCCGCTTATCTCTCGCCATTAACCATCTTGGCGAACGCAGCTGGGACACACCGATTGACATTGACGGCCCATCCGATTTAATCGAGCTCGGCCACCGATTGGAATGGATGCGGGTTCAGCTACTAGGTGCCGAGCAATACAAGGCGCAATTCACCCAACACATCACCCACGAACTAAAAAGCCCGCTCGCTGCCATAATGGACGCACAAGCGCTTCTCGCCGATCAAATTCCGGGGCAACTCAATGACAAGCAGATGGCGGTACTCACCATTTTGCGAAATCAAGCCGAGAACCTCCAAGAGTTAATTCAACAGCTACTCAACTTCAATGCGGTGTCTCAGGGTATAGCCGCCCACAAGGAGCAAATAGACTTATCTCTTATGTGCAAAAATTTAATTGCTCGTTACCGCAGTTTTTTGCCGGATACCGCGCTCAACATTAAAGCCCCTAGTAATGGCCAGCTCGTTACCGCTAATGCCCAGCTGATCGAAATGATTTTGAGTAACTTACTGTCTAATGCCATTCACTTTTGTCGCACCGGCGGTGAAATCGCGATTAATTGGGGACATTGCAATATTAAGCAACACAGCCACGACGTTAACGCCCCCCCAGAAGATTGCAGTCATTGGTGGCTGCAGGTCAGCGACAATGGCCCCGGCATTGATATTGACGAACAAGAAGCCGTATTCCGGCCCTTTTATCAAGGCAAGAACAAACGACACGGTGCCTTGAAAGGTAGTGGCATTGGACTGGCCATTGTTAAAGCCTGCGCCGAACAGGCCCAGGCGACACTGACATTAAAATCACAAAAAGACCAAGGCGCAGAATTTACGCTCTGCTTTCCCAAGCAACGATGAAACGGACTATGAATAAAAATCTATTACTGCTCAATATTTCACTACTCGGCGCGTGCTCCTTAGTTGCTCCTGTCCCAAAACACGAGTCGGCTCCCGTTAACGACACAGCGCCGGAGGTAGTGGCAATCCACGTACCAGCGCCCGTGATCGCGCTGCTTGCAAAACGCCAGGCCTGGTGTCTACTGCCAGAAGACGAACGCTTACAGGTGCAGGGGATTTTGCAGACGCGAAACAATAGTACCAGTCAATTCCAGCAATTAATTTTGGCCACATGCGCACCTGAGCACAACGCAAAACAGAGTCGCGCATTAATCACCACGCTTAGTGCTCAGTCACTAAGTGAAGCCGAGCGGGCCTTATTGAGCCTCATCGACGATACCAACCGCGCCTTACTGCAAACCCAGCAAGAGCGTGACGTATTACAGGCCAAGCTGCGCCACACCATTGACGGTATTAGCGATATCGAAGCCGAAATCAATAGCAATGAAACCCAGCAGTTAAGAGGTCAACAATGAATACACAACCGCGCATTAAAATACTACTGGTAGACGACGATCCCGGCGTATTGCAGTTGCTCTCAATGCGCTTAGAGGCATTAGACTTTGAGGTAGTCTGTGCCGATGGTGGCAAAAGTGCACTGGCAACGCTGCAAAAAGAGTGCGCAAATATTGTTATTTCAGATTTACGCATGGACGGTATGGATGGCATTGAGCTTTTTGAAAAAATTCAACAACTATATGCTGGCCTACCGGTCATTGTACTTACCGCCCATGGTTCTATTAAAGAAGCCGTGAGTGCGACCCAAAAAGGCGTATTCAGCTTTCTAACAAAACCTGTCGACAAAGATGAACTACTCAGCAGTATTCAGCAGGCGCTAAGTTTTAGTGTCGACAGACCATCCGAACACGGTGTTGGAAGCAATATTATCACCTGTTGCGCGAAGATGCAGCAGCTACTAGAGCAGTCAAAATTACTGGCTAAAAGTGATATTAATATTATGATTCGCGGTGAAAGTGGCACCGGCAAAGAGCTCTTAGCCAGCGCTATACAAGCAGCTAGCGATCGAGCCGACCAGCCATTTATTACGATTAACTGCAGCGCAATTCCCGCCGACTTACTCGAGTCAGAATTATTCGGCCACGTTAAAGGCGCGTTTACTGGAGCCAGCCGCGACAATAAAGGATTGTTCGCCAGCGCCGACGGCGGCACGGTATTCTTAGATGAGATTGGCGACATGCCGCCCCCCCTGCAAGTAAAACTACTCCGAGTGCTACAGGAACAAAAAATCAGACCTGTTGGCAGCCAACAAGACATCAGTATCAATGCTAGGGTGCTTTCTGCCACCCACCAACACCTTGAAGATGCCATTGCTGATGGGAGATTCCGCGAGGACCTATATTACCGTCTCAATGTCGCATCGCTCCGTTTACCGGCCCTGCGCGATCGTCGCGCCGATATTCAGCTTTTAGCAAAACACTTTTTACACAATATTGGTTTGCGGGCAAATAGCGAGGCAAAGCGTTTTTCGCCTGCGGCGCTGTGTGCGCTAATGGCCTATGATTGGCCCGGTAATATACGCCAGTTAAGCAATATCGTTGAACAGCTTGCGGCGCTTTCTCCCGCTGCGATTATTGGCGAGGCCCAAACCATCGCCGCCCTGCCCCAAGCAATCCATCCCGCCAGCGAACTCCCACCGCTCGCCGAAGCTCGAAAGAAATTTGAGCGTGAATATCTAGAGCTGGTGCTGGCCGCGACGAAAGGAAATGTTACCGATGCGGCGCGACAAGCCGGCCGAAATCGTTCAGATTTCCACAAGCTCATCAAAAAGCACCAGCTAAACCCCGCTATTCTGCGCCATGCTAAAACTTAAAACAGCCGATGACGCACGCCGCTAGCGCGCATTCAACACCTTGCGCGGCTCGCCGCACTCAGTCTTGGTCTCAATAGTGTGACTTGGGGCGTGCTGAGTTTAAGGGGAATTGTTTCGCAATAGCTCGCAAGTAAGCATAAGCACTTTTGTTCTTTGACGTTGAGAACATAGCGATAACAACATCGCGAGAGGGGGAAACATACAGCGCCTGGCCGTCAAATCCGGATTTAAACAGATCGCCATCACTGAACAGCGCATCCCATTGCGAAAGGGCATTAACCGGCCGCTCGCCTAATTTATTTAAGGCATTTTCAGCCGCTGCTGGCGCATTTTGATAGTGTTGATTGCTTTTGATATCTGTAATTTTATTTAATACAGCTCCAGCGACAGTCGCTTCATCACGTCCCGCTGGCGTATACAGTAAACCAAAGCGACCGAGATCACGAAGCCGGGATGCAAACATACCGTGCGCTATTGCGCGACCATCAGGGCTTAGGCCCAGCAAAGCGTCAGCTTCTGCACCTATTTTGGACCACACTCGCTCTTGAACAACATCGGCATATCGCCGATTGCTAAGGGCTTCAATGAGTAATGCCAATATATTGGTGTTGGCCGACGAATACTCGTAGCGTAAACCGGGCTCAGCATGTGAATCCATTAGTTTTAATGCCTGATTGTGCGCAATTGTTTGCGCCGTAGTGAACGCCAAGATACCTTCTGCGCTAATAAGCCTACCAATACCTGATGTAGGATCGACATAATCTTTAGCGGTATCAACCGCGTCGATACCGCTGGCCATATCAAGAATATTCTGGACCGAAATCTCTGCCCATGCGCTTTCAGAAAATTCGGGCAAATAATGTGCAATTTTCTGGGTAGGGTCTAATTTCTTTTCATGTATAAGCTGCTCAACAACGAGTCCAGTGATGACTTTTGCCAAGGACCACCAAAGGTGACTATCACTTGCACGCATACCTGGATACGATTCGAAAACGATATTACCCTGGTGTAAAACAATAATGCCCTGCACTCGACTTTTTGGATGAGCAATCATTTCTTGGAAGCTCAAATTTCCGAGCTGCGTCACTACCCTTACTTTTCCAAGCTTAGGCCGCAATTTCTTCACTAGGGGCTTCACCTCCCCCGTGCGAGATACCTGCTGATGCGGAAAAAATTGCGCCATATTTAAATAGGTATAAAGTGCCTGATTTTCGCCTAGGGCAAGATTTATCGATGCAAAGTTCGCTAAAACGGTATCGCACTGACTTAGCGAAAAGCCATTTTTAGCGACAGCAACTGGCCATATTTCATTACCTGGCTGATCAGAGTATGCACCCGGTATATTAGCAATCAGTATTACGATGGCTACAAGCCACCGCGCAAATGCGTAATTCAATGGCACTATTATTTCCATATATGAATATTCTCCTTGCCATTTAAAGGCTCCCACAAGTAATTATCCGGCTCTCTATTACTAGGCATTGTTATGCGAAGAAAACCGTAAATATTATGCACAATGTCGCTATGCAATGCCTCGCGCTGCTTTTTATTCTCTTCTGTCCACGCAAAGCGCATATAAATTTTATGGTCTTCAATAAAATTGCCAAATATAAACGGAATATCTAAGCCGTGAAACGCGCCCATTTCAGAGCGCCAGGGCTCCGGGTAGTTAGCCCACGCAAACTGGTATAGGTAAACAGCGGGAAGCTGCTTTGCATATTGTTTGCTGTATTTCATCAATCGCTTTTTTACAAATAGATTTGCGAAGCCGACACGGAGATCCCGCACGAGCCCTGATAGAAAGCCCAATTGTTGATTAATCGTTTTGTCGCGGGGCTCGCCGTTCACCAGCGGCCAGATTTTCTCGGCACTACGGCCAAAACCTTTTATAGGTGTGAGTGTGGTCATCTCATCCTTTGTACTGCCGATCATTAACGGAACGCGGCTTAGGGCCTTAGCAACGGGCTTATCCGGCGTTTCAAGGCTCGCCAGCACCGTACCATCCGCTACTATAGCTGGCGACAGCCCAAAGCCAGAGGCATTAAGCAAATCCCTTGTCGATAGCTGATATAAATAGTCTCGCAATTGCGTAGTCGCGTTCGCCGCAAAAAGATTGGCGCCCTTGCCGTCTACGGCAAACCCCAAATTCTGAGACGCGAGATTACTAAGTAATTTCTCGGTTCGCTTTAGAGCAGTCTCCGCAGAAGCTGAAAATGGCAAGCCCGAAAAGCTTATTGCCCCCTGAAACTTTCCCTTTGCCAGCGGTGACCGCAGTAGCGCAAGCACCGAGACCGCACCTGCAGATTGCCCTGATATCGTGATTGCCTTGCTATCGCAGCGGAACGCCAAGCAATTTTCACTAAGCCAATCGAGCACGCGAATCATATCTAGCAGAAAATAGCTGCCGGAATCTTCCGCAGGATCGCCAGTGTGGAGAGCGGGACTTTGTAATGAGCCAAAAACGCCAAGGCGATAATTAGCTGTAACGACAACCGCATTTGCCTCCTCTGCCAAGCGCTGACCGTTATATAAAGGATGTGCGGAGTCGCCAACGATTCCTGAACCACCGTGGAAGAACACCAATACCGGTAGTAATTCTTTTGGCGACGCTGGCGCCCAAATGTTTAGATACAAGCAATCTTCTGAGCCATATGGCTTATCGAAGTTCGCTTCGTCGTCGGTGCTAAAAAAGGAGCCTATTTGCGCGCAGGGGCTGGCCGGCGCCAATGCCGGTCTAATACCCGCCCACGATGCCACCGGCTGTGGCGCGCGCCAGCGTAATTCACCAATCGGTGGCGCGGCGTAGGGCACCCCTAAATATTGGTCTATATGTCCGTTGCGCACACCCGCAATGACACCCGAGCTAATCTCTGCCGTTGTGGCGCTCGCGAGCTGAGCGCAGGCAACAACTAGCAGCGCAATGAATATTTGCTTGATCATTTTAATTTTTCTCTGGCTTACGAAGATCAGCCATTGGGGTAGCTGCAAGTGTTAGTGTCATTTCAGTGAAGGCAATCGTTTCGCGAAACAAGCGCTGATAATTAACTTTGTCTGCGGTACTGATACCCCAATTAAACAAGTAGTTGGGACCAGCAATATAATTTGCGGTGGGAATGCGACTACGCCCCCAAAAAACCTGCCCTTCGCCCGGCCACACATGGTCATGGAACAGGCCCTTGCCTTCCGGCCGTGTTGGCGGCCGAATAAAGGCGGGAGCTGCGTCGGCACGCTTTAAGGCGACTTCTGCGGCGGCAATCAACGGCGGAATATTTGGCATAAAGAACCAGTACGGTTCTGGGCGTCCCGTTGGCATCCAGCGACCACCCGGCCCAGCCACCCATTCCTCGGCCCCTAAATGCTCTAGGCATAGCACCGCAGCAATACGCTCCAGGGTGCCATCGTGTAGGTGCTGATCAATAAAGCTCTGCCCCCCTTGCGCGCCGGCAAAGTGGCCTGAGCTTAGCAAAATCATAATGCTGCGCGGTAACGCGGCTCTCGGTAGTCGCGCAAGGTATTGCGCCATGCCGACAATCACGTTTGGACCATTATCCTCAATGCCGTTAGGCCCATCGGTATGACTATTAAGCACCACGAGTTCGTTAGATTGACCCGGTATAATACCAATCAAATTACTACTGTTAACCTTGGCAATGCGTGCCTCTAAAGTGAGACGAAGTTCAACATTCCCATCAGCCATATTGGCTAGGTATTTAGCCGTGTCTTGGTCAACATATAATGCAGGCACATTTCGATTGATGGCATCGTAGGGTGCATACATCCCGAGGGCATTATTGCTCGGTTCTTCGAGACCGATAATAGCCGCGCTGGCCCCAGCGCGGTGGAGCATATCGAGTTTTTTAGCGAGAGTGCTCAATGCAAAATAGCTGCGCTGATATGGCGTGTCAGCGTGAACACTGCGCGCAGGATCATAACGGCGCCACGCGGCACTCTCAAAAACCGCCAAAGTAGATTCTGGCTTTTTGAGTGTTAACAGTACAATCTTCCCAGCAAGCTCACCCTCACCATAGCGCGCATCTGCGTTAATTAGTTTGAGCTTACCAACGACGCCGCTGGCGGAAGTCGACCCAGAATACGGGAGATAAGCTGTGGTTGGTAATGGCACCGCACCTTGCGCACCCATTAACTCCAAGCCCCAGCTGTCGGCCAACCATTGATTGAGTTCGACAGGTTCGCGATAAGTGCGATCTACCCCGGCGCGCTGTAAACGCTTTTGCAACTCATCAATATACGCTTCATGAGCAACGCTGCCTGCGGCGCGTAGGCCGCGAGCATCAAGGTCTAATTGCCAGTCTCGGTGCTGATCTATCGACACAAATTGCGCAGGATCAAGTGCGCTTGCCGCAGAAGCAGGCAAAGCCTCCATTGGCCACGCCGTATCGGCATTAACGAAGTTCGTTAATGTCAGATAAACCAACAACATTGTAATTAAATTGAAACGCAAGGCCATGACTAGAACTCCAAACTAAAGCGCGCACTAATGGTTCGCGGCGCATTAAGAATCGCAAAATCGTTTTCTGCAGGTGTATTTATCAAGCTAACCGCCGCTGTTTCATCGGTGATATTAAGGACATTCAGCGCGAGTTTGGGGTTTCCCGTAAGCGATGGCAGCGAGAGATTTAAGCTGAAATTATAGGTACCGTAATCGTTAACAATATCGTCGTTGGCAATGTCATTATATGTTTCACCCACATAGGTATAACCGATCAATCCAGATACATTGACCAGCCAATCTGGCGAGCCAAAGAAAGCGAGATTGCCACTGTACTGATAGTCTGCGGACCCAGGCAAGGGCTTACCTGCAGGCACAGTGTCGCGTCCCGCCTGGAAGTCTTCAGTAGTTTTAGCATCGACGGTGCCACCGCTCACTGTTAGTACTACCCCAGGAATTGGCGTTAACCAACGTAAATTGGCTTCAAATCCGTCGCTTTCGGCAGTGCCGACATTGTCGTAATAATTAATTTGGATGGCGTTTTTCAATACAACTAAGGCGTCCGTGTAATCGATATGGAAAGCCGTTACGTCAAATTCCAAGCTATTGTCAAACCAGCTTGAGCGCGCGCCAAATTCATAATTCCAAATAAAATCTGATTTATAAGTACCCGGCACATTTTCCAATTCACTCTCCGGAATATTCTGAATGCCGCCAAACCTAAAACCCTTGTTTGCCAAGAAATAAACTGAATGGTCATCGCTAAAGCGGTAGGTTACAGAGAACTTAGGATTGATGCCCTCCTCCTCAATTGTGGTTGTTAAGTTAGCAGGAGACATTCCGTTATTCACGGCGCGGGCACCAACGCCTTGGCCGACAAACCCTCCCGCGACCGTGGTCTGGTAAACTCGTGCGCCTGCCGAAACTTCCAAAAATTGCCATGGATACCACGTTAAGTCGAAAAACAGCGCTTGCTCCTTAGCTAAAGCGTTGGTTTCAGCACACAATACCGCAAGTTCACAAGCCACATTACCGGCGTCAAGCCCTAAAGACGCTAAGGTTTCTGCCGTTATCGCGCCTAATCCGAACGCATTCGCGGTGGCATTAACGGCATTCGTTAATTCCTCGTAGCTAGCAGAAGCCATATTAAGCGCCTGTGCATTCAGCACTAAGGCATAACGAATTGGCGAGCGGAGGTAATACGCTCCCAAGAGCCACTCTAGTTTCTCGCCACCCACGGATTGAATTCTAAGCTCTTGTTGAAAGGAGGTTGATTCTTGATCTGTCTCAAAAGGGATAGCCAGCGCGTCTGGCGCCCCCGCAGGTGGAATTCCAGCAATAGCACCATAGGAGTCAATAATATTAAAACGCTCTTTTTCCGTTCTTGAGGTCGATGAGATCACCTCAAATTTTTCAGCGGTGTACTGTATACCAAGGTTATAAAGTGCAAACCGATGCTTGTTGGGCCACGGAATAAGCGAGCCCTCGGTTTCTCGCGGGCCTTCCCGTGAATCGGCGATGATCAATCCATTTTCAGCGCTATAATCTTGATCAAGATACGTGAATTTTAATTGCCATTCTTCACTAGGCTCCCAGGTCACACCAACACGAATTTGTTCGCCCTCGCCGCTATTAACATCTTTCTGCGCTTGTTCCGGGCGAATATCGTCAGTGACACCGGGGTACTCTCTCGTAATATAGGTCAATCTAATACCGAGATCGCCACCTTCACCAAGCAGCGGCGCGTTGACAACAACACCTTGGGTTAACGCCTCGGAACCATCTTTTGGTGAGATATATTGTGCGAAATAGCGCGCTTGAAATTCATTAGGCAGCGCGTCATTCAAGCGATAACGCAAGACCCCAGATAGTGCCGCGCCGCCAAACAGCGTCCCCTGGGGGCCTTTAAGTACTTCTACTGCCGCAAGATCAAAGGCAGATAAGTCCGGTGTAATACTGGCCGCATAAGGTTCATTGAGCGCTGTGTCGCCGATAAATATACCTACCGGGTAAGGCACCGTGCTATTGGGCGACGAGCTTGTCGAGATCCCCCGCATGACAATTCGCTGATCGCCAGGCCGCGCGGCATTCGCTGTGACGCCCGGGGTTTGTTCGAGCATGTCATTAATACTGAGAATCCCCTGAGACTCCATATTTTCACCGCTAATCGCGGCCATCGACGCAGGCAAATCGCGCATGGACTTCTCACGCTTAGTCGCAGTAACTATAACCTCTTCTAACACTCGATGATTCTTACTTTTAGCAGCAAGCGTAGGCGAATTCTGCACTTCGTCTGTCGCGCTAGCAGTCGCACTTACAAGCAAGCTGCTCGTAAGCAAGGCGATTATTTTCCTTCCATGAAAGCTTTTCATAATGGTGTCACTCATTTATTTTTTGGGTTTACATCTAGCTTTATTCACTTACTAGGGCTTGCATTGAAATTAGCAGCTCGTCATCGATCGGCGGCAAATAGGGTATTAGGCAGCTAATTAAATAGTCGAGCCGATGAACAAATGACGAGATGCGCAATGAATACTTGCCATTTTGTACCAGCGGCCTAAAAAGTGGTTCAAACTCATCCTGTGGTAACGCGGCAATTGCTTCGATATCGCCCTGAATTGGCACTTTACGACCAGTGGTGCGGGTCCGTTCCGCATTCGTCGCAATCAAACCAATTAGGGCGTTATAGGCGACGGCGACATCTTCTAGCTGCTCATCTTTTTCGCAACACGCTTGCTGCACTCGCACGAGGCAACGCATGTGTATTTTCCAAGCCGAGGTGCCCGCCGGTGCGTGACAAAATTTGGGGTGGACAATCTGAGTTTTCCGCACAGCGAGTAAATGTTCAATAAGCTGCTGACGAATTGGCTGGGGATTGCTTTTATCAGGAACGGGGATTCGCTCCATTAACGCACTTAAAGCATCCCGCTCGACTGCCTCAATATTGTCAACATAGTTATACAAGGTTGCGTGATTGATGCCGAGTTGTCGCGCTAACGCGCGCAAACTCAAACTTTTAAAACCTTCTTGTTCCATCGTCAAAAGCGCCGCATCAATAATTTGCTGATGCGTGACTTTTTTCGGTCTGCCCGCGGCTTTAGTAGGCGGTTTTTTTGACGTGTTCATAGGCCCAACTGATGACATTATAATATTTGTAACCACGTGGTTATTTATAATTTATGGCCTCGCCTGCCTATTGTCAAGCACCGAATAGCCTGCTACCGCAACCTAAACGGCGCTAAATTTCAATATTTTCTTATAGAACATCCGTTTAAGCTCGGTATACTGCCCCCAGCGACACAGTAAAAAAGGCGATAAAAGGCCTAACGAAATCATGATTGAACATCTCTCCTTTTCAGTTACAGGCCAAGGCCTACACAGTATCACTTCGGTTGTGAACCAGAGCATCGCGCGACACTTCGGGGGGCAGAATGGCTTATGCACACTGTTTATTCAGCACACCTCGGCAAGCTTGCTCATTCAAGAGAACTACGACGACAGTGCCCGCATTGATTTAGAGCGCTGGCTTAATAGACTGGTGCCAGAAAACGATCCCCTTTACACCCACACCATTGAAGGTCCCGACGATATGCCGGCCCATATTAAAGCGGCATTAACCGCGAGTTCCCTCGCCATTCCAATCATTGACGGCCAACTTGCCCTCGGCAGTTGGCAGGGAATCTACATTTGGGAGCATCGCCGCGCAGCGGGCAAGCGCACACTCCTCATGCACTTAAGCAATTAGTTTCCGCAACTGTTCAGTGGAGGTTAATCTCCGTGGCCTAGACTATGAACTAAGCGTCATCATTGTTTTGAGATCGCTATGCTATTCTTGGCAAACTTTTAACCTTACATACACCACAGGAAACCCTAAATGTTGCGTTTAAAAAAATATTTATTAGGATTGGCGCTTCTTGGCAGTATTAACAGCTACGCTCTCGAGCTAGGCGGCACACTCGCCGATGTCAGCATTCCCTCAAAAGGCGAACTGGTCTTAAATAAATCGAACGTCGATTATAAAAGCTGGTCTACCGCCAGCATTCAACGTGGCTCGCCTGCCTTAATTTTTCATCTTGCCGCGCGAATGTCCTCAGACCACATCATCGCACCACTGCGAACGCGTTTAGAGGAACAGGATTTCACTCCTGGCAGCTTTCAGTCGATCAGCGTTGTCAATATCGAGGACGCCATGTGGGGTACCTCAGGTATGATTAGTAGTGAAATGGAGAAAAACAAGCGTGCCCACCCTGAGGCGGTGATGATCGCCGATGACGCTAGCCGTGGACGTAAAACTTGGCAATTAAAAGAAGGCAGCGTGGCGGTAATACTGCTCGATGCGAACGGAAAAATTCGCTATTTAAAAGAAGGTAAGCTTGGCCGCAAAGATATAGATACCATTATGGCCTTACTCGAGACAGAAATTTCTCAGGTTGCCAGCAAGTAACGCTAGCGGCACAACTGCGCAATAGCTATTTTTTAAGCCTGCCAAAGCACTGGCGGCCTTCCACTAATTTAGCAAATTTACGCAGCATCAACTTCACTCCAAGATGCAAAACCGGGCTGAAAATCGGCAAAAAATACCGACTAAAGCCCTTTGGAAGCATAGCCATTGTCCATTTCACTCTGCAGCTATCGTTATCGAGCTCTTCGACCTGATAGCGCTCGGCAAAGGATTCAATATTGCCCTCACTGGTATGTGTGAAGCAAAATGCCATTTCTCGGCCACGCTCCCACGCGATAAACTCTTCGTAGCCAACTAGATTGCCCACCATAGTCACCGTGCGTGTGGTGCCAATGCCAAACGGCTGCGGCGCGGTCCACTCCACGTTAAGTATCGGCATCGCCCAGCGCGGCCAGTCGTCAGCATTTTCAAAGGAAGAAAACACATCAGCAGCACTAGCACGAACCACAACCTCCGCCACATAGCGGAATGGGGCGGTATCGAAAAAAGTCATGTCGACTGTTTTACACGGGTATTTCTTTGCCACGCAACGTCTCCAAGTGAAAATGGATGTAAGCCTGATCCAAAACCAGACGCCAGCAGCAGATCTGAACAATGCCAATCAACTGCTAGGCCGAAATCTAACACCACGAGCAAAACTCAAACAAGCAATGATGATGAATATGACAAAGTCTTCATCTACACCCATAAGGTAACGCTATGAGCACATCGCCCGAAACACTGTCGATTTTGTACCAAGATGAAAATATCATCGCCATCAATAAACCCACGGGCCTACTGGTTCATCGCAGCCCTATTGATCGGCACGAAACACGCTTTGCTATTCAAATGCTTCGGGATCAGATTGGCCAATATGTTTACCCTGCACACCGTTTAGACAAGCCAACCTCAGGAGTATTACTGTTTGCGTTAAACTCAGACATGGCAAGCCAGCTCGCGCAAGCGTTTCAGGCGCACGAGGTCGAGAAATCCTACCTCGCGGTACTGCGTGGCTACTGCCCCAATGCGGGCCACATCGTTCACCCGCTGACGGAAGAACCCGATAAGCGCATTGTCCGTAGCAAACCTACCGCACCGCAAGACGCCATCACCCACTTCCGGCGCCTAGCAACGTACGAACTCGACGCCCACATTGAAACCTACCCCCAGTCCCGCTACTCCCTCGTTCTCGCCCAGCCGATAACTGGTCGCCGCCACCAGCTACGTCGCCATTTCAAGCATATATCGCACCCAATTATTGGCGACGCCAAACACGGCCGCGGGCGTCATAATCGCTACTTCGCCGAACAGCTCGCCTGCCCGCGCCTTCTACTTCACGCATTGCATTTACGCTTGGTTCACCCGCTAAGCAAACAGGAAATACGCCTGCAAGCGCCGCTAGATCAGCCTTTCACCGAGCTTATTAAGCGCTTTAGCTGGGAAAAAACTTCACTACAGAATTGCAAACTAGAAAGGTTACTAAATTATAACTTACATGCATGAAACTTTCGCCGTAAGGTAGGCCTATCGGAACAATATCGCTTACCGGCCCGCGTACCAAGCCATGACTCCCACGGAATACGGGCAAGACAGGTGCAAGCTTAATGAGCATAACAAACTATTACGATTATATCATTGTGGGTGCTGGCTCGGCCGGTTGCGCCCTAGCCAATCGATTATCAGAAAACCCCAAACACAAAGTCTTATTACTCGAGGCGGGAGGCAAAGACACTCATCCTATGGTGCACATCCCGCTCGGTTTTGCCTTCACCATGAAAAATCCAGACTTTAGCTGGTGTTATCGAAGTGAAGCCGAGCCCCATATGAATCAACGCTGCATTGATCAGCCGCGCGGGAAATTGCTTGGCGGTTCGAGCTCTATTAACGGCATGGTGTATATTCGCGGGCAGCGGGAAGATTACGACCACTGGGCTGAGCTGGGCAATCGCGACTGGGGCTACGATGATTTATTACCAATCTTTAAACGCTGCGAACACAATAATAATGGTGAGAGCGATTATCACGGCAAAGACGGCCAGCTCTGGGTCGACAATGTCACTGACAAATACGACTTGGCGGAAATGTACATCCAGGCGGCAGTAGAGTCGGGTATTCCCCACAACACAGATTTTAATGGCCCCAGCCAAGAAGGCGCCGGGTATTTTCAGGTTAATATTCGCAATGGTCTACGCCAAAGTTGCGCCAAAACCTACTTAAAGCCCATATCGAAACGCCCGAATTTGCAGATTGAAACCCGCGCCCTCGCGAGCCGCATTGAGTTTCAAGGCAACAAAGCCACGGCTTTGCGTTATCTGCAAAACAATAAAGAAATTACCGCCCGTTGCCGCGCCGAAATCATTCTCTGCGGTGGTGCTATCAATTCACCACAATTATTAGAACTGTCGGGGATTGGCAACCCTGAATTATTGCAGCAACGCAGCATCAAAGTCGCTGCCGCTCTGCCTGGGGTTGGCGAGAATTTGCAAGACCACCTCACCGTTAATACCCAGCGTGCCTTTGTTGGCTTGAAAACATTCTACGAAGACAGCCGCCCGCTGGCGATGATAAAAACCCTCGCTAAACTGATTTTTAAACGCAGTGGCATGCTGATTCACCCCGCATCTCAAGTCGGTGTATTTTTCAAGACGGATCCCGCCTTAAAGCGGCCAGACGCCCAGATTCATTTCACCCCAGCTGCGGGCACCCAAGATGAAAAGGGGCGAATGATAACCGTGCCAGGCACCACTGCCACCGTATGCTATTTGCGGCCCAAAAGCCGTGGTTGGGTACATATTCGCAGTAACGACGCCCGCGACGCCCCAGCGCTATTGCATAATTACTTGGCCGAAGAGGAAGACCGCCAGAAAATGATCGCCGCCGTGCGTAAAGCCCGAGCGATTTTTGAGGCGCCGGTGTTTGCCGCAAACCGGAGGGACGAGCTCATTCCTGGACCAGAGGTACAAAGCGATGAAGAAATATTAGAATTCATTCGCAATACGGGTGAGTCGGTCTACCACCCCGTTGGTACCTGTAAAATGGGCAGCGACCCCATGGCGGTCGTCGACGACCGCCTAAAAGTACATGGCCTAAGGGGCTTGCGGGTTGCCGATGCGTCTATTATGCCAACCTTGATCTCCGGCAACACCAATGCCACTGCCGTGCTGATTGGCGAGCGTTGCGCAGACTTTATTTTAAGTGGGGATTAGTATGGCCTGTTGGCTTTAATTCTGCCGGTAGGGTATCTGACAATATTCGATACCTCGCGCCGGCCGAATACCGTGCTTGGCTAAACACATTTTCATGGAGTTCATCGACAAGCTTATATTCGGCGTTGGGCCGAGAAAAACATGATCGAGCGCAACCGGCTCATGGTCTTCCAGCGCCAAGGCGAAACTCATATACGGCACTAACATGCTCCGGCCCTCACGAAAGCTAACCGCCGCCTGACGATAATCGGGAACAACTGGTGACACCAGACGCCACTCTTGCTCCTCTTCAAATGAAGGGTGTTTAAGAATGGCCGCCAACCGCAGCAAATCGCTTTCTAAATGCTCAAACAGTTCGTGGTATACATCGCGCTCCACACCATCATCAATCTCTATCGCCAACACCTCAACGGCATCAAGCACTTGGGCAATAAGCTTTTGTTGGGTGTGGCGATCATAAATACAGCGCCCCATGCGAAATTCTTGCATCTGGGCACAGCGGCTTACGGTTTCAGCGTTAAAGCCGAGGCTCGCCCCCTTGCCGATGGCGCTATAGCCGCGCCACTGACTCAGCAAATTGCCATTAGCCCGAAACGAGGCGCCAAACAAAATATGGCCGTTAGTAATGCGATTTTTTACCCAGTCTAAAAAACTCGTGAGCAAATGCGGGCGACTGTGGCCACTGTTAATTCGCTCAGCCACTTCACGCCCCACCAAATCGGCGGTATGGCGCAGTTCCGCCGAATCATTCATATAGCGAATATCACTGGCCCACAGCGTACGACTGCCCACTATACCCAAAACGCCACTCAAGGAAGTGTAGTGGTAGAGTGTTTCCTGAGGCTGTTCCGAAAATAGCGCCTCGGTTATCCGGCTAATCATAGCCCTCCTCCGTTATTAACCGCGTGTTTACGTGTACGTTTAGACTGCCAGCCGTTGATTAAACGCGCTTTACACCTAGGCATTGTCCGCCGCCAAAAAGTCAGCGACCATGGCGTTAAAAATCTGCGGAAACTCAGCGTGAAGCCAATGCCCAGCCCCGGCAATGGTAAGCAAGGCCATTTGCGGGAATTGGCGCTGCATCGGCACGCGATTCTCGTCGCGAATATACTTAGACAATTCACCCCGTATAAACAGCGTGGGGCCTGCAAAGGCTTCAGCATTCGGTGCGTCACGTAAGTTATCGTAACAGTCGGCAATAACCGGCAGGTTCATTCGCCACGCCCATGCATCTTTGCCGTCACGCACTATATTTTTTAAGAGAAACTGCCTAATAGCCAGCTCTGGAACAGCTTTCTGCAATAAATTATCAGCCTGCTCGCGACTGCGCAGGGCCCGTAAATCCATACCTAATAGGGCTGTGATGATTTCGTCATGCCCACGCCCGTAGCGCACGGGGGCAATATCGGCAACAACCAAGCGACTGACCCTATCCGGCGCCGTTACCGCCACTTGCATCGCCACTTTACCCCCGAGAGAATGACCGAGCATATGGGCTTGCTGGACACCTAAGGTGTCCATAGTGGCCAGAACATCTTCAGCCATGATCGGTATATCCATAATATCGCTGTGTGGCGATTTACCGTGATTGCGCAAATCCATGCGAATAACTTTATAGTCTGCCGCTAAACTGCGAGCAACAGCCATTAAATTACTGGCCGAACCAAATAAACCGTGCAGTAGAATTACGGGGAAAGCGCCGTCTCCGCTCACTTCAGTGTGTAAACTAAGAACCCTGGGCATATGTTCGCTTCTCTTCATCTATAGCGGTTGCTAGAATGCACAGGCTTTCAAATAAAAAGGTGTTACTGTGCGATTAACTTTTCTCATTTTAGTGTTGGTCGGTGCTGTCTTCAGCACAGGCTGTAGTTCAACAGATTACAACCCGACGACCTACGATTATTTTATCAGTCGCGATGATCTCAAACAAAATCCTTTAAAAAAAGTCATACTAGCAACGGTCAATATTAGTGGCGAACCCACGCGCTCGATCTTGCGTGACAGCGTAGATAAAGTCGACAATCACGTTGTGGACTATCTTGAGAGCAATGGCTACAGTTTTGCACCTAGCCACTTATTTGATAATGCCTGGCGTCAGGCCCTGCTCAGCTTTGGCAACTTTTATGATCCAACCACAGGCAAGGTTGATCGGGTTGCTTGGCAGCAAGTTATGGCTGCAACGCTGCAAAGCCTAAAAGAACACAAAGACATTGACGCCGTTATCTTCACCGACCTGCTTGAACACGATATTCAGCACAGCCCCGGCATGAAGCACTATGCGCGCTGGTACGGCGTAAGCCGGGAACCGGCAACAGAAGGCCCGACCGCAAGCGTGTCTACCGACTTCAATTGGACACAAATCATTAAAGGCGCCACGCTTATGGTGACTATTTACACCACCGATGGCAAACCCTTGTTTTCTAGCCGCGGCGGTATAGACACCCTACACAGCATCGACTCGCGCAAGTCACAAAAAAGCTTTGTACGTCGCAAGAAAATATTGAGCCGGTCAAGCAATATTGAAGAAGGCATTGAGCTCGCTTTTCACCCCTTAATCAAAATGAAGCGCTACCCAGGAAAGGCGCGACCAGCCGTAGAAGAAGCGAACACGGCCGCCACTGCTCAGTAGAGTCTAATATTCAAAGCGGCGTCAACAACAACGGCGCCGCGCTCGACTAACCAGAATACTGACACCGAGCCCATCGCGTATATTGCCGCCCATCGTAGACCGCCAGTCCACTGTGCCCGCAGACAACGGCGCAATACCCACATCATGCCCAGAATACCAACAACAAACAGCAGCTGCCCAAGCTCAATTCCTAAATTAAAGCCCAGCAATGCGGGTACAAGGCCCACCCCGCCGTCAAGCAGTTCATTCAAGACTCCGGCAAAGCCCAATCCATGCAATAAACCAATGCCAGCCACTAATATGTTCATACTCAGGTGAGGTCGCTGGCGCTGGCGCCGCCCAGCCAAATAACACGCCATGAGCAGTACACTCAATGCAATAAGACTTTCCGCCAAGGTCGGCGAATAAGGAATAACACCCAAGCTCACCATAGCTAAACTAATACTGTGTCCAAGCGTAAAGCTAGTAACCAATAACAACAAAGGCCTGAAACCACTGGCCAGCATCAGTAAACCAAGCACAAATAGCAAATGATCGCTGCCAAGCAAAATATGATGAAAGCCTAGAGCGGTAAACTGCAGTAAACCCTGCGTCCAAGCAACATCAGATCGCGGAATAAAGTAGTCGTCATCGCTACGCAGCAACACCTGCTGCTGACCACCACTAACGCTAAACCACCGCAATAAGGCTGCCGTTTTCGATTCACTTAAACCAGCAATTGAAAAGCCGGTGCTGTGCTTGAGCGCCCCACACACAATGGGATATCTATATTCAACTGCGTTACCGCGAATAACGTGTTCCACACCACCGAGCGATCGGCAAGCAACTGGCAAAACGGGCATTGGCTGGTTCAGCGATTGTAGCGGTGTGCGCCACAGTAACTCGACTACCCCACCGGGCTGCTCACGTAACTCCAATAGTGAGGGGGCGAAATTATGTGCCTGCGCAAAACTGCTAAGGCAGATTAGGATGCAAAAAAGCTTAAACCTCGTCATTACACAACACCCGATACTGCCCGCGCAACTCTGTTACATAGGCCTGCCAGCCGCCACGCTGCTGCTCCCGCCGCCACATTAAACTCAATTCTGGACGCACTGCGGCAAAATCCTTAGCCACCCTAGGGAAATACCCTTGCCATTTAACGAGGTGCCAACCATAGACCGACTTAACGGGGCCAAACCACTGACCTAAGCTCATGGTCGGGCTCGTATCAGACCAAAATCCTGCACCGAATATTCTATTAATTTCGCGAGCGGTTAATTGATTAAACAACTCGCCGCTCAGAAATACATCTGCGCTCGCGGGTAATTCCTCGCCATTAAGAATACTCAGCGCCTGCGTTGCACGCATTTTCGCTGCCGTCGTGTCCCCGGAGTAAAACCGCTGCTGAAAGCTGTAGCGCGGAGGCGCTTCACTGATCGCAGGATTTTCGTCATACAATCGCCTTAAGTCTTGGTCGTTCGGCGCCTGCCCGTGGGTATCCGCGATAACGCGATGTTCCAACAACTGAATTAAGCGTCGACGAATGACTTCATCGCTGTCGAGCAAACCTATTGCCAATACTGTTTCGATTTGATCCGCACGATCCCCCTCAACACCAAGAAATTCCGCGTCGCGCAGCAGACGCTGAACAATAACGTCATCACGCTTGTGCAGGCCCTTAATCAGAGCTTCGCGAAAAAGCATTTGCTCGTCCATTGCGCTCTGTCTAAGTGCCTGCCGTAATTTATCGGTCATTGGCTGACGGTTTTGCTGAGCCCACTTTGCCGCCATCGAATCGATTTCAATTTTCGATGGACAAACTAGCTCCCTCTGCTGATACCGCGAGTAATACCCGTCAACACCGTATAGCACGATGCCAAAAACCATAAAGTGGAATAACTTGGCGCGAAGCAAGCGAATCAAGGTTGGCCAGGCTCTAAAGCTTTCCCATCCACCTGTGCAGCTGCCGGGGCGTACCATATTGGCGAACTCCAGGCGCGCTCTTGGATGATTGGTCGATGTTCGGTGCTGCAACAAGACTCATAACCCGGCTTAATCGTCGCTGGCTGGTGGCAATCAACCGCTGCGGCAACACACAACTGCTGGCTCCATCGGCAACTCGGGTTTTCCAAAACCCGGGTATAATAATATGCGCGCTCGACGGGATTAAAATTGGGGTCCTGCCAATGAGCACAGAGTTGTGGCGCGCCTTTGCCATAGGTTTTACACGTTGCGAGATCAACACCCACCTCAGCAGCACCGCTGCTGACAACATCAATCACCTGCTCGCGGTTCTCACCGCCTGGGCCAACACTAACCTTAATAATTTGAACTGTTTTTAATGGCATGCCCGGCTGGCTCGCGGTGCCTGGGTCCATGCGAGCAAATACTGAAAACACCGGCGCATCGTTACTGTGCGCTGGCTGTGGTAGTAAATCACCGCCCATGGCAACGCCGTGCTCGTAACCACTCGCAACGTAATCTTGCTGTTCACACATATCAGTAGGCAATTGCCAGCCACCAAAAAACCGTAATTCAATACGAGGGCCACTGGTAGCGTAAGTTTCTCGGCGTTGCATGGCAGCAAAAATACTATCTCGACTGTTCTCTGTCGCCCACACTGCCGCTAAGCCACCGGGATTAAACTCCAAATCATCAGGCAAGCCCTCTGGCAGCTGCGCACCAGCCGGTACTCCTGCGCCGCCGTGACCTAAAAACCCTTTCTCATTGACCGCGCCTGGCGCGCTGATATGAGTATCTGAGCTGGCAATAAAGCCAAATTTAAATGGGTTCACCCCTAAGCGCTGCTCCTGGGCCATACCTTCCCTTAATACATCGCGAACAAAGCCCGACTTTTCTGTGGCCTCCTCGCGGAGAAATGGCACAAACTTACCAGAAAAGCGGTTGTACGGCAGTTGCTCAAAGCCGCACAATTCATCGGCACTGCTCAGCGGGTTATAAAAGCACTCTGAACTGCCCTTGTGCTGCATAATTTCAACTAAGCGCTCAAGGCGCAGGCGTTGCGCCGCGTCGGCCGCTGTTATCGCAGAGCCATCATCCCTGACTGTGCTAAACATATAGCCGTCACTTAAATTCGAGTTATGGGGAATGACTAACACCTCGCAGCCAGTACCGGCGTTAACGCAATCGCGATCCAGTCCATCCCAAAGCAGTGGTGCCGATGGCGTATCAATAAAGCTTAATGGCAGTACCGGCACTTGTTCGTTCTTAAAAATAATATTGCGATGTAAGTTGGCGAGATTCGCCGAAGCGCCAGTCCACTCATAGGCAACAAAGCTCGTAAACTCACAATCGCTGCTGCGATCGTAAGCATCTTCAGCAGCCTGCTGAATCTCTTGCCATGGGCGCAATCCTGCCTGCCGACAGCGCTCGCCACCCTTGCCGCAAAAGCCTAAACGGCCAGCAAGGGAGGACTGGGTATTAAATATAAAAAACGCGGCACGAGGATAGTGACGAAAAAGCTTACACTGCCAACTGCCGTGACCGGCCAACGCTGGGTCGCTACAAATGTCCACTTCACCAAATAGCTCGGCGTGATCGGTTACCACGGCAAAATCGAGGGGACGATCTAATTGCAAAGTACGCAACGGCTGCCCATCTGTGCTCCACGGCTGAACACCAATTGGCGCTCCACGGGCAAAGCGATAGGCATCTGCCGGTGAGGTCCGGGTGCCCTGGGTACTGGCATCTAGCGAATACTTGGTGTGCACATGGGTATCACCAAAAAGGGCCTTACCTAAGGGGTATTGCTGGGTGCAGGGCTCACGTTGCTCTTGATATGGCTCTGCACCAAGGACCTTCGTGGTCAGTGCTTGGCCACTGACCACGCTAGCAGATAACAGTGTGCTTAGGACAATTAGCGTTTGTTTACAGTTCCACAGCCGCAGAAGTGCTGGCATTAAAACTCGCATGGGCAATAATTCCATTTTCATGAGTTCAGGCATTATCCCCACGACGACACGATGAAGCCATGATCCTTTCGCAGTAGCAGTGCTCACCCAGTTTGATACGGTTCAGCCATGGTTCAGATTCGCTATGCCACTCTATAGCTGTTCTTCAGCCTAGGAGTCATCATCATGAATTTACGTATTAGCCTCGCTTTTATTATTGGGCTGGCGTTCGCCGTAAACAGCTATGCCGACCACCGGCACAGTAACAGCGAGTTTGAGGCCCGCTATCAGTATAGTAACGGCAAGGGGCATGACCGCCACGCCGATAAGCACCACCACGATCATGATGTTTATTACGTGCGCGACGATCACCATGACAGATACCATGACCGCTACTATGTTCGCCATGTTCACAGCCGCCATTGCAGCCATCACTACGAGCCCGCGTTCAATACCCGCGTTAAAATATTTCTAGGGATTTGACCCCCAAGGCCGCAGGACATAAACCAGCGGCCTTGGTACCCTACTCGCCGAAGCGCGTTTTCATACCGCTAAACCAGTTTTGTAGCACTGGACAATTATCTGGAATTTGGCGTTTAACCCAGCCAGAAAAGCCCAAGGTTACATAGAGATCAATATCTGCCTGACTCAGGTTATTGCCAACCAAGAAATCTCGACCGGTAAGCTCTTCATTCATCGTCTCGTAAAAAGCGCCTATACGAAGATTACCCCGGTCAATTAACGCCGGGATTTGTGGCATTTTTAACGGGCCCGGCAACGGCCGATCCTTAAAGGCCTCACCCTTATTGCGCAGCACTTCCGCCACTGCGGAGAAGCCTTCAAAAAATATTTGGTGGCAGCGACCAATAACCTGAGCCCGCTCTAGATCGTTGCGACCAAACAAGGGTTTCTCTGGGTGTAAGCCATCGAGATACAGACAGATCGCAATGGTATCGGTCAACACAGTACCGTTGTCGAGTACCAAGGTTGGCAGGGTAGACCGCGGATTGATGGCGCAAAAGCTGTCAGAAAACTGCTCCTTCGTCATCATATCAATCGCCTGGGTATCGATACTAATACCCTTATGTTTAATAAACAGCCCGAGACGCCGCGGATTTGGTGCCGGTTCATAGGTATATAATTTCACTTACTTCTCCCGTGTTTTATTTACTTACAAAATCAATGCAATATTCAGCTCAAGTTAAGGCTCGGCAGACTAGGCTATCTGCTAACTGACCACTGGAGTATATGCCATGTTGAAGTACTCTGTAATTCCTCTGTTCGCGCTTTGTTCTGCAGTAGCGCAGGCCGACCATCGCCATTACAGCCACAGCACTGCCCGCCTCGCTTGGGTAACTCAGGTAAGCCCAATTTACGAGCGCATTAGTTACTCAGTGCCTCGCGAGCAATGCTGGCAAGAAAGCGTCTCTTACGAACACCGCAGCAATACCGCGCCAATCCTGGGCGCCATCATAGGCGGCGCCTTAGGTAATGAGCTTGGTCATCACAAAAGTAATAAACGAGTAGGCACTGTGGTTGGCGCGGTGCTCGGTGCCAGCGTCGGCAGCGATATATCGCGACGGCATCAGGGCCATCATTACGAAACGGTTGATCGCTGCGAAATTCAAAACCGCCACGAATGGCGAGAAGAAGTAGTTGGCTACAATGTTAGCTACCGCTATCAAGGTGAGATTTATCACACCCGTTTACCCTATAATCCGGGTAAGCAGATTGAGATTGAAGTTAATGTTACTCCCCGTGGATAAGGGCTGATGCCCGGGAATGTTATGAGCAAATTAAAGTGGTGCAATGTTCTAGTATTCGTCAGCGCTACCGCACTGACCACCACCGCCAACAGTGATCCGCTACGCGGCGCCAGCGGCGGTCGCTTCGGTTTACCTGAGCGACCTCAACTTGAACAGCGTTTAGACGCCTCCAGAGTTCGCGACGCAATGACAGCCAACGAGGCAATTAATATTGCAGAACAGCGTTACGGCGGGCGAGCTGTTGGCGCAAAAAAGATCGGTTCAGCCTATCGAGTCCGAATTCTACAAGACAACGGCAAAATCAAGAACGTCACGATTGATTAAGCCCTGACGAGAATTATCTATGCGCATACTACTTGTAGAAGATGAGCAGCTACTATTAGACCAACTCCGCCGCCAATTTGAGCTAGCTGGCTATGCCTGCGATTGTGCCAGCGATGGCAGCGAAGGCTTGTTTTTAGGGCAAGAAAACCCCTACGACCTCGCTGTAGTAGACCTCGGACTACCAATGCTTGACGGAATTAGCGTCATAAAGCAGTGGCGTAGCGAAGGCCGAAAATTCCCAGTACTTATATTAACCGCCCGTGATCGCTGGCAAGACAAAGTCGAAGGCCTTGAATCAGGCGCCGACGACTATGTTGCCAAGCCCTTTCAAATAGAAGAGGTCATGGCAAGAGCCAATGCCCTCATTAGACGCTCGGCCGGTTTCGCAAGTCCGAAAATGGAATTTGGCTGTATCACGATCGACACGGGAGCCAAACGCGCATTGTTGAATAACCAAGCCCTAGAGTTAACCGCTTACGAATACAATGCCTTGGAGTATATGGCCATGCGCAGCGGCCAGGTAGTTTCCAAAACGGACTTAACCGAACACCTGTACGATCAGGACTTTGACCGCGACAGTAATGTCATTGAAGTGTTTATTGCCAGGCTGCGTAAAAAAATTGACCCCGACAATACCTTAAGGCCGATCTCGACGCTTCGTGGCCGAGGCTACCGCTTTGAACTTGGCGAAACCCAACACTGAACATGCGACGCACCCGCCCCAGTTCGATCACACGCCGCTTGATCATTGCCAGCCTTACCCTAATGCCAATACTACTGGGGGTAACCGGAGTCGCGATAGACCGCGCCCACACCAACAGTTTAATGAGTGCGGAACAGGAGCAATTGCGTCTACAATTCTTTGGCTTACTTGGCGCTCTAGAATGGCAAAACGGCGAATTTGAGATGGGCGACCGGCTTAAGGAACCCCGCTTTTGGCAATTCCGCTCAGGCCTTTACGCTGAAATTCGTCGACGCGATCACTCGATAGTTTGGCGCTCAGTATCAAGTGACACGCTAAATTTACCAACACCGCAAAATATGCCGCGCTCAGGCCAAGAGCTTTTTGGCGAAGCGAAAATAAACCAAGAATCTTACTTTACATTCCACTACCATGCTATTTGGGAAACGGACAATGAAAATGAGGTTCCTCTTCTTTTCTCCCTTTACTCACAACAAAGCACACTGCTCAACGAGCTAAATAATTTTCGCAATCAGATTAGCCTATGGCTTGGACTCGTATTAATCATCTCGTCGGTCGTTAGCGCTGTTATTCTGTATTGGGGGCTACGCCCGCTTAGACGACTTGCAAAAGACCTTCTCCGTCTAGAGCAAGGTAACACTGTCCAGCTCAGCGACAATTATCCAAGAGAGCTGCAAGGCATTACTTACAATCTTAACCAACTACTCAATAAAGAAAAGAAGCAGAGAGAGCGTTACCGCAACACCCTCGCGGACCTAGCTCACAGCCTTAAAACTCCGCTAGCCGTACTTAAATCTGGCAGTAGTGACAGTCATGCGGTGAATGAACAAATTACCCGCATGGATAATATAATTAACTACCAGCTTAAGCGTGCGGTAAGCAGCGGAAAACAGAAATTGAGCAGTAAAACCCGTGTTCAATCACTAGTAAATCGCCTTAATCAATCTCTTGAAAAAGTCTATCGCGACAAATCAATACAATTTCAAAACTTACTAAAACTCGATTTAACACTGGCCATAGATGAGCAAGATGCCATGGAATTATTTGGCAATCTTTTGGACAATGCCTGCAAAGCTTGCCAACACAAGGTTGTAATTAGTGCCGCAGAAACACCTCTTCTATGCCATATATACATAGATGATGACGGCATTGGCATGAACGAGATGCAGCGCGAAACTCTCACACAAAGAGGGCTGCGTGGAGATCAATACGGGCAAGGACACGGCCTAGGACTTGCTATTGTTAGAGACATCATTGATAGCTACGACGGCGAACTGAGCTTTGAGCACTCCACACTTGGCGGCTTGCAAACTAAGGTCACCTTAGCAAAATCATAGACGCTTACTCACAAACCAAAAGAGCCGCTTATCACCAGCGGCCCCCCTCTAATCTTACGCAATCACCTTAATTAACAGATGACTGAGCTCCCTTAGATAGGCAGCAGCGCAAGTGGATCAACAGGCAGGCTAGAAAGAACAGGTAGACTTGGTAAACCGCCGCCACCAAGGAGTGACAACAACGGATCTAGCGGCAGGCTAGAAACAACAGGCAGATTTGGTAAACCGCCACCACCAAGGAGTGACAACAACGGATCTAGCGGCAGGCTAGAAACAACAGGCAGATTTGGTAAACCGCCGCCACCAAGGAGTGACAACAACGGATCTAGCGGCAGGCTAGAAACAACAGGCAGATTTGGTAAACCGCCACCCAGTAGCGACAGTGGATCTACTGGCAGGCTAGAAACAACAGGTAGACTTGGTAAACCGCCACCAACGAGTGACAACGGATCTAGTGGCAAACTAGGAAGCGCTGACAAGACAGGCAAGTTGCCTAATTGCGCATCAACTGTGCTCAAAACATCAATCACTGGCGCAAGTGGGCCAGCAAGACCAAGGCTACTACCAGAGACCAATGTCACAGCAATCGCTAATTTCTTGAATTTTGTGATTTCCATAATTTCCCCTAAAAATAAACAGTTAAGCAAAAACACTTATTATCTAAGCGACACTATTTCACTTATTACTAAAAGATAATAGGCCGCGACCGCACATTGATAGTACGCAGTAACACCCACACCTAGGCGTGATTTAGATCACAAAAACGTGGGAGAAAATCAAATAACAGCCCCCTACGACACGGAGCCATGGGACTGCGCACTATTGGCATGTGCAGATTAAAGTTGGAGGTTAACAACTGTAGTTTATCCGCGTGAAGCACTTAAACCGGGACCGGTCAGAAAAAGGCACCTCAGCGGCTTGAGATGCCCTTATCGCAATTAAAATTTCAGTTTTAGTCGCCAGAAAAAGTCCACTTCCAATGCCGATAGGGACTTTTCGTCAAGATTGTCATCGTACATTGGTGTCGCCGCGATCAGCTCAGTTTCAAAGGTCTTGCCAAGTTCCAGTTTCACACTAAACCCGGCATCCGCAATTGCGCGCACATCGCCTGCACTACCGGCAGCATCCTCGTACCAGGCTTGCCCGTACTCCACAAAAACGACTGGCGTAAAATTCAACCCCGCAAAGGGAAGCCCATTATTCTCTAGCGCAAGCTTAGTGTACAAACCCGAGTCACCGACCAATACACCCGGCAAATAGGCACTAAGGCCACTGCCGCCACCCAAAAAGAACTGCTGTTGCAGGGGCAACTGCGTGTTATCAGAATATTGACTAATAACATCCCATTTTACACTGACCCAGTCGGCAACAGCCATTTTCAAGCCACCACGGGGTTTAAAGATAAGAAACTCGCCAGTCCGCCGCCCGGTGGCGACAACGCCTTCTCGACTATCAGTTCCCAGTGTTCCGGCGTCGGCCTCTAATCCCGCCTCAAGCAAGCCCTGTGCAGTTAATTGGGTACCGAAGCCGAACAAGCGCATCAGCTTGGTGTACTTCACCCCCAACTCCAAGCTTGTGTGGGGCTCATCTAAGGCAAGACCATAATCCTTTACCTCAATATAGCTATCAATTTTCTCTAAGCGTTGTGATGTCGTCAGACGCTGAAAACTATCGCTGGAGATTACCTGCTCGCCACTGAACGCAATCGATTTTGTTTCAGAATATATATTAAGGGTTGTACTCGTCCCGTCCGGTGAAGGAAAAAATGGTGTGCCACTACCAAGCCCGTTTAAATCCAAGCCCAGCAGCGCCTCACTAACATCGCAAATTAGCGCTAAGGTACATAGCCCCGTCGAGTTTCCGCCAGCATCTCCGCCCACATCACCCGTCAAAGAAACATCTGCATCTCTAGCGTACTCGATATACCGCGCGTCTAAACCATAGAGACCGAAACTGCTCGGGTAGTTCAAACGAAGGGTATAACCGTCGTAATAATCACCACCATTCACCTCCCCCAATTCAGTTAGCGCACGATCATAGGCGAATGAGGCCTCAACACCCGATTTAAAATCATGTTTGAGGCTCGCATTGCCAAAATAGCGACCAAGAAACCGGTTACCAAAATTATTCACACTAAAATCAAGGTCGGTGCTGTCATAGTCAGCTTTGGGCTTTTCGGTGAACACGAGGGTGTAAGCTTCCGGATCCCCCCCCAGTTGGTAACTAACGGCGTAATCCAATCCCGCGCGATCACTCTTCACACTTGCCAGCACCTGCTTGCTACCAAACTCCGATTTTTGTAAGTCTTTGTCGCCAATCAATGTCGAAAAATACGGGTATATATTATCAGGCGCCTTCACCGCCGCTAAATTCCCGTTAATGACATGAGCAAAGATCGTGTTTTCGCGTTGCGCAAAATAGACCGTCACCAATAAATGGCCTAATTGGTAATAAGCTTGATTTAGAGCACTCACCGCCTGCGCGGGCGACTGCGCGGCACTCATAATCATGTCCAGCTGTTCACGACTTAGGTAGCGATTACCTGAAATTTTTAAGGTGTAATCGCCAATATTCACGTCGACAATATTATCAGAATGCAGAGCGGCGTATTGCTCTATGCGCTCCGCTGTTGAGGCTTGCGGTGGTATTACTGGCGGCAAATCAATAGCCATAATGTCTCCATTCCTGTTTTAACTCAGTACTGAGCTTTATTCTTTACTACAACGAGCTCTACTCGCCTATTCCGCGCGCGGGCATCTGCCAAGGCCTGGCCAGCAAGCCCATCAACACTTATTAGCGGGCGACTTTCCCCATATCCTGTTACAACAAGCATCCCTACGGGAACCCCCTCGGCGAGAAAATAGTTTTTTACGGCATCAGCACGACGTTCTGACAGCCGCTGATTATAGTGTTCACTTCCCAGATCATCAGTATGACCCGAAATTTCAAACGTCAGTTTAGGGTTTTCTTTAAGGATTCGTGCCGCCTGGCGGAGTGTCGCAACAGACGATGTTGTCAACAACGCGGTATCCACAGCGAACGTCACGTCGCGCAACGCTAAAGGAGCTGTCATATCAAGATGGCAGCCTGAGGGTAACACCATTACATTAGCGGGCGAGTTAGGACACTGGTCTTGGCTATCGCAAACACTGTCATGATCTTTATCAATGCAGCGATAGGCACCCGCGTTAGAGCCCCCCCCCAAAGAATAACCTTTTGAGCTTGGCAATCTATCTTTACTATTATCAAAACTGTTTTCCGAACCATTACTGGCACCGGGCAACTCAATAGTTAAAACAGTGGGATCAACAGTACCGTCGCTCGCTGTATCTTGTAAAAACTCAAGAACAGCACCTTGAGAGTCACCTATACCCAATAATGGCGCTAATGCCCCCCCCCTCGGATCGTCGGCAACTGGAGCGCCCAGTAACAATATATCTTGACCGCTAATGCTAACACCGAGAAGCGCACTGTCGCCGAGCACTTCAACACCCAATAAATTATCAAAGCCGTCGCCCCCACCACTAAGCAAATCCACATCCGACAAGGCACCATTAACTGGTACAGTGAGTGAGCTTCCTAATAATTCAACATTAACTAGTTGCGCACGTAAAAACGGCGACATCGCGACAACGCTAATCATCAATAAAAGTAACCGCGCTAATCGAGCCAAAAGAGGGATTCACTCCGCATTAAAAGCAAATAAGGCACCATAAAACCAAGCTGAGCTCTGTTCCCGCATCACGCATGGCAAGTTATTCACAGTATATCTCTAATGTGGCATAACATCACGGCTTTAACACACAGCAAAAAGCCAGCCTTTAACAGAAAAGACCGGCTTAAAACACACTATTTGCTGTCAATCACAACGCCCCAAATACCCTGTAATATAGAGAATCGTGCAACTAAAGCGGGCTATCACCACCGGACAAAGCCATTAAATTGGCTTGCAAATTGCCCCCTGCGGTTTCGATTGTTGGCAGAATAGCTTCAATACTTGCCTGGGCTGCAGCTGGGTCGGTCACCAACACATCAACTACATCCGTCACTGTGTCAAACAAGCCATCGCGACCACTGATATCGCCAGCGAACTGGTCAACTGTGAAAGTGAGCTGTGTTACGTAGCCTGCAAGCGGATTGCCACCCCCACCACCTAGCAAAGACGCTGGATCAATTGGCAGAGCGTCTAAACCAGATAAGCCACCATCGGCTAAACTAGCAGGGTCAATTGGCAACGCATCCAAACTCGGAGCGCCGCCGCCATCGCCGCCAGTCAAAGACGCGGGGTCAACCGGAAGCGCGTCTAAACCGGGTAAAGCAGCGGGATCAAAAGGCAGCGAAGAAGAATCGCCGCCAGCACCCAACAAAGCCATTAAATTTTCCTGCAAATCGGTCAGCGCCGTCACTAATGTAGCAGGCACTACTTGGATGCTGTCTGGCAGCATTGCCGGATCCAGCACCAGAATATCAACAACATCCGTCACTGCATCGACGGTGCTGTCATCACTTCCGAGATCCACCGCAAGCTCATCAGCAGCAGAGGTAAGTTGAGTAACATAGCCCGCCAGAGGGTTAGCGCCCCCACCACCGCCACCCAAGGAAGTCGGATCAATAGGCAGTGCGTCCAAACCAGGCAAGCCGCCACCAGCAAGCGCAGCCGGGTCAACGGGTAAGGCGTCTAAACCGGGCAAACCACCCGCAGACAGGGCTTCTAGCTGCTCATCCAGACTGCTAAGTTGATCAGTCAGCATCGATAAGGGTGTTCCCGCCACGGCACCTGCGATCGGGTCAACTACCGGCGCTATAGGCCCCGCAAGTGAAACAGAAGTCATTGACGCTACAGCTGCTGCCAACGTTAGTTTTTTCATTGATGGTGTTTTCATGATATGTACCCCAGATAATGTCTATATTTCATTTCAACACTGCCAAGTCATAATATAGACCACAGCGCAAAATAGCGTTGTTGTATGCCATGGTACGTGAAAGTACCGATTGACTTTAGTGACTCGCGTCACAGAGATCGTAGACTAACATATAAACTTATAGGCGCTAAAATTAGACAGAAAGCCGCCACGCATGACGATGAGACCACGCTCAAAGACCCAAGTTCACACATAGTTATTATGAGTATTAGCGCAGCAGCTCCAGACGCCGTATACGGAACTGCTGCATTTAACACGATGCAATAAAATCTTTAACTTGACATTAATTTTTCCTGAACTGCGTCAAAATCCCAATACGCCTTAAGAGAAGAAATCTTTCCATCATTATCCGCTTTATAAACAACAACCATATTCATTTCCATTTTTAGATTATCTGGCAAATTATTAACCAAATAAACTAAGTTGGCACATTCGTCGCCGGCAGGAAATGATGACAAAATCGTAAATTCAATTTTGCCCGGCGCTATAATTAAGTCCCAAAACCCAGCAATTGCCTCCTTGCCACGGTGGCCTTCACCCCTTGGATCGAGTGGTGATTTTCCAACCGGATCCTGAACCACGGCTAGGTCTGAAAACAGCGCCAACCACGCCTCTTTATCGCCCTGTTCGACGTACTTGCCTGACAAACGACTCGCCGCCAGCGCTGCCTGTGCATTTCCCATTGTACTTCTCCTAAACAACTAAACGGTTAATATGCTGACTAATAACACGCACTTAAAATTCAGCGTCGAAAAACGCGCCGCTAGCCTGCCATGATCTACCCGCAGCAATAATTGGTCCTTAGCAATGCCCGTGGCATACTGTCAGCTGAAGCCGTAACAGGCACTTAGCGTCGAGACCTCATTAAAAGCCTCTGATGGTCGCAATAAAGTGCCCTGCTGAAACATAGCCCATTCGACGTAGCACAGACGATATACAACCGCATATTCATCAGGATTTACCATGAATGATTTTGCCCCTAATGGGCTTTTGAGAAACCCCCACGCCCAATCTATTCTGGCGTCGACCAAATTGCGAAAATTACGCAGCTATCCCCGTTCGCGAGCGATGCTAAATGCCAGCAAGACCGTTGTATTAGATTGCGGTGCGGGCCAACAACTATTGGGCGAGCACGCCGCTCATGCGGTTCGCAGCAAGGGCTTAATCACACTCATTCACGGCTGGGAAGGCAGCTCCCAATCAACTTACATGCTTTCCGCTGGCGGCAGCCTGTTTGCAGCAGGTTACGACGTATTTAGGCTTAACCTCCGCGACCACGGCCCTAGTCATCACCTTAACCGCGAATTATTTAATTCTGCACGACTCGGTGAGGTGGTGGGCGCAATTCAAGCAATCCATAAAACCTACCCACAGCAGTGGCAATTTTTAGCGGGCTTTTCCTTAGGCGGAAATTTCGCACTACGGGTCGCCGCAGAGGCGGCAAACGTCGACCTGAAAATCAAGCAAACTGTGGCTATTTGCCCGGTAGTTGATCCCGCGAAAACCATGATTTCCCTAGAAAAAGGCTGGTGGGTTTACGAAAAATATTTTGTTCGAAAATGGCAAAAATCCCTACGCAAAAAAATCAATTTATACCCAGAGCTTGGTTACCAAGACAGCTTATTTAAGCTAAAAACATTGCGCGACATGAACAACTACTTTATTCCAAACCACACCGAGTTTGGCGATGCCGCTGATTATTTTCAGGCTTACTCTATCGCCGAAGATGCTCTGGTAAACTTAAACGCCCCGGCCCACATCATTGCCGCGCAAGACGACCCTATTATTTTGGCGGAGGATTTCGCGCGGCTGGCCGAGACCAAATACCTAAGCATCGAAACCAAACGCTACGGCGGTCACTGCGGCTTTGTTAAAAACTATCAACTCGACAGCTGGTTAGATGAACGTTTACTCGAGCTGATCAACCTAAGGCGCTACCCAACGGGTGATCCCGCTAAAAGTAATCAGCAATCGTAGCTAGATTCACTTCATGGCGATTTGTTCGGCAATCGCCAGTAAACGCGCAGCCTCTTCAACGTGCAAGGCTTCAACTAGACGGCCGTCAACCAACACGACCGCTTTACCCTCTGCCATCGCTTGCTGCCAAGCTACTTGAATCTTTTCCGCTCGCGCCAAAGCCTCTGCTGACGGCGAGAACAAGTGATTGGTAATAGCAATTTGCTTGGGGTGAATCAACGTCTTACCATCAAAACCGAGTTCGACGCCCTGCTCGCACGCCAAGCGCAAGCCATCTTCATCATCTAGATCCAAATGCACACCGTCTAAAACATCAATGCCGTTCGCACGAGCTGCCAAAACACACAAACCCAGCGCGGTCAGCATCCCAAGCCGCTGAGGGGTGTGGGGCACCCGCAAATCTTTGGCGAGGTCTGAGGTGCCTAGCACAATGGCACCCATGCGCTCGTGAGCGCCGGCAATTTCATTAACCGCCAATATCCCTCGTGGCGTTTCTGCCATCGCCCACAGTTTCATGTCGGCACGGGCGCCAGCCTGCTTTAAGACCTGAACCACGGCGTGAATTTCTGCCGCGGACTCAACCTTTGGCAGGCACAGCGCAGCAATCGGCGCGGTAGCAAAAGCCTCAAGGTCCTTTCGGCCCCACTCGGTATCGAAGCCATTCACTCGCACGACTAACTCGCGGCGACCGTAGCCACCAGCCATCACCGCCGCCAGCACCTGTTCTCTTGCCAGCGCCTTTTGCGCTGGTGACACCGCATCTTCTAAATCCAAGATCAAAACATCGGCGTCTAGACTACGTGCCTTCTCTAAGGCTCTGGCATTGGAACCGGGCATATACAGCACTGAGCGACGCGGATTAACGGCCATAAGACACTCTCTATAATGTAAAAAGACGGTCAGTTTATCACAGCTAAACCCCTGACCAAGCCAACGCTAGTGCACTGAGGGCAAGCATTAATTGCGAATCATTATCAATTAGCGATAGAATATCCGCCCCGCTTCTCCAGAGAAGCCAGTTTTCATTGCGGAGTCTGTTAATGTCAGCGCTGTTTCGCCACGCTTTTACCCTTCTTGCCGGTCTTGTTCTTTCTTGCTTCGCCCAGGCTGAAGCCCAGCCTGGGGCAAAGGTCAATGCGCTAGCAGTCGTTAAGCATTATGCCGACCTCGGTCACGCAATTTACAGTGACGCGGAAAGCAGCGCTCGCCAATTACAAATTCAGATCGATGCTTTTTTGCAAGCGCCTGATCAAAAAGGCTTAATTGCAGCGCAAAAAGCATGGCAAACCGCACGTATTCCCTACCAGCAAAGCGAAGCATTTCGCTTTGGCAACCCGGTGGTCGATGACTGGGAGCACCAACTTAATAGCTGGCCACTCGACGAGGGGCTAATCGACTATGTCGCAGACGATTATTTCGCCGCTCTGGGCAATATTGGCGGTGACCTCAATATTATCGCCAATGCCCGCATTAATCTGAGTGGCGAAATTATTGACGCCAGTACGATTAATGCTGAGTTACTGCGTGGCCTCCATGAATTGGGCGGCTCCGCAGCCAATGTTGCCACAGGCTACCACGCTATTGAATTTTTACTGTGGGGACAAGATCTTCACGGTCACGAACTCGGCGCGGGCGAGCGCCCCTACACCGATTACAGCCAAGGCGCGCAATGCACTCACGGCCATTGCGACCGTCGCGCCGCGTATTTGCGCACGGCGGTCAGCATCCTGGTCGAAGACCTCAGTTATATGAGCAAACAGTGGGCGCCAAACCAAGCGGGCAATTATCGCAGCCAGTTGCTTACCTTGAACAATCAAATTGTCTTAGCGAGAATATTCAACGGCATGGGGTCGCTATCCTTAGGCGAGCTGGGCGGTGAAAGGATAAAGGTATCGCTCGAAGCCAACTCAACAGAAGATGAACACGACTGTTTTAGCGACAACACTCATTGGTCGCACTATTACAACGGCTTGGGTATTGAAAATGTGTATCTCGGTCGCTACCAGCGACTCAATGGTGACATTTTACGTGGCCCGTCGCTAAGTGATTTAGTTCGACAGGCAAATCCCGACATCGACAAGAAAACTCAGCAGGCCCTGAGCGCAACCATGGCAAGCTTAAAAGTATTAAGCGATACCGCCGAAGCCAAGGAAAAGCCGATGAAATTTGACATGCTTATCGCCGAGGGCAATCAACGAGGCGAGGATATTCTCAGTGCCATTTTGAAAGACTTAGTCGCACAAACCCGCGCCTTTGAGGCCGCCGCGGCTGCCATCAATATCGACCCAACAGCCACAGGCTTATAAGCCTTGCCGCGGCCGCGCACGATATTGCCGTCGCTACTGCTACTGTGCGCCCTCATTGCAGTGTCAGCGTGCAAAAGCTACCCGCCGCTCCCCTTAGACAGTGGCGCCAGCTATAGCCTTGCCTCAGACTCGCCCCGCATTCTTGAGCAGGCCCAGCCTCAACTCAGCATGGAGCAGAAACTCGATTGGGCTGTAGGGAAAAGCTTTGCTAATCAAGCGTGGGTGAGCGCACCCGCCAGCACTCGGGCGCGCGACGGCCTCGGGCCACTGTTTAACGCCAATAGCTGTGTCGCCTGCCACCAGCACAATGGCCAAGGCCAATTACCCGAACACGGCCCAGGCTTGATCCTACGCATCGCCGCCAGCGGCGCAAACCATAATGCCTACGGCGAGCAACTCCAAGATCACGCGCTACTCGGCAGCCAAGCTGAAGGACAGATTGGATGGCGCGACATTGGCTCACACGGCCTCGCAAGCAGTCAACAAGCAAATTTAAGTCACCGCCAGTATTTTATAGAGCAAGCTCGCTATGGCGACACGAATAGTATGGCGTTTTCAGCGCGGCTTGCCCCCGCCCTGATCGGCATGGGTTTATTAGACCGTATTTCCGACGAGCTGCTCATTAAGCGCAGCGACCCTGAAGATCGCGACCGCAACGGCATTTCTGGCCGTGCCGCCCTGCGCTGGGACGAACAACAACAAAAACTGCGCCCCGGCCGTTTTGGCTGGAAGGCCAGCCAAGCCAGTCTTAAGCAGCAAGTCGCCTTGGCCTTTAGCCAAGATTTAGGCATTCGCTCGACTATTTATTCTGCGCCAAACTGCCCTCCCAGTGTGCCAATCTGCGACCACGAGTTTGCGTTAAGCCAAAATCCAGAACCGGAAATAAGTGCCAAGTTGCTAAATGCCGTTACTCACTATATTGCCAACCTCGCAGTACCAAGCATCCAAAAGACGCCAGATCTGCAAGCCGGCTACCAGCTCTTTATAAAGCTTGGTTGCGCTAATTGCCACATTCCGGCAACCGAAATCAACACCGCTGCTGTTGGCTTGCAAGCATCACTTACTAGCGAGACTATGCAAATAGAAACCATTTACCCCTTTAGCGATCTATTGCTGCACGACATGGGTCCAGGACTTGCTGACAGCGCCGCTACCGACAACACCCCGGCCGCAGAATGGCGCACCGCACCACTTTGGGGACTAGGAATGCGCAGCCGAGACAACACTCAAACTCGCCTGCTTCACGACGGTCGCGCCAAATCGATCAAAGAGGCCATACACTGGCATGGCGGTGAGGCTGAGGGTAGCCTTCAGAATTACCAACAGCTCGATTCTCACTCACAAACGACTCTGCTAAATTTTCTTAAGGCACTGTAATGAAGTTACCAACACTCAGTACCCGTAAATTAAAGGGCACAACACAAAGACTGCTGCTCGCTGTTGCCATGGTTTCAACCGCTGCGTGCAGCCCCCCTCCCTCAGAAAAAGTGTTGATAAACACCAGCAAACTGGCTGTTTTGCCAGCATACGAACGTTTTTCACTTAGCAGCCAAGCGCTGGCCCTCGCCGCCGATAGTTTTTGTAGCGCACCAAGCAGCGACGGCCTTGACCTCACCCGCACGCACTGGCGAACAACTGTGGACAGCTGGTCTGGGGTACAAAATCTGCAATTTGGCCCCCTGCTCATCGACAATCAAGCCTGGAAAATCCAATTCTGGCCTGACAAAAAGAACTTGATTGCCCGCAAAGTTGAAGCACTTATACGCAGTGAAGAAGATTTAAGCGAACAGCGCATCGACGACGCCAGCGTCGTCGTACAAGGCCTGTCGTCCCTGGAATACTTGCTTTTTGACCATAAGGTCGGCTCATTGAATAGCTATGCGAATACCGACACCCGCACACGTCGCTGCGCACTATTGGTCGCGGTGAGCGGCCATTTACACGGCGTTGCTCGCGGCCTATACGATGCATGGCGTCCAGAGTCAGGTAACTACCTCCAAGCATTTACTAAAACGGGCCCCGACAATCCAGAATATCCCGACGACAATGTGGCACTTGCGAATTTACTCGACACCCTCGTGGCCGGTATTGAACTCATTAAACGGGACAAATTTGAGCGCCCCCTAGGTCTTACTAGCAGCGACGGCCAAGCACAAATTTATCTGCTCGAATGGTGGCGGAGCCAATATTCCAAAGAGGCGATCACCGCCAACCTCATGGCATTAAAAACGGTGTTTACTGCGGCAAGCGGCTACGGTTTAGACGACTACTTAAGCAACGTTAAGCAACGCAGCGATTTAAGCGCGCAAATCCAGCAGCAGTTTGACAGTAGTCTCAGCGCCGCCAACGCCATACCTAACAGTTTGTTTAGTAGCGCAGAGCCCCGCAAGCAAGCTGAGCTTATTGCCTTTCAACGCGAAATTACCACGCTACTTTCTTTGTTGAAATCTGACTTGCCCACGGCCTTAGGTATTAGCCTTGGATTTAACGCCAAAGACGGCGACTAAATTAACAAGCTCAACGCCACCAGCAATCAGAAAATTTGAGGAACACCATGCAACGTCGTCGCTTTATCCTCGCCTCTGGCGCCCTCCTATCTGTGCCGTGGATGGGCGTGTCGCCAGCACTGGCCAAAACCGCCAAATTTACACCGGTTCTCAGCGCCGCCAGCGATGGCGACGGCAAGTATATTGGCGTGTGGCGCGACGATCACTGGCAGCTGTCTCATACTATCGCCCACCGCGCTCACGACAGCGTATACCATCGTCAGCGTCGGGAACTGGTTTTTTTCTCCCGCCGCCCCGGCCGTGAAATGTATATTGTCGACGCGAAACACGGCGGCTTACTGCACACCATAAGCAGTGAAAATGGCTACCACTACTACGGTCACGGCTGTCTAAGTGCCAATGGCCGTTACTTATATACCACTGAAAATCATATAGCCGGTGATGGCGCGGGCAGCATCGGCGTTTACGACTGCCAGCAAGATTATCAGTGTGTTGGCCATATGGACTGCGACGGTATTGGCCCTCACCAACTGGCACTGATGCCCGATGGCAAGACCTTGGCCATTGCCATCGGCGGCATTAAAACCTTGCCCGCTAGCGGCAGAAAAACGTTGAACCCCGATACCATGACGCCCGCGCTGCACTACCTAGATATTGCCTCCGGCCAAGTCGTAGAACGCCACGCAGCCCCACATTTCCAATTGAGTCTCCGCCACTTGGACGTTAGCTCAAGTGGGCAAGTTATTATCGGCGCCCAATTCCAAGGTAGCCTGCCATCGCGGCTGCCATTGGTATACAGCCACCAGCGTGGTGGCGCCCTCACCGCAATGCGCTATGGCGAACTGCCTTTGCAATTTAAACAGGACTATGTTGCCAGCATTAGTATAGACACACAGGGCATACACGCTGTAACTAGCTGCCCCCGCGACAACCTCGTCTGCCTGTGGGATCTCCGCAGCCTGCAATTACAAGGGGTATACCCCTTGCGAGACAGCGCTGGCGCAATATACGACGCCGCTTATCAGCAGTTTATTTTAAGCAACGGCAATGGTCAGCTAATGGCGCTAAAGCCCGAGCAGGCTAAATTAATCCCCCTTGCCTACGCCCCAGGAACCCATTGGGATAACCACCTAACACTATTGCGCTGAACACGATTAAGGAAGCAATATGAAACGCAGAACCCTGATCAAAAGCAGCGCCACCGCGCTGCTCGCCAGCTCACTGCCAAAATTAAGCTTGGCCATGGCCTCAGCAGATAAGAGTGGCGAGACCCGCTACGACTATACTCTTACTGCGGAACCCGCCACCGCGCGCCTAGCAAAAGACGGCGACAGCCAAATTCTCGGGTTTAATGGCCAATTTCCAGCGCCAGTGATTCGCGCCAAACAGGGCCAGCCCCTGCGCGTGAAATTCATTAACAAATTGAATGAGCCCAGTACCATCCACTGGCATGGCATACGGCTCGATATCGCCATGGACGGGGTTCCCTATTTAACCCAAGCCCCAGTACCAGCCGGCGGCAGCTTTATTTATGAATTCATCTGCCCCGACGCGGGCACCTTTTGGTACCACCCCCACATGAATAGCGTTGAACAATTGGGTAAAGGCTTGGTCGGCGCACTGATTGTTGAAGAGCGCGATCTCCCCGATTATCACGACGTAATTATTGGCATGAAAGACTGGCGCCTAAAATCCGATGGCAGCTATTTGCCGTTGTCCATCCCTAGAGAAGCTGCACGGGCGGGAACACTCGGTACTTTAGCGACGATCAACGGCACAGAAAAGCCTGTTATCGACGTGCCCGCCGGAGAACGGCTGCGCTTACGTTTTTTGAACCTAGACAACACACGAGTTTACAACCTCAGCTTACGGAATGAGCAGGCTAAGGTGATTGCCATAGACGGCAGCCCAGTAACGAAGCCCTATGCTTTAGACGTTCACCCGACCGGCGCCGGTATGCGTCTAGACGTCGGCTTAATCAGCCCCAATAAACTGGGTGTCGAGATTCCGATTTACGATATGAAGGGACGCTTTGGCGTCGAGATTTGTCGTTTAAAAACAGTAGCTGGCGATAAGTCTAAAAGTGTAAAAACCGGGATACCCGCGCTGCCTGCCAACCCAGTACCACCACCACAACTGGCGACCGCCGAAACCCTCAGTTTTGTGTTCGAATGGGCCGGCGCGCTGTCGCCAAGCGACCACAATGGCCAAGTTGACCACAGCTTTTGGCTAATCAATCGCCGCGCTTGGAACGACCATAGCCACCAAGACTTACCCGCGCCCCTCGCCACACTAAAACTAGGGCAAAGTTATGTATTCGAATTGCACAATGCCACGCCACACCACCACCCTATTCATCTCCATGGTTTAATCTTTACCGTGTTGGAGTCTGACAAGCGGGAGCTCACGCCCTACCACACCGATACCATTCTATTGGAGAAAAACGAGCGCGCCAAAATCGCCTTTGTGGCCGACAACCCTGGCCGCTGGATGTTTCACTGCCATGTAATCGAACACATGCAGACGGGGCTCATGGGCTATATCACTATTACCTAAAGGACTACGCACCAGATAAATAGCCGCTTAACGCGCAAACCCTGGCTAGGCTTACGCATTAAGCGCAACAACTTAACTCTGGGTCTGACTAATGGGCACTACTTTACCATTAGCGGAAGAAGCTGCCGATTGCGTCGCTTTAACCGTTCCGGATTTGGCCGCACTGCTACTCGCAGAGGAGCGCGCCTTTTTCGCAACCGGCTTTTGCACACTGGCAGTAGCGCTACTACTGGCTTTGCTTTTTCGCGCGGGTTTTGCGCTCGCCTTTTTAGCTGCCGTAGCCGCTGCGCCCTCTTTCAGACTCGCCTTTGCCGCCGCGAATAATTCGGCGAATGACTTTTCAATACACTCACGATAAAACGCCGGATCGGGCATGGAATCCCGGTCACCGAGTATCGACAGAGTTACAATGCCATTTGAACTAAAGATTAAATGGAATAAACCTACCCCAGGCGTAAGCAGGCCTAGACCATAATACCTGACCATCTGTGCGCCAGCTGAATACAGCGGAAAGGTCGGACCTGCCACATTAGACACTACCGACGTGATCCCCAGCGGCAAATGGCGAGTCAGCTCATTATTCACATAGGCATTAACCAGAGGCCGCGTAAGCGCGGGTGACATTACACCGGCAAGGCGCAAGACATCAACTAAAGGTGAGTTTTCACCGTAAATTTTCGCTTCTTGCGAGCTTTTATAAACTCCGGCCAAGCGTTTTAGTGGATCAGCAACATTCGTATGTAACTCGACAAAAACCGAACCTACCTGGTTATTCTCGTCCGTCATTCCCCGCCGCGTTCGCATATCCAGCGGTATTGACACCGCCAAGCTTTCATCTGGTAACTCCTTATGGTGCATTAAATAATGGCGTAAACCTCCGGCGATGATGGCTAAAATGACATCATTAATTTTCACCTCACAAAGGTCTTTCACTGCTTTGATATCGACTAGCGGAAACTCCGCAGCTTCAAATACACGATGGGGGCCAACTGGGGTATTAAATCGCGTGCGCGGCGACGTAATAGAGGGAACAGGAATTTTATTCTGCGCCATTCCTATCGCCATTTTCCCTAAATCACGCAGCACCCCTGCGCCACTGGTTACCATTTTAACGGTGTTTTTAACATTATTCACGGCAGCGGAACTGGCGAGATACAAGGTATTCGGCATCACATCCGCCGTGACCACCGCCTCAGCTTGGGATACAGCAGCAGGATCCGGCTCCAAGTCATGGATGACTGACATGATGGAGGAGCCACCAGCACCGTCCACAAGTGAGTGATGCATTTTGGTATAGATAGCGAAGCCGCCCCTGGGAACACCCGGAATATTATCCAAGCCCTCAATAATATAGGCCTCCCAGAGGGGACGATTCATATCGAGTGGCCGCGCGTGCAGCCGGGCAATCAAAATACATAACTGACGCCAGTCGCCAGGCTGGGGTAGCGCAATATGACGAATATGAAATTCAACATCAAAATTAGCGTCTTGAACCCAATAAGGGCGGTCAACATTACCTGGCACCTTAAGCAAACGCGAACGAAAAATAGTATGTTTGTGTAGTCGACGTTCAAAATTGGCAATAACACCTTTAAAACGGACCGCGCCACCAGGTGCTGTTGATGGGTCGTATATCCCTAAGCCACCAACATGCTGGGGTGTATTGGCATGCTCGAGATTAATAAATGCGGTATCAAGTACACCTAACTGCTTCATGCAATTTAACCTCTTATTGTAATATTCCCCCTGCTAAGGAGGCGATGATCTAGACAGCGGCCACCACGTGCAGGCGTGCAAACACTTAGCATAGCCATAGTACATTAATTTCTCCGCATGCTAAGTACATATGTAGCGAAAAAACCCCGTAAGTGCAGATCTAGTCTAGAAGGACGATGGCAGCTTGTGTGCCCCTAACTCAGCCGCGTGTGTAAACAGCCTAGCACGCTACTGGAGATCCTTACCAAGCAACATAGATTTAGCGGCTTTTGCGTTGGCGCGCAGGCGGCGGCGCGCCAACATGGCTCTCATTGCGCTGGCGGGCGAGTTCCACTTGCTTTTGGCGGTCCCTAAAACGCTTTTTTTGATCATCGCTAATGTGATTAAAACACGCCGGGCAGGTCACCCCTTCTTCAAACATAGCACTGAGCTTATCGTTTGCAGTAATAGGTCGCCGGCAACCGTGGCAAAGCTCGTGGGTTCCAGTGAGTAAGCCATGAGTCACTGCTACCCGATTATCGAAAACAAAGCATTCACCCTGCCACTGACTCTGGGCTTCGTCCACCTCTTCCAAATACTTTAGAATGCCGCCTTCAAGGTGGTATACCTCATCAAACCCTTCATGCTTCATAAAGGCTGAAGCTTTCTCGCACCGAATACCGCCAGTGCAAAACATCGCCACTTTTTTGTGTTTAGCTGGGTCGTAATTAGCACGTATATATTCAGGGAATTCCCTAAAACTCGTCGTTTTTGGGTCAATAGCGCCCTTGAAGCTACCAATTTCTACCTCGTAGTCATTACGGGTGTCAATAAGCAATACTTCGGGATCAGCAATTAAGGCATTCCAGTCCCGAGGCTTAACATAGGTACCGACAATATCCTTGGGATCGATGCCGTCGACACCCATGGTTACAATTTCTTTCTTAAGCTTAACCTTCATCCGATAGAAGGGCTGTTCAGTATCATAGGACTCTTTATGCCCGACATCGGCGAATCGGGAGTCTGAATGCAAATAGGCTAACACCTGGTCTATGCCCCTGCGAGAGCCCGCAATGGTGCCGTTAATGCCTTCTTCGGCAAGGAGCAAGGTGCCCTTCACCCCCGCAGCCAAACACTGCGCTAGCAGCGGCTCGCGCAAGGATTCAAAATCGGGAAGACTCACAAATTTATACAGTGCAGCGACAACAAACTGATTCATACTATTTCGCGCCCTGCTCCTGTTTACTACCACCCAAGCAGTCTGGCGACGCAGGCACAGCCCCCGCGCGAAGTTGCCACTCTGCGGGGCTATAAGTATGCATAGCCAAAGCGTGAACTGGGCCTGCCAGCTCCTCGGCCAAGAGCTGGTAAACCCGCTGCTGACGAGCGACTTTGCGTAAACTCGAAAAAGCTTCGGCGACGAGGACTAGCTTAAAATGGGTTTCTGAGTTGGCCGGCACACTGTGCATATGACTTTCGTTAATCACTTCAAGATGACTGGGCATCAGCGCCGCCGTTAATTTAGCGTGTATTGTTTCTTGTATCGACATCAGCTATCTCTCGCAATCACCACAACGGCGCATATTATACACTGACTGTGGCCACATCGCGCCCAGCGCAATCAAACACTCCGTCACGTTTAAGACCACCTTTAGCTGCCGCAGCCCGTATTGCCGCAGCGTAGCCGCGATGTGCCCAGTCAATCAACAGGTCCCTATCGTCTAAGGCCGCGTCTGGCGCTTGTAAGTATGAAAGCGCAATATCTCGACCATTACGCTCGTAGCGAAGAGGCGGTAACCCTAGGGCATCAAAGTCGCCGCGAATGGCAGTATCGGCTTTCAAATACAGCGTATTCTCGACAATCAGTGCGAACATCAAACCCTCTAGGAACAGTCCGGTACCACCAAACATCCGCCGCGACGTCACTGGACCAAGCCACTGCATGTGACCAACTAAGAACACCGTAAAGGCGCTGGCCTTTGCCATGGCATTGAACTCCCGTCGGTTAGCCAGCGATGCAGCCAGCCGCTATACCGCCAAATCAGTTATACAAAGTGACCTCAACCGCTGTGCCAGCAGCGCCTGGTCAGGCGCCAGCCCCCAGCGCATATAAGCCACATCGCCACCGTTATACACCCGCACTGACAAGCCTTGCACGTAACACCGCCGCTGAAGTACTGCAGCTTGCGCCGTGGGTAAGGTCATTGTAATAAATAAAGGGGTCACTATGATCTGCTGAAAATAAGCACTGAACACGCTTTCTAACAACTCGCCTTGACGCGTTGCGGTCAACATCAGTTGGCGCTGCATATCGTCTTGCCACTGACGATCAAGCAGCGCTTTACGGCCTATCCACTGAGCGCTGCCACACACCGCCCAAGGCCCCAATTGTGTATCAAGCTCAACCAATAGCCACGGCTCGGCTATTACAAACCCTAGGCGCAGCCCTGGCAAACCAAAAAACTTGCCCACCGAGCGCAACAGCACAATTCCGTCTTCCGCGGCCAAAGCTCGTAAGTCACTGGTTGGCATGGCATCGGCAAAAGCCTGATCGATGACCACCAAACCATCAGCAGGCAGCAATGAACGCCAGTAGCGAACGTCTTCTTCACTAACGACATCGCCCGTTGGGTTATTGGGGCTAATTATCAATAAATAGTGAATTTGTTCAGCCACAATCCGCTGCGCAATCTCTTCTCGCCCGTAGCAACTAAAGTACTGAACTTCGTGGCCCGCAAGCAACCAGCGATAGCGATGCTCTTCATAGGCGACCTCTGCCAATAAAACACGCCCTGGCGCGACGGTACGGGGTAGCACTTGAATGGCGGGCTGACTGCCAGCCGTCGCTAAAATGTGTTGTTCCGCAACGCCGTAATAACAGGCGGCGGCACTCTGTAATTCGGGACAAAAATACGGCAACACCTTATAGCAACTCGCTGGCGGCGGCGGCACTGGCCAGCTCCAGGGATTCACCCCAGTCGCCAAGTCCAGCATCGGCAAGCCATCAGGGGCTGGCGGCAGATCGCGAGGGTCACCGCCGTGTCGCGGTGGCTGAGAGCGTGTAACAGTCATAGACATAATCCCAGCACCAGACCAAGACCAAGCCATACCGCGAGCTGGCTATTCACCAATTTAATGCTTTTCTCCAAATCGGCAATGACTGGCGCCCGGCCCCAACCAAGCGGCGATCGATTCGAAACCATGCCGTAGTAGCTCGCCGCGCCCCCCAAGCTTACCCCTAAGGCCGCTGCGCCACTGGCCATCACTGATCCCGCATTGATACTTTTCCAAAACCAGCCCTGTTTAAACCAGCATTGCCAGGGCCGAGCGGAAAAAGACAGCAAACTAAACCCCAAGGCGGTAAGTTGCGCCGGAACAAAATTACAAACATCGTCGCTGCGCGCCGCCCACCAACCAAAATAGCGGTAGCGCTCATCTCGATAGCCCCACATCGCATCTAGGGTATTGGCTAAGCGCTGCAACACCACCCCGCCGGGGCCCGCCACGGCATACCAAATTAGCGAAGCAAAAACCGCGTCACTGCTGTTTTCGATGCTTGTCTCCAAGCCCGCTGCTAAAATCTGCTCGGCAGTGAGGTCACCGGTATCGCGACTGACTAAATAACTGATCCGCAACCTCGCTTCGGGCAAATCACCCGCCGCCAAAGCGGACGCAACGGGACGAATATGTTCGCACAAACTCTGCCATCCCACAGCCCAGTACAGCACCGCAATATGCCAGACCACACTAGCAAGAGGCGAAAGTTCATAGATCACAAAATCGATAAGGACGACCGCAACAATGGCCGGAACAATCAATAGCAGCCAACACCCCAGCCCACTTACCCGTTGCAGAAACGGGCTATTCTTTAGATTTAAGTTTCTTTCTAGACCTGCGGCGAGTCGGCCAAAACCGACTAAGGGGTGCCAGCGTCTGGGCTCACCGAGCAGGCGATCTAACACCAGCGCCGCCAAGCAAACCACACTTACAAGTAAAATTTGATTCAAGAGGGTTCTCTGCTTATTGACGTCGCGCCAAGGGCCCTGACTATCGGTAATAACCTAGCCAACGCCATCATGGCCAAGCTAATGTCCTGGGAAGAAAAACGTAAAAAACCGTTAACCTAGCGGTGAGGCACTTTAATAAATGCAGTGGCAAGGGTCAAATAGAATGACTTGGGGCTACACCCCGAGGCGGTAAAACGCGGCGGCATTATCCCACAAAACTTTTTTTGTTGCGGAGTCACCTAGGGCATTGCCAATAATTTCAATATCCACCGGATTAAAGGCGCGAGGTGAGCGAGTAGACGGCAAATCGGTGCCGAACATCAAGGCATCAGGGTTAATATCAAATAAGCGGCGAATGGCCTGACTTACTGCAAAATCGACCCGCCCAAACCCCGTTGCTTTTACTCGAGCACCACTTTCAGCCAACTGATATAAAACTGGCAAACCTTCCTTAGAAAGTCCTAGGTGATCAATACTTACCGCGGGCAAGCGACAGAGTTCGCCACAGAGGTCCGCCAAGGTTTTACAATCGGCGTAGATTTCAATATGCCAACCCAATAGATCGTAAATGCGGTGGGCAAAGTCAATAAGGTGCTCTGAGGATTCGGAACCCCCGCGCCGCAAATTAAAGCGAACTGCGCGAATCCCCTGATTAGCGAGTAATAATAAATCGTCGTCACTGGTCGTGCAGGGCACTTGGGTAACCCCGACAAAGGTTGGCCCCAATGCCGCCAGCGCCGTGATTAAATAGCTTTGGTCGAAGGATTGAAATGAAGCGGATACCACCGCGCCACCGCCAACGCCAAGACTTGCAGTCTGGCCAACGTAATCGTCTACGGTAAATGTATCGGGTAAAAAGCCATCATTACTGACCAGGGGAAATGCCGGATCAATAATGTGCAGATGGGCATCAAAAATCATGTGCTGCATACCGCTCTCACCTCCGCCAGCCATAATACTTTTGCCCGCGTAATGTTTATATTCTTATTGTCTAAGCTTGCCGACCAGTACCAATCCTCTCAACACTCGCAGATTTATCGCGCAAATGCAACGCTGAAAACATCGCTATGACACACAAGAGATTTGCCCCAGCGCAGTGTTTCGGGGGCTGACGCGAGTCGCTTTTGCGCCTAGTCAGCCGTATTCACTCAGTAAACTGACGGTTACGCGTCCTTATTTTTAGCTGCAATCCATTGCGACATGTATTGATGGCTTTTAATCGTGTGATGGCGAAGCATTAAGCCATTAAAGTGCTTCTGGCGATGGCCAGTAAGCTCTTGGCGTAAATCAGCCACGCGGCGGGTAAATTGTGGGAGGTAGTCGTCGGCCTGAAAACGCGTTAACAAGATCGCGCACCCCTGTTGCTGCGCCGCCGCCCAGCGGTCGGGGTCTTGGTATAAAGCAGCGGCTTCGGCGGCAAAATTGGCGGCTAATTGCTCAGAATCTGCAATAACACTGCCATTCCACGCCAAGTCGCCGTGCATAGCCTCAGCGCCGATCGTCGTCGTTACCGATGGGGTACCGCACTCCATTGCCGCCACGAGCTTGCCCTTTTGACCAGCGCCAAAACGCAACGGTGCCAAACAAAGTCGCGCTTTTTCCACTACAGCATCAGCATCGTCCGCCCAGCCCTTAACGAGAAACCCCAACTTGTCACTGTGCAGTTGCAAGGCTTTGGGCGGCGGGTAGGCGCCATAAATATGGCATTCAACCCAAGGCAATTGACGACGAATCAACGGCCATATTTCACTGCGTAAATATTGCACCGCGTCCCAGTTTGGCGCGTGACGAAAATTCCCCACCACCACACAGTGCTGACGCGCCTCATAGGGCAGCCACTGCGCTGCTTGCTCGGCGTTGAAATTACTTAGCAAAGGCAGGTAATGAAGCAAGTCGGCAGGCACACCATAGGTATTTTGTAGCAACGCCATTTCAAACTCAGAAATCACTAAGGTGAGGTCGCAGCGCCAAATCGCCGCGATTTCGCGCAGGGCCAATTCAGCAACCAAATCTTGTCGACTCAACGGGCGGTTTTGCTTCAGTGCCTGATGGCGGGCCTGCCGAAGGCAGTGCAAGTCTTCGCTGTCTAAAATGCGTACGGCCTCAGGACAAGTCCGATCCACCCGCCAAGCAAATTGTTCTTCCATCAGAAATCGATCAAATATAACGAGGTCTGGCCGCAAATTCCCAATATAATCATCAAAGCTATCGCAATTTAGGGCAACCGGCTGGGCGCAAACACCAAGTGCAGACAAATCAACGCTATGATCGCCCTTCACCGCGGCGCTGACAAAATGAACTTCCCCGCCATTGCTCTGCATGGCAGATATCAATGACAACATCCGCCGCCCCGCGGCCGATGAATTCGGCTCGGGCCAAACGTAACCAATCATTAAAACGCGCAAAGTCATAAACTCACAGAAAAATTACATTATCGGAACATTTGAGCACCATCCGAGCAGCTTAGCGCGAAAACAAACTTGAATTTTTCTCGCTTATTTGCTGATTTAACGTCCAGTAGTCATAGATAATGCCTAGCAAAAAAATACCACCGGTGAGCAAATACACGATGCCAGTCAGCCACTTGCCCAAATAAAAGCGGTGCAAGCCAAAGACACCCAAAAACGTCAGTAATATCCACGCCAAGGTGTAGCTAGTCGTACCGCTTCGGCACTGCCGATCGGCGTCCCGATCCATGCTCGGGATTAAAAACAGATCGATAATCCAGCCAACTAAAAACAGACCAAGGGTAAAAAAGTAAATCGTCGCACTGATCGGGCGCCCATAATAAAAACGGTGCGCACCCATAAAGCCGAAAATCCACAAAACATAGCCGACCGCTTTGCTGTGGGTATTATCCATTACTTAACAACCCTCTATAAATTTAGCCCTCGAGTGTAGTGGATTACATCCGCTGGCTAAACCCCAAAACATAAAACCGCCAACTTAAGTCTTACCGCGAGCCCGACATTTCGACTCGGCGCTAAGGACAAAAATGATCGACGCGGGTACGCCAGTCTGCGGATTCAAAGGTTCAATCAGCTCCCTCAACATAAAGCCGCTAGCGCTAATCAGCTCTAACCAACTGCTTAATGTTCGAAAATACCACGGCGCTGGGTCACAGAAATTATCACTAAACCCTTGCCAACTGCCCTCCCGCCAACCGTCGCAATAAGGGGCACCGTTAAATGCAGGGTGCAAGGTTTGAATCACGCAACAGCCATTGCTATTTAATACCGAGGGAATCGCTGATAAGACATCAGCAACGACGTGATGGCCTAGCAAAGAGAAATTACAGACGACGCAATCTACGTGCTGTTGCCACCCACCATGGGCAAAGTCTTGATAGGACAACAACGAAAACGTCCCGCCAAGCTCCGTGGCGCGGCTAATGAGTCCAGCAATCCCATCTATACCCTCCGCCGCCACGCCCAAGCTTGCTAAAGCTCGTACCAGCCAACCCTCACCGCAGCCTAAATCGAGCACCGTTTTCGGATTTTGTGCCACCACCGCATTGACAATGGCCGCGTCGGTTACCGCCACGCGGCTGCCAATCTCTGACTTCCGAACGGCGTCGGTCCACGCATCAACATTGTTGTGCCACGACGATAAAATTGCCGTTTCTTTATCCTGGTCGTCCATGTCCACATCCTCTCAAACTAACGAGCTAAAGTCGTCCCGCAGGCCACCCCCGCGCGGTGTTCGCGAGATGCTCGTAACACAATTAAATTGCCCTAAATAGCCTGTAGTGGCAAGCTTGGTAGCCGACAAACCGGCCGCCATGTATTTTTGAGCTCAGCGATGCACTGCCCAGTTTTTGAATCAAATCAACGTCGCTCCTGTAACTGGCTAGATCGACCCTACCATCAGCTGCTGCAACACAAGGAGCGTCAACTAAATGCGCTGTTAGCACCCTTTGCACCGCCACCCCTATTAGCGTCGGTAAGCGCCGAATTATCAGGCTTTCGTGACAAGGCTAAAATGGTGGTGCTCGGTAATACAACCGCCCCAAAACTCGGCATTATCAACCACCACAATCACGTTATTAGCCCCGATGAACGCCCCCCTATACCCAGACGATATGCAAACGCTGCTGGGCGATTTAGAGCGCTGGCTTGGCGACCTCGCAATTGCCCCCCTACCAATTCAACGCCGTTAGGGAGAGCTTAAGTATTTACTGCTTAAACGTAATAACGACGGCCAATACATGCTGCATCTGGTCTTGCGCAGCACTGGCCAAATCGCAAAATTTTCGCTGGCACTCCCAAACTTCCTTGCATAGCACTCCGAAATCAGCTCAGTGTCAGCAAATATCCAGCCAGTGGCCATGGCCGTCATCGAAGGACCCGACGAACATATTTTGAGTGGCGACAACTGGCTACGCCACCAGCTTACCGGCCTAAATCTTTACCAGCGATCCAAGGGCTTTTTCCAAACCAATCTCGATATGGCTGTGAAGTTATACGCCACTGCCGCGCTATGGACGGCCGACCTAGAAATAAGTCGCTACTGGGACCTGTTTTGCGGCTCCGGCGGATTTGGCCTGCACTGTTTAACACCAAATCGCCAACTGACCGGTATCGAGATAGAAGCCGAGGTCATCGCCTGCGCCCAGCGCAGTGCTGACGAAATGGGTCTCGGTGCCCAAGTTCACTTTCAAGCCTTAGACTCCAGCGCATTCGCCCGTAGCAGCGAGGGAGAGGCGCCCCAGCCCATCATTGCCAACCCTCCTCGCCAGGGCCTAGGCACTGAACTCTGTACGCAGATCAAGCAACTTGCACCAGACTATCTGCTCTATTCCAGCTGCAATGCCGCCACTCTGGCCGCTGACCTAAGTGCGCTTGAAGGCTACCGTATTGACCGCGTGCAACTATTTGATATGCTCCCCCATACCGCCCACTATGAGGTATTGCTGCTCCTGCACCGCATTGAACAGCCCTGTATTAAATCGCAATTTGGATTCATTTATTGAATATGAGCACCCTCACCTTTAATGGGCAAAAATATGTCGTTCAGGACGACGAAAATGTCCTGGATACCCTGCTTAGGAACAAGATAAGCATCCCCCACGGCTGTCGTGCGGGCGCCTGCCAGGCCTGCCTTTTAATTGCGAAACCAGACCAAATTCCCGACGACTGCCAGCACGGCCTCAGTAATCAGCGTATCCAGAAAGGGTATTTTTTAAGCTGCCGCTGCGAGCCCGAACAGGACATGACGCTTCAACTCCCTGATTTAAGCAGCGAAAAGCACTTAGCCACCATTGCCGAAAAAATGCAGCTAAATCCAAAAATACTGCGTCTTCGCCTGCACTGCCGTTTGCGTTGGCGGGCTGGGCAATATATTACCCTCTGGCTAAACGACAACACCGCCCGCTGCTATTCTATTGCC
>NZ_JBFHDY010000006.1:0-65642 GCF_041584495.1 Zhongshania sp.
CCTCGCAAATGCGTAATAATTAATTTTTTAATTCAACACATACAATAATTGCAGTGTTAGATAAGCGTAAACACCGGCCAGCACATCGTCGATCATAATGCCAAAGCCGCCGTGCACCTTGGCATCCAGCACCCGTATTGGCCAGGGCTTCCAAATATCAAATAAGCGAAATAATGCAAAACCTAAAAGGATCCAACCGAGATGCATTGGCACCATAAACAGTGCAATCCACAGACCGACAAATTCATCCCATACAATACCGCCGTGATCGTGCACGCCTAAGGCGTCGGCAGTGGCGCCACAGAGATATACGCCAAGTATAAAAGCCAAGATCAAGGCCACCACATAATAAGCCGGTGGCAAAAATTGCAGTGCATACCAAAACGGCAGGGCGGCAATTGTACCGAAGGTGCCGGGCGCTTTAGGCGCCAGTCCGCTACCAAACCCGACAGACAATAAATGCACTGGGTTTTTAAGTAATGAGGCGGGTATTTTCATTGTGTGAACCATTCAAAAATGTTGGTAGCCAGCAGCAGGCATTATCACCCTGCCGTCGGCTGCATAGCAGGCAAGGCCTTCACCAACGTCGACATAACCGACTTCAGTAAGGCGCAGATTTAACTCAGTACCGAGTACCAACACTGCCTCGCGGTGTTCGGCTGGCACGGTAAAGCACAGCTCGTAATCGTCGCCGCCGCTAAGGGCAAACTCAGTGGCGCGCTCGGGATTTGTTTCAGTGAGCGCCGCCGACAAGGGTAGGTATTCAGTATACAGCACCGCTGCCACACCGCTGGCCTTGAGGATATGGCCAAGGTCTGCGGCCAAACCGTCAGATATATCGACGGCTGCGCTGGCGATGCCTCGCAGCTTTTGACCTAGGGCCAAGCGTGGCTCTGGCGAGTGATAGCGGGCCAGCAAGGCTGTTTCTGAGGCACTTAACTGCGCCAGCGGCTTATCTAGGTAAGCCAGTGCTGCTCTCGCATCGCCCAGTTGGCCTGAGACAAATACAAGATCACCGGGACGCGCACCACTGCGCAAAATGGCGGTGCCCGCTGGCGCAGAGCCCATAACTTGCAGGCTTAAACACAGCGGCCCACGGGTGGTGTCACCGCCCACCAGTGCAATACCGAATTCCGCGGCGGCAACGGCCAAGGCATTGGCAAAGCCCGCCAGCCACGGCTCTTCCACCGTGGGTAGCGTTAAGGCCAGGGTAAAGCCAAGCGGTGTCGCACCACAGGCCGCTAAATCGCTAACGCATACAGCTAAAGCGCGACGGGCAAGTATGTCTGAGGGGTAATTGGCGGGGAAGTGCACTGACTCCACCAAGGTGTCGACCGACACCAGTAGCTCGTCTCCTGGCGGCAATGCGAGAACCGCACAGTCGTCACCAATACCGCAACGCACTGGTGAGTTCGGGCAGGCCAGCGCCGCAGCGGCGCCCGCCTTAAAATACTGCTGGATTAATTGGAATTCAGATACCGGCATAAGCTTCGCTAATCGCCGACTTATTCGGCGTCGCTTGCTGGCTTGGGAGATTTACCGCGTTCCGCCGCGACTTCAACCGCGCGACATTCCATTGCCACTTTGTCGAGAATACCGTTTAAATAGCGGTAACCGTCAGTGGCACCAAAGCGTTTACCGAGGTTGATGGTTTCATTAATAGCGACTTTATACGGTACATCGATACGGCGCAGTAGTTCAAAACTACCCATGCGCAACAAGCACAATTCAATGGGGTCGAGATCGCTAAGCTTACGGTCTAGGTGCTTTTCAAACAGACCGTGCAAGTCGGTGAGCTGGGCGGGAATGCTGTGCACCAAATCGTGAAAAAATTCTTTATCGACATTACTCATGTCGTAATCAGCTTGAAACTCAGCTTCAATAACGCTCAAGGCTTGGCCAGCCATATGCCATTGATACAGTGCCTGCATCGCGTAGTGACGGGCCTTGCGACGACCTGCGGCAAGCTGATTATGGGACGGACTTTGCTGACGATTAGCCACAAAAAATTACTCATTCACAGTGGATAAAACCACATTTAAAAAACCGCGCCACCGCTTACCAGAAACTGAATGGGCGACGCGAAAATCATTTACCAAAACGGTCAATACAACACTTAAAGCTGTTTAAGCAGGCTCACCATTTCAATGGCAGACATGGCCGCTTCTTCGCCTTTATTGCCCGCTTTAGTACCAGCGCGTTCAATAGCTTGCTCAATGCTGTCTACTGTCAAAACACCAAAAGACACTGGCACGCTGTACTGCATAGAAACCTGCGCCAAGCCTTTCACGCACTCGCCAGCCACATATTCAAAGTGCGGGGTGCCGCCGCGAATAACCGCGCCAAGGGCGATAATGGCGTCGTAATTTTTACTGTCTGCCACTTTCTGGCATACCAGCGGAATTTCAAAGGCGCCGGGGGCGCGCACGATAGTGATATTGTCTTCTTTAACACCGTGGCGGCGCAGTGAGTCTAGGGCGCCTTCCAACAAGCTCTCCACCACAAAGCTATTCCAGCGGCCCACAACAATCGCGTAATTACCACCGACGGCAGTGAAAGTACCTTCAATCGTTTTCATAGTCGTTCCTTAAAGTCTTAATTAATTAGGCTTGGCCAACGTCTTCAGGGCTGATAAATTCCACTACTTCTAGGTCGAAGCCAGAAATAGCATTGTATTTAACTGGCGCACCCATCAGGCGAATTTTACCCACGCCAACATCGCGTAATATTTGCGAACCCAAGCCAACATTAAAATAGGTGGTTTGGTATTGCACACTGTCGCCCTGTAGCGGTGGCGTCACACCTTGGGCAATGCCGAGGTCAGCCAATATCGACTCTGGCGTTTCGCGGTGAGCGAGTAACACCACTACCCCCCCTTCTGTGGCGACGGCGGCCAGACTCCGGTGCATATTCCAACCGGTGGTTGAACCCGGTGGTTGAGTTTGCAGTAAGTCGCGAATGGTGGAACCCAAATGCACCCGCGCCAGCGTTGGCGTGGCGGCATCGATAGCACCTTTTTGAAGTGCAAAATGAATTTCGCCAGCAACGGAATCTTTGTAGGCGTGCAGCTCAAAGTCACCAAAGTCGGTAGCGATGGTGCCACTGCTGATTTTTTCAATGGTCTGCTCGTTCAACACTTGGTAGTGGATGAGGTCGGCAATGGTACCCATTTTTAAATCGTGCTCGGCGGCGAATAATTCTAAATCTTCGCGGCGCGCCATGGTGCCGTCTTCGTTCATGATTTCGCAAATCACGCCAGTGGCTTCAAAACCGGCCAAACGCGACAAATCGCAAGCGGCTTCGGTGTGACCGGCGCGGCTTAATACGCCACCCGGCTCAGACATCAACGGAAAAATATGGCCAGGCTGCACAATGTCGCCAGCCACTGCATTGCGGGCTGCGGCAGTGCGCACGGTGTGAGCGCGGTCAGCCGCCGAAATACCAGTGGTCACGCCCTTGGTCGCTTCAATCGACAGGGTGAATTTGGTCCCAAAACCCGAGGCGTTGCGGTCAACCATCAAGGGCAGGTTCAATTGCTTACAGCGCTCCTTGGTCATTGGCATGCAAATCAAGCCGCGCCCGTATTTGGCCATAAAATTGATGTCTTGGGGACGCACACACTCCGCCGCCATCACTAGATCGCCTTCGTTTTCGCGGTCTTCGTCGTCTAAGAGAATAACCATCTTACCCAGACGGATGTCTTGAACCAGTTCTTCTACTTTGCTAAACGCCATAGTCATTGCCTTTATGTGCGCGCTTTATTTGCGCGCTGTCAAAAACCCATTTTCTGCCAAGGTGGCCATCGACACGCCTTGTGCGCGTGCGCTCCCCGCCTCGCTATTTTGCGCTTGTAATAAACGCTCTAAATAGCGGGCGACAACATCGACTTCTAAATTCACTGCGGCGCCGGGCCGGTAGTGTTGAATAATGGTTTGCGCCGCGGTGTGCGGCACGATATTGAGATCAAATACCTGATCCTCAATACGATTTACAGTCAGGCTCACGCCATCGACGCAAATTGAACCCTTGCTTGCAATATAGCGCGCAAGCTCTGTTGGCGCCTCTACCCGCAGCCGCACCGAGCGCGCATCTTTTTCACAGCTCACGATCCGGCCCACGCCATCAACGTGACCACTGACAATATGGCCATCAAACCGGCTACTCGCCAGCATGGCCCGCTCTAAATTTACCGCCTGCCCTACCTTGGCCTGCGCGAAACTACTGTGGGCCAAGGTTTCTCTAGACACATCAGCCCAGTAACCGTCAGCCAGCAATTCTACCACCGTCAGGCAAACACCGTTGGTGGCAATACTGTCGCCAAGCTTGACCTCGCGCATGGGCAAATCAGCACTTTGCACGCGCAGACGTAAATCGCCACCGCGCAGTTCAGTTGCGGCGATCTTACCGCAGGCCTCAATAATGCCGGTAAACACCTATGCGCCCTCTAATAATGCAGGTAGACGGCAGTGAATACGCCAGTCTTTACCCACTGCGCGAATATCAACGATGTCCAGCGCCTGCTGGCCAGCCATCTTGGTCATCGGCCAATCCACTAAGGGTCTGGCTGAGCTGCCCATCAAACTCGGCGCCATATACACAAACCACTCGTCTACTAAGCCCGCGCGCAGCGCCGAACCCGTCAATGTTGGCCCCGCTTCGAGCAAGACCTCATTACAGCCCCGGTCCGCCAAGTAACGCATCAACGCGGGCAGCGACACGCGACCATTACCGTCATCGTCAAGGCTGAGAATAATTGCGCCCGCCGCAGACAAGGGCGCATAATGCTCAGGGTCTTGCACCACGGTAGCAATAATAACCTCACCACCTTCGTCAAACAGCTTGGCGTTGACTGGGGTGCGCAGCGTGGAATCAACAATAACGCGCAAAGGCTGCCGCCAAAATTCATTCACTTGCTCGGGGGCAAAACTCTCGGGCCGAACATTAAACAGGGCATTGTCGTGCAAAATAGTGTCAACGCCACTGACAATAACGCAGCTCTGTGCGCGCAGACGCTGAACATCTTGGCGCGCCGCAGCCCCAGTAATCCATTGGCTTTCACCCGACGCCATTGCGGTACGGCCGTCTAAACTGCAGGCCGATTTCAAGCGCAACCACGGTAGGCCGCCGTTTATACGACGCATAAACCCTTTGTTGATTTCTATTGCCTGCTCGACCATTAAGCCGACATCAACCTGAACACCCGCTTCTCTCAGGCGCGCGATACCCTGCCCCGCCACCAGCGGATTGGGGTCCTCAACAGCAATCACCACGCGGGCCACATTGGCCTCAAGCAGCCTGTCGGCGCAGGGTGGCGTGCGCCCCAAATGGCTACAGGGCTCAAGGGTGACGTATATTGTGCAATCTTCGGCGCTCGCTATTTGCGCGAGGGCATTCACTTCGGCGTGACCATCGCCAGCACGAATATGCCAGCCCCGCGCAATGACCTTGTCATGCTGAGCAATGACGCAACCTACTCTCGGATTGGGACTGGTGCTATAACGGCCGCGCTCTGCCAATTGCAAGGCAAGCGCCATCATCTCACGGTCTATATCTGAGAAACTCATTACTCGTCCGATTTTCCTATTCGAGGCTCGGCCGACAAACGGTCTATCTCGGCGCGAAACTCATCTAAATCTTGGAAGCTGCGGTATACCGATGCAAATCGTACATAGGCGACATGATCTAGCGCCTTTAAGGCCTCCATTACTTGCTCACCGACATCGCGACTGTCAATTTCGCGCTCACCCGTTGCCTGAATACGACGTTTGATGCCGCTAATTTCCGCCTCGATATGCTCAACACTGACCGGCCGTTTCTCTAAAGCCTTTAGCACCCCAGAGCGCATCTTGGCTTCGTCAAAGGGCTCGCGAGAACCGTCACTCTTGATAATTTTAGGCATCAAGAGCTCAGCGCTTTCGTAGGTGGTAAAACGCTCAGAGCACGACAAACACTCCCGCCGCCGACGAACCTGCCCACCCTCGGCCACCAGCCGAGAATCGATTACCTTGGTGTCGTCAAAATTGCAGAACGGGCAGCGCATGGTTTTGCCTCAGGGGCGTTTAATATTGCCGAAGTTTAGCACAGTGTGGGAGAGGCTTGATGGGAGACGGAAGACGCTAAGAAAACGGCGCGATGCGCCGCAACTGTTTTGCGTCTCCCGCCTCCCGTCCAGCATTAAGCGTAAACGGGATAGCGCTTACAGATTTCCAGAACCTTCACCTTCACTTCTTCGATTTTGGCCGTGGCATCGCCGGCTTCGAGTGCTTCAAGTACGTCGCACATCCAGTTAGCCAGCTCTACACACTCGGCCTCTTTGAAGCCGCGAGTAGTGACCGCAGGCGTACCAACGCGCAAGCCACTGGTAATGAACGGTGAGCGTGGATCGTTTGGTACCGCATTTTTGTTAACGGTGATGTTTGCGGCGCCCAGTGCGGCGTCAGCGTCTTTACCGGTGTAAGACTTACCGATGAGGTCGACCAGCATCAGGTGGTTTTCAGTACCGCCAGACACAATATTAATACCGCGACCAATAAAGGTTTTGGCCATGGCCTTGGCGTTGGCTACTACCTGCTTTTGATAGGTGACGTACTCGGGGGTCATCGCCTCTTTAAAGCTAACTGCTTTTGCCGCAATAACGTGCATCAGCGGGCCGCCCTGACCACCCGGGAATACCGCCGAGTTCAGCTTTTTCTCGATGTCAGGATTAGCCTTGGCCAAAATCAAACCGCCGCGTGGACCGCGCAGAGTTTTGTGGGTGGTCGTGGTAACCACGTCGGCATACTGAATTGGGTTGGGGTAAATACCGGCGGCAACTAAACCGGCAACGTGTGCCATGTCGACCATCAGGTAGGCGCCAACCATATCGGCGATTTCGCGGAATTTTGCCCAATCAACAATCCCGGAGTATGCCGAGAAGCCAGCCACGATCATTTTTGGCTTGTGCTCAAGCGCCAGCGCTTCAACCTGAGCGTAGTCGATTTCGCCGGTTTCATTGTTCAGACCGTACTGAACCGCATTATAGGTTTTGCCTGAGAAGTTGGGCTTGGCACCGTGGGTCAAGTGACCACCCGCATCCAAACTCATGCCCAATACCGTTTCACCTGGCAGCACTAAGGCTTGGTATACCGCGCCATTGGCCTGTGAACCGGAGTGGGGCTGAACATTGGCGTAATCGGCGCCAAACAGCGCCTTAGCGCGATCAATCGCCAAGGTTTCGGCTTTATCCACGTACTCGCAGCCGCCGTAGTAGCGCTTTCCGGGATAGCCTTCGGCGTATTTATTGGTCAGCACCGTACCCTGCGCCTGCATTACCGCTGGGCTGGTGTAGTTTTCCGACGCGATCAGCTCAATATGCTCTTCCTGACGCACCTCTTCCTCTTGGATCGAAGACCAAATTTCAGCGTCAAATCCGGCTATTGTCATCTCTTTACTAAACATCACTACCCCCGAGGCATACACAGGCTCTGAAAAGCCGCGCATTGTACAATAAATGCGCGTTATCGGCACCGTTTAATGTTGGCATAACAATTACATTCGGGGGCTTGAAAATGGCGCAGCTGGCGCCTTAAAGCCCAATATTATTATTGGGCTTTAATAGAAGGTGACGAAAAATGATTTCTACCCCATAGCTGACGCGTTCAAAACCAGCGCTCATCGAGTTTACCGGCCCCCTTCACCTTGGTAATAACCTTAGAGCGATCCGCACTTGCGACCATAGTAATGTCGATTTGAGCGTCACAAGCCGCGCAGCGAAACGTCCAAGGCTGCTGCGGGCGATTAAACAGGGCAAGCTGGCAATGGGTGGTACATGCGCATTTGTCGCAGCAAACACTGACATTGAGTTTCATCAAGTTCCTCTAAGGCACACGCCAATAACCAAACAAGATACAAGCGGCACGAACCCCACCAAGCCCACGAAACGCAGCTTTAATCGCCCCCCGACATTGCGCGATACAAATAGCGCACAACAACAAATAAAGGGCCTAGCAGGAAAGCTCACGGAATATGAAACAAGGAGTGTGCACGCCATCCCATGGCTATCCGCTGCATGCAGGTCGCAGTAGATACCCGCGCAGAATAACGCTAGCAAGCTTGTCGAGCAATATTATTGCCAGAGCGACTCCCACATACCATCTCACCGCGCGAATACCACCTTGCGCAATATCGTCGCTTTCGGTACCTTTCTTCCCTGTTTCTAAGCCGCCGTATACGGCGGCTTTCCGCTATTTTCAGGAGTCAGCATGGCGCAATTCGTCTATACCATGAACCGTGTCAGCAAGGTCGTGCCCCCCAAGCGCGAAATTCTGCACGACATCTCGCTATCCTTTTTCCCCGGCGCTAAAATCGGTGTGCTTGGCCTCAATGGCTCTGGTAAATCCACCCTACTGCGGATTATGGCCGGGGTTGACACTGAGTTTAACGGTGAAGCCCGTCCTCAGCCCGGCACCAAGATAGGCTATTTGTCGCAAGAGCCCGCCTTAGATCCCGCTAAAGATGTGCGCGGTAATGTTGAAGACGGCGTCGCCGAAGCCAAAAATGCGCTTACCGAGTTGGATCAGGTGTATGCCGCCTACGCAGAACCCGATGCCGACTTTGATGCCTTGGCTAAACGCCAAGCTCAGCTCGAAGATATTATTCAAGCCACCGACGCCCACAACCTCGACCACAAATTGGAAGTGGCCGCGGACGCCCTGCGCCTACCACCCTGGGACGCCAATGTAACGACACTGTCGGGCGGTGAACGCCGCCGTGTTGCCTTGTGCCGCCTGCTCTTGTCGAACCCCGACATGCTCCTGCTGGACGAGCCCACCAACCACTTGGACGCAGAATCGGTTGGCTGGCTAGAACGCTTTTTATGTGACTTCCCCGGCACCGTAGTGGCCATTACCCACGACCGCTACTTCCTCGACAACGCTGCTGGCTGGATTTTGGAATTGGATCGCGGTCGCGGTATTCCCTACGAGGGCAATTACTCCGACTGGCTAGAAGCCAAAGATGCCCGCCTCGCCCAAGAAGCCAAGTCTGACGCCTCGCGCAAAAAGACCATTGCCGCCGAATTGGAGTGGGTGCGCAGCAACGCCAAGGGGCGCCAGAGTAAGAGCAAGGCGCGTCTCGCTCGTTTTGAAGAACTAAACTCGCAGGAATTCCAAAACCGCAGCGAAACCAACGAAATTTATATTCCACCAGGACCCCGCCTGGGCGATAAGGTGATTGAGGTTAACGGCGTCAGCAAAAGCTATGGCGACCGCCTGCTGATTAACAACCTGAGCTTTGCCATTCCCAAGGGCGCGATTGTTGGCATTATCGGCGGTAACGGCGCCGGTAAATCGACCTTACTGCGCATGATTACCGGCAAAGAACAGCCTGACAGCGGCGAAATTGTCATTGGCGAGACCGTAAAACTGGTCTCAGTTGAGCAGATGCGCGACGACCTCGACGACAAGCAAACCGTTTGGGAAGCCGTATCCGAAGGCCAAGATATTTTGCGCATTGGCAGCTATGAAGTGCCGTCGCGGGCTTACATTGGCCGCTTCAACTTTAAAGGTAGCGATCAGCAAAAGCGGGTTGGTGAACTGTCTGGTGGTGAGCGCGGCCGCCTGCATTTGGCGTGCACCCTGAAAGAAGGCGGCAACGTCTTGCTGCTCGACGAACCCTCCAACGACTTGGACGTAGAAACCCTGCGTGCACTGGAAGACGCTCTGCTCGACTTCCCTGGCTGCGCACTGGTGATCTCGCACGATCGCTGGTTCCTCGACCGTATTGCCACCCATATCCTGGCCTACGAAGGCGATAGCGATATTGTGTTCTTTGAAGGCAATTACGCTGAATACCACGAGGATTTTGTGCAGCGCAAAGGGAAAAATGCGGGGCCGAAGCGGGTGAAATACAAAAAGCTGAAGTGATGCAGAATGCTTGACGGGAGACGGTGAACGCTACTGCATTCGCTTTGCTCACATGGATACCTGCCTTCGCAGGTATGACTCACAGCGCGCGAACCTGCTTTTGCGTTTTCCGTCTCCCGGTCACCCCTGCGAAGGAGCAAGCATCTTGCCGCGCTAGGTCATCTTCGACACAACGCTCAAAGGCAATACCTTCATTGCAAACCCCACGACAACCCACGGCCAGCCTGGCACTTTGGCTTCGGCGCGTTCTTTTTCGATGGCCTTAACCATTGCGTTACAACCGGTTTTTAAATCCACCCGCAGCGGCGCTTTTTTAAGGCCAGAGTTGATCGGTGTAAGAATAAAGCCCGGCAGTATGCAGCTAACCTTAATCGGTGTGCCAATCATATCGGCGCGAATACCTTCGGTCATATTGCGCAGGCCGGCTTTGCTAGCGGCGTAAACATTTAATGCGCGTGCGCCGCCGCGCACTGCACTCATAGACGACACGGTGACTAAATGGCCACTGTTTTGGGCGCGGAATATTTCCAACGCCGCTTCGCACTGCGCCAGCGCACCAATAAAATTAGTTTCTGCGGTTTGTCGATTGGCCTCAAAATAACCGGTGCCCAACGAGGCCCCCTTACCCATACCCGCGTTCACGATCGCTCGGTCTAGGCTGCCAAGATCGTCGCGAAAGGCGCGAAAAACCTCAAAAACCTTTTCGTAATCGCAAACATCCAGCTCACGAATGAAAACCTTTACGCCGGGGTGCGCAGCTTCTAGCTCCGCCTTTAAGGTTTGCATGGGCTCAATACGGCGAGCGCACAAGGCGAGATTACAACCCTTGGCGGCAAACTCACGGGCCATACCTTCACCCAAGCCCGAGCTGGCGCCAGTAATAAGAATATTTTTACGCATAATAAATTTCCGTATTAACGATAACTAAGGAGTTCGCGATGACGGCCATCGAAGTGGCTGTGCTCATTAATACTGAGCAATTTCAGGCCCGACTGGCCGCTGATAATTTTGCTATAAGCGGCGTTGGCCAATTGCCAACTCAACTCGGCGCTGGCATTTGCGTTTAAACCTAGTACTTGCCCACACACCGCCGAGATCGCCCCACCCGAGGTAAAAACAAAGACATTGCCTTTGGCATTGCGACTCGCTGCGTCTAAGCCGCGACGAATACGGGTGCTAAACTGCGCCCAAGTTTCGGCGTACTCATCATCGTATTGACCACTGACCCAGCGTTGCATTGCCTTGGCAAAGTGACGCTGAAATCCGGCGCGGGGATTTTCACCCGCCATATCGGCCACCATCTGCTCACCCTGCCCGGGTGCGGTGGTGTATGCCTGCAGTAAATCGAGATGATCGTACTCGTTCCAGTCGGGGTCTATTTGCCAATCCACCTCGCTAACGGATTCTCCGTTCAAGCCCGCTAAACACTGCTCTGCCGTCTGCCGATGGCGCTTCATGCCGCCACAGACAATATGCTGAGGACGTAGCGCCGTTGCCGCAAAAGCGCGACCTAAATGTGCCGCCTGCTGCTCACCCAGCGAGGACAACTGATCGTAATCTTCTGCGTCGAACGAGGCCTGACCGTGGCGAATTAGATACAGCGCGGGCATCAGCGCTGCTCTCGAATGATGCGTCGGCAACGACGGTCGAGATACCAAACCACCACCCAGAAGTTTTTAAACGCCGGGTTATTCGTCTGCTTATGGTAGTAGCGATAGTAAATTTGCTGAATGATTCCCGCTAACCGGAATAAGCCAAACACCTCGTAAAATGCCCAATTGTCGATTTTCAGACCCATCTTGCCGCTATAATATTCAAGCACTTCGTCGCGGCTTAACATGCCAGGCAAATGCGTTGGCTGGCGTCGCGTCGAGCGCATAAAGCGGTCATCATCGGCCTGAACCCAATAGGCTAAAGCGCTGCCCAAGTCCATTAGCGGGTCGCCAAGGGTTGCCATTTCCCAATCAAGAATACCCAAAACCGAGCTCGGATTAGCGGGGTCGAGCACCACATTGTCAAACCGGAAGTCGTTGTGAATCACGCAGCTGCGCACGTCGCTGGGGGTGTTGGCAGCCAGCCAGCTCATCACTTTTTTAAACGAGGGCACATTCCAGGTTTTGGCTTTGCTATACCGTCCGCTCCAGCCCTTAACCTGCCGCTCGCAATAGCCCTCGCCCTTGCCCAAGCCCTCTACGCCCGCCGCGCGATAATCCACCTGATGGAGCGCGACGAGTTTATCAACAACCGACAGACATAAATCCCGAGTCTGCCCTGCACTCAGCACCAAGCCCTTGGGCATATTGGCGCGGGGAATCAGGCCCGGAATACGCCGCATTACATAAAAATCGCAATCGATTACCGCCGGGTCATCACAAAACGCCAGCATCTCTGGCACGTAGGGAAACACCGGGGCCAAAGCGGCCTGCACTTTGTGTTCTCGTCCCATATCGTGGGCAGACTTGGCCTTGGTACCTTTGGGCGGCCGCCGCAGAATGAGATCGTGACTTGGGTATTCTAGGCGATAGGTCCAGTTCGACGCACCACCGCTGTATTGCGTCACCACCGGTTCGCCGCTCAAACCGGCAATCCGCGGTTTTAGCCAAGCATCCACCGCAGCGATATCCAGCTCCTCACCGCTGCGCACACCACCGGCAACATCAATTAAGCCACTATTTTCTGGCATCGCGCTTACTCATCATGCGATTGGTTTGCTTGAGCATCAAGGCGCGAAAACGCGGAAACGGTAACCAGCGCTTTAGACGCCAAATTTTGCGCCCTTCAGGGTGAGGCAAAATATAAAACTCGCGCTTTTCAATAGAGGCAAAGACGCGGCTGGCGATCTCGTCGGCACTGAGCTTGGCCTTGTTCACCAAGCGCTGAGTCGCTGCTTGGGAGTCTGGGTCTGAAGCCCGCACTGATTCTGCCAAATTGGTGCGAAAAAAGCTCGGGCACACCACGGATACCGCAATATTGTCTGGATCTAACTCCAAGGTCAGCACCTCAGATATCGCCACTACCGCCGCTTTCGTCGCGCAGTAGGACGCCATTTTCGGCGGCGAAATCAACCCCGCCAACGAGGCAACATTCACCAAGTGACCACTGCCCTGAGCCTGCATCAGTTTTGCAAAAACCTTACAGCCGCGCACCACGCCCAGCACATTAATATCAACTATCCACTCCCAGTCGCTCAGGGGAAATTCGGTAATGCCCCCCGCCGAGGCCACGCCCGCGTTATTCACCACCACATCGACACCGCCCCACTCACTGAGCAGCCAGTCGGCGGCGGCTTGCACTGCGTTCTCTTGGGTGACATCACAGTTGCAATAGTGCGCGGTAGTCTTGGCCTGCAATTCAGCCAATGCCTCTGCGCCCCGGCTATCGTTTACATCGCCAATACACACCCAATAACCGGCGTCGGCAAAGCATTTAGCTAACGCCAAGCCCAAACCAGACGCACCACCCGTGATAAAAACCCGTTTTGAATCCATATTTTCTTGCTCCCGCGTGAGGCCCTATTATTGATACTTGATTTTGGCCGCAGCCTATTTGTATTTAGCTAATTCCATTCTGGCAATCAGGCCGCGATGAACTTCATCGGGGCCATCGGCCAGACGCAACACCCGGGCCATGGCAAACATGCCTGCCAACGGTGTGTCGTTGGACACCCCAGCGCCGCCGTGAATTTGAATGGCGGCATCGACCACGTCTTGCAGCACATTGGGCGCAACAACTTTAATCGCAGAAATTTCAGTCAGCGCGGCCAGCGCGCCAACATGGTCTATTTTCCATGCCGCATAGAGGGTCAGCAGGCGCGCTTGGTCGATTGCGATACGCAAGTTTGCAATGCGCTCTTGGTTGCCGCCCAAATTAATGAGGGGTTTACCAAAGGCAATACGCGACTTGCCGCGCTTAATCATGAGCTCTAAGGCTTTTTCTGCGGCGCCCAAGGCCCGCATGCAGTGGTGAATCCGACCAGGGCCAAGCCGCCCTTGGGCAATTTCAAAACCACGCCCGGCACCCAAGATCATATTGCTCTTGGGCACGCGTACATTCTCAAACCACACTTCACCGTGTCCCTCAGGCGCATCGTAAGCATTGAACACTGGCAACATTCGTTTAATGACCACGCCGGGCGTTTTCATTGGCACCAACACCATTGAGTGCTGGCTGTGACGCGCCGCCTCCGGGTTGCTCACCCCCATAAAGATACCAATTTCGCAGCGCGGATCACCCACCCCAGACGACCACCACTTTTTACCGTTGAGAATGAGGTCATCGCCATCTTCAATAATGGTGGCTTCCATATTGGTCGCATCTGACGAAGCGACATCTGGCTCGGTCATGAAAAATACCGAGCGAATCTTGCCTTCGAGCAGGGGTTCTAACCACTGCTGCTTTTGCGCTTCGCTACCGTACTTCCACAGCACTTCCATATTGCCGGTATCTGGGGCGTTGCAATTAAAAATCTGGGCGGCAATATGCGAGCGCCCCATTTCTTCGGCTAAGGGCGCGTATTCCAAGGTGGACAAACCGGCTCCGCGCTCCGCGTCGTGCAAGAAAAAATTCCACAAACCCAAACCTTTCGCTTCCGCTTTAAGGGCTTCAATTCTCGGATCGACCCGCCATTTAGTCCAGTCGCCACCGTCACGGCTAGCCAGCATTGTAGGTAGCAATTCAGCCTCTAAGGGTTCTACGCGATCCTTAATAAAGGCGCGCACCTGATCGATCAATTCTTGGCAACGTGGGCTGTGACTAAAATCCATGACGTACTCTCCTCAGTTATTCCGTCAAACATACGGCCACTTAAAATATCAGTCTAATTTATTTTATAAATGTTATATCATCACTACTATGAATTAATTAAGCGACTAAGCCGATGGATCTCAATCTGTTCAAAGTATTCGACGCGGTCTACCGCGCCAGCTCGCTTACCGAGGCCGCCAAAGACCTGCACATTACCCAACCGGCGGTGAGCAATGCCCTTGCACGTTTGCGCGAGCATTTTGACGACCCTCTGTTTGTTCGCCGTGGCCGGAGTATTGCCCCCACCCCACTAGCCGACAGTATTGCCGCCGACATCAGCAATTCATTAATTGCACTCCAAGAGAGTTTGCATCGCGGCCAGCAGTTCGACCCCGCCACGTCTACGCGTCGTTTTATTATTAGTATGGGCGATCCAATGGAGTTCGTCGCCCTGCCCAGCTTAATTAGCCAGTTAAAGCAACACGCGCCGAGCATACGCCTGCAAAGCCAACGCATAGTCCGCGACCAACTCAGCCGCCAATTAATCAGTGGCGAGATTTCCATGGTCGTTGATATCCCGCAAGCCGTTGACCCTAGCATTCAACAGCAATTCTTATTTAAAGATGATCTATGGGTGATGATGCGCGAAGCTCATCCACTGGCAGCGGAGCCGCTAAGTCTTAAGGGATATCTGCAAGCCCAGCATATTGCTGTGTCTGGCCGCAGCCGGGGCAGCGTGATTGAAGATGCCGCTCTCAACCGCAAAGGCCTGAACCGTAATATTATTTTGCGTGGTCAGAGTTACTACTCCGCCAGCCATATCGTTGCCGAGTCGGATTTATTACTAACCCTACCACGGCATTTGGCGCTGCGTTTCCAACAGTTTTTACCCCTGCAAAGTCACCCACCGCCACTAAAACTGCCCGCACTGGAAATGCAGATGTATTGGCATCGCAGCGCCAATAATGACACCGCCCACCAATGGTTAAGAGAACGTATTCAAGAGATTATCGCCCAGAACGGCGACGCAGATTAAGCCAAGCGCCCAGCCACAAAAAAACCGCCGTAACGTAAATTACGGCGGTTTTGCTTTTTGCTTCAAGCGTCTGACGTCAGACGTCTAGTGTTTTGCCTCTAGCTCACATCAAGACAAAGGATAATGCGCTGGGTAAGGCAAGTTCGCCACACCGGTATCTACCGCCGCCTTGGCAACTGCCGCAGCCACTTTGCCTAGCAAGCGACGGTCTACCGGCTTAGGAATAATGTAATCGGGTCCAAAGGCCAGCTCCGTCACGCCACAGGCATCCATAACAACTTGGGGAACCGGCTCTTTCGCCAATTCACGAAGCGCGTGTACCGCAGCAATTTTCATTTCTTCGTTAATTGCCGTGGAACGAACGTCTAAAGCACCCCGGAAAATAAACGGGAAACCCAAGACATTATTAACCTGGTTCGGGTAATCGGAGCGCCCTGTTGCCATAATTAAGTCGCTGCGCACTGACAACGCCAACTCGGGCTGAATCTCTGGATCCGGGTTAGAGCAGGCAAACACAATCGGCTTTGGCGCCATCGACAAAAGCATCTCTGCACTGAGCAGATCCGCACCAGACAAACCCACGAATACGTCGGCGTCTTTAATCGCATCTTGCAGGGTGCGAGCCTCGGTGTCGTTCTGGAACTCTTTCTTATACTCGTTAACACCGTCGCGACCGGGGTAAATCACCCCGCTGCGGTCAATCATAAAGATGTTTTCGTAACGAGCGCCGAGGCTAACCAGCAAACGCATACAGGCGATAGCAGCAGATCCTGCACCAAGACAAACTACCTTGGCGGTTTCTAGGTTTTTGCCCTGAATTTCCAACGCATTCAACATGCCGGCGGCCGTCACAATGGCCGTGCCGTGCTGGTCGTCATGGAAAACCGGGATATCGCATTGTTCTTTCAAAACCCGCTCAATCTCAAAACACTCGGGCGCCTTGATATCTTCAAGGTTAATGCCGCCGAAAGTAATGGAAATACGCTTAACGGTGTCAATAAATGCTTGGCTGTCTTCGGCATCGACTTCAATATCAATCGAATCAATATCAGCAAAGCGCTTAAATAAGAGCGCTTTGCCTTCCATTACCGGCTTGCTGGCCAAGGGACCTAAATCGCCCAAACCCAAAATAGCTGTGCCGTTGGAAATAACCGCAACCAAATTTCCCTTACTGGTGTATTTATAAGCATTAGCAGGATCGCGGGCAATTTCCCGCACTGGCTCGGCCACACCGGGGCTATAGGCCAATGATAAGTCGTTCTGGGTTTCAGCAGGCTTGGTTAGCATAATGCCGATTTTGCCTGGTGTCGGGAGCGAGTGGTAATCCAGAGCCGCCTGCTTAACATCTTTGGACATTCGATTAATCCCAATATGAATGCGTTCTCAGAGAGGCGAGAAAGCATATAGAAAAGAACTTGCAGTAACAAGTCACTGTCTGTGACAAAGCCCGTCACAGCTGGGCTTTAAGGGCATTCTTATATTCAACGACAACATATACTGTCACCGCAGATAACGAAAACCTTAGCGCATTAATGCGAGATTCGACCTAAACCCAAAGCTCATAAACAAAAATGCCCGGTCAGATGAGCACCGGGCATTTCTATGGTGACTGCCTGCGCAGCCACTAAGCACTACCGGGAAATTACTCGGTAGGTGCCGCCACTGCGCCGCGCGAACCAAAACGCTTGCGGAACTTATCAACACGGCCACCGGTATCAAGCATTTTCTGCTTACCAGTGTAGAACGGGTGGCAGGATGAACAAACGTCAACGTGCAGGGCATCGCCCAAAGTAGAACGCGTTTCAAAGGCGTTACCACAGCTGCAAGTCACGCTCATGGCAACATAATTTGGATGGATATCTGCTTTCATGGGTCTTTCCTCAATGGACGCCGCCACCCGATCGTTTGCCGGGCACCGCGCAGGCTGCTAATTTCAAAATTAGCTTGAAATTCAGGCGGCGAATGTTAACAGAATTATCCCAAGAAGCAAGCCGAGCGCGCCGCTGCGCAAAAACTTCGCTCTGCCCCAAGTAATAATTCTTATACACTGGCGTTTTCACACGCCCAAATAGCCGCCGCTTTATGTCAAAACTCGTCACCGTCGCCGTCCCCTGCCCTCTGCGTCGAGGCTTTAACTACCTATGGCCGGAGAGCTTGGGGCGCGACGCAGAAATTGGCTTGCGCGTGAGTATCCCCTTCGGCCGCCAACAATTAATGGGCGTTGTTATCGCACTTGATGTCATCTGCGACATCCCCAGCAATAAATTAAAAGCCGTCGTAAAGGTACTTGAAGAACAGCCTAGCCTACCAGCGAATTTAGTTCAGCTCGGCCGCTGGGCCGCCGACTATTATCACCATCCGATTGGTGATTGTGTTGCGCAAATGCTGCCGGTAGTACTGCGCAAGGCCAGCCCCCCAAAAGAAAAGCCCGCCCAGTACTGGCAGCTCAGCGCCAACTGGGAGGAACGGCCGCAACCAGCCTCTCGCGCCCACCAGCAGATCAGCTTATTAGCGGTAATTCGGCAAGCGGGACAACTGTCTCGCCGCCAAATCAAAGACCTTGGCTACAGCAATGCAGTGCTCAACGCCCTGATTAATGGCGGCTATTTACAGCAAGCCGACACCCCTGCGACGCCAAGTAGCGTCGCAAACAACACCGAACTCGCACTCAATGCCGAACAGCAACACGCCGTATCAGTCGTCAGCAATAGCCTCGGCCGATTTGCGCGCTACCTGCTCGACGGCGTCACCGGTAGCGGTAAAACCGAGGTGTATTTGCGCAGCATTGCCGAGTGCTTGGCTCGGGGCGAGCAGGTACTCACCCTGATCCCTGAAATTGGCCTAACCCCACAGACCTTAGAGCGCTTTGAAAGCCGCTTTCCCGGCCAAGTTCGCGCCCTGCATTCGGGCCTCAGCGACGGCGAGCGCTATCGCAGCTGGCTGGACATTAGCCGCGGCCGCGCGCGAATTCTGCTTGGCACCCGCTCAGCGGTGTTTACGCCATTTCAAAACCTTGGACTGGTTATTGTCGATGAAGAGCACGACGCGTCCTACAAACAGCAAGAGGGCTGGCGCTACTCGGCCCGCGACATTGCCGTTAAGCGCGCCGCCGACCATAACTGCCCTGTGGTGCTCGGCAGCGCCACCCCAAGCCTCGACAGCCTGCACAACGTCGGCCAAGACCGCTATCAATTGCTCGAACTGCGCGAGCGCGCAGGTATCGCCAGCAAACCCGATATTCGCCTTCTGGATATTCGCCAGCAACACCTCGATGAAGGGCTAAGTAAAACCCTGCTCGACGCTGCCCACGACACCCTGCAAGCGGGCAATCAGGTTTTAATTTTCCTCAACCGCCGGGGCTTTTCACCCTTATTGCAATGCCATGGCTGCGGCTGGGTAGCCAACTGCCAAGCCTGCGACGCCAAAATGACCGCCCATTTCGGCCGCCGCGAGCTGCGCTGCCACCACTGTGACGCCAGAGAACCACTACCAAGCATTTGCCCCCAGTGCCACAACAGCCAACTTATTTTCCAAGGCCCCGGCACGGAGCGTTTAGAATTAAGCCTTAAACGCCACTTCCCCGACGTTGACGTGATTCGTATTGACCGCGACACCACCTCGGCCAAGGGCAGCATGCAAAGTTTAGTCGATGGTATTCGCGACGGCCGCCCCAGCATATTGGTTGGCACCCAAATGCTGGCCAAAGGTCACCACTTTCCCGACGTCACTCTCGTCGGCATTATTGATATAGACGGCGGTTTATTTAGCGCCGACTTCCGCGCCCCCGAGCGCAGTGGCCAATTACTGGTACAAGTAGCCGGTCGCGCGGGTCGCGCCGACAAACCCGGCCGAGTTTATATTCAAACCCACTGTCCAGATCACCCTGCCCTGCTGGCACTGGTGAGCGAGGGCTACCAACCCTTTGCCCAACAGTTACTGGCCGAGCGCCAACTACTGAGCCTGCCACCAGTGAGCTTTAGCGCCGTGATTCGCGCCGACGCTAGCAGCCTGCGCTGCGCCGAAGACTTCTTAGCCGCAATTCGTAGCGAGCTTGCCACTGGCGATAACAGCTGGAGTATTGTCGGCCCGCTGCCCGCCCCCATGACCCGCAAAGCCGGACGTTTTCGCGCCGCGCTCATTCTCCAAGCTGAGCGCCGCCCCATCCTACACCGCCAACTCGCCATTGCCTGCCACACCGGCGACCAACTGCCCAAGCACAAAAGCCTGCGCTGGTCGGTCGATGTAGACCCGATAGATTTGTTTTAGGCACTATTGCGGGGAATAAGGCCGCGCCAGCCTTTCCGACACTAGCCCCGACAGACGTAAACAGGGATAATACGCGGCCTTGTTTCGCGCCAGAGAGTTAGCCCCACGCCATGAAAGAGAAAGTTGCCGCACATATCCATCAGGCCCTGCAAACCCTGCGCAGCGCCCACGCTTGGCCGGAAGATCTGGTGGCAAATATTCAGGTGGAGCACACCCGCGACAAGGCCCACGGCGATTTTGCCAGCAATATCGCGATGACCTTGGCCAAGCCCTTAAAGTCTAACCCCCGCGCCATTGCCCAACTCATTGTCGGTGCCCTGCCCGAGACCAGCGATATTGTTAAAGTCGACATCGCCGGACCCGGCTTTATTAACTTTTTCGTTGACGAAGCCAGTAACTATCAGGTTTTACACGATATTTTCGCCCAGGGTGAACAGTTTGGCCGTCACGCCAGCCGCAATAAATCGATGCAGGTTGAGTTTGTCTCTGCCAACCCGACTGGCCCGCTGCACGTTGGCCACGGTCGCGGCGCAGCCTACGGCGCCAGCGTTGCCAATATGCTGGAAGCCGCTGGCTATGATGTGTGCCGTGAGTATTATGTGAATGACGCCGGTCGCCAGATGGATATCCTCGGCACCAGCGTATGGCTGCGCTATTTGCAAGCCTGCGGCGAAACCATCACCTTCCCCAGCAATGGCTACCAGGGTGACTATATTGCCGACTATGGCCGCGAGCTGCTGGCCGAGCACGGCGAAATTCTGCGCCACTCCGCCGCTGAGGCCTTTGCTGGCGTTTGCGCTGACGCCCCCGAGGGCGACAAAGAAAAACATATCGACGGTCTTATCAACCGCGCCAAAGCGCTACTTGGCGACAACTACCAGATTACGTTTAACAAGGGTTTAGATGCCATTCTTGGCGATATTCGCAGCGATTTGGCGGAATTCGGCATTGAATACCAACAGTGGTTTTCTGAGCGCAGCCTGACCCAGAAGCCCGATCAGGTCGCCCGCGCCATCGCCAAATTACAGGACAATGGTTTTATTGAAGAGCGCGATGGCGCCCTGTGGTTTATGTCGACCCGCTTTGGCGACGACAAAGACCGCGTGGTGAAGCGCGACAATGGTCAAACCACCTATTTCGCCTCCGACATTGCCTACCACCTCAATAAGTTTGAGCGCGGCTTCGACACCGTGGTCAATATTTGGGGCGCCGATCACCATGGCTACATCTGCCGGGTTAAAGCTGCACTGCAAGCCATGGGCATCGATCCCGAAAAACTCGTGGTGCGGCTGGTGCAGTTTGTGTCGCTGTATCGCGGCGACCAGCAAGTACAAATGTCGACCCGCTCGGGCTCGTTTGTGACCCTGCGCGAGCTGCGTGAAGATGTCGGCAACGACGCCGCGCGCTTCTTTTATATTATGCGCAAGGCCGACCAAGCCACCGATTTCGATTTGGAATTAGCGAAGTCCGAGACCAAGGACAATCCGGTTTACTACATCCAGTACGCCCACGCTCGGGTTGCCAGCATTCTACGCAAACTCGCTGAACAGGGCGAAACATGGACGCCAGCAGCAGGCCTTGCCAATTTGGCCAAGCTAAACAATGAGGCCGAAAAAGACCTGCTAGTCAAATTGTCACGCTACCCCGAGACACTGGCCAGCGCGGCCGAGCACTTTGAGCCCCACAGCTTGGCGCATTATTTGCGAGAATTGGCTGGCGACTTTCACACCTATTACAACGCACACAAAATGCTCGGCGTAGATATCACTGTGCGCGACGCCCGACTCGCGCTGGCCTGCGCCGTACAACAAGTCTTGCGCAACGGCCTGAGCTTATTAGGCGTGTCGGCACCAGAGGAAATGTAAGGCATGGCACAAGCCCCAAAAAAAACCAGCCGCGGCGCCACTCGCAGCCCCGCCACTAGCGGCCTACCTGCGTCGGTTTTACTAGGCACAGGCTTTATTGCTGGGGTAATTTGCTCGATTCTGGTGTTCAGCGCACTAAGCAAGCAACCCAATAATGACGTTGAGGCGGCTGCGGCCAAGAGCGCCGCCGCAGCAAAGGTCAAAGCTGACCACAAAGAAGTGACCACAAACACCAAATTCGATTTCTTCACATTGCTCCCTGAACGTGAAGTCATTGTCAATGACGAACGCCCCACACCCAAGCCGGCCGCGACAGCAAACGCACCCAAAAACGTCCGTCCACCGGTCGATGCCAAGCCCGACCCCAATATGGAAAAGTATATTCTACAGGCAGGCTCCTTTCGCCAAGGCGTCGATGCAGATCGCCGCCGCGCCCAGATTCTGCTGCTTGGCTTAGACGCCAAGGTTGAGTCCGTCGAAGCCAATGGCGAGCGTTGGCACCGCGTTTATGTTGGCCCCTTCCAATCGCACAACACCTTGAGCGATGCCCGCAGCAAGCTGATTAACGAGAGTATTGATACCTTGGTGATTCGCCAAAAGAACTAAGTATAAGCTCCCCGCGCCCTTGAAAACGTCAAGGGCCAACCCCACTAACTCTGTTAACACTCGCTTTTCCCTATCAATTATAAGGAGTCCCGCGTGGAACAGTTTCGCGGCACCACAATACTCTCGGTTCGCCGGAATAATCAGGTCGTTATCGGCGGCGACGGACAGGTCACTATGGGCAACACGGTAATGAAGGGCAACGCCCGCAAAGTCCGCCGCCTGTATAAAGAGCAAGTGCTGGCTGGCTTCGCTGGCGGCACCGCCGATGCATTCACCCTGTTTGAACTCTTCGAAGTTCAACTCGAAAAGCACTCAGGCAAGCTCACCAAGGCCGCTGTTGAACTCGCCAAGGCCTGGCGCAGCGAGCGCTCTCTGCGCCAACTCGAAGCCCTGCTAATTGTCGCCGACAAAGAAACCACCCTGGTTATCAGCGGTAATGGTGACGTCATCGAACCCGAAGACAATATGATCGCCATTGGCTCCGGTGGCTCCTTTGCCACCGCCGCCGCCCGCGCACTCATGGACAACACCGAGCTTAGCGCCGGTGATATTGTTGAAAAAGGCCTGACCATCGCTGGCGACATCTGCATCTACACCAACCACAGCCGCACCATTGAATCTTTGGCATACTAGCTAGCGCCCAAGGGCGCCTTCGGAGTCTCCATGTCGACCATGACACCCCGTGAAATTGTTCACGAATTAGATAAACACATTGTTGGTCAAAGTGATGCAAAGCGCGCCGTGGCCATTGCCCTACGCAACCGCTGGCGGCGTATGCAGCTTAATGAGGAACTGCGCGACGAAATCACCCCCAAGAACATTTTAATGATTGGCCCCACGGGCGTCGGCAAAACTGAAATTGCCCGCCGCCTGGCCAAACTCGCCAACGCGCCGTTCATTAAAGTAGAAGCCACCAAATTCACCGAAGTAGGTTATGTTGGCCGCGACGTGGAATCCATTATCCGCGATCTAGTTGATGTGTCGATTAAGTTGTATCGCGAACAGGCGATGGAGCAAGTTGCCCATCGCGCCGCTGACGCCGCCGAAGAGCGCATTCTCGACGCTTTATTACCACCTGCCCGCGGCGAAGCCGCAGAAGAAGAGCGCAAGACCACAACGCGCCAACTATTCCGCAAAAAACTTCGAGAAGGCGAACTCGACGAACGGGAAATTGAAATAGAACTCAATATGGCCCCCGTTGGCGTAGAAATCATGGCTCCGCCGGGCATGGAAGAAATGACCAATCAGCTGCAAGGTATGTTCTCTAAAATGGGAGGTGACCGTAAAAAGACGCGGCGCCTAACCGTTAAAGCTGCGGCCAAACAGCTCCAAGACGAAGAAGCCGCCAAGCTAATCAATGAAGAAGAACTGAAAGCCCGTGCCGTAGAAGCCGCCGAGCAAAATGGCATTGTCTTTATTGATGAAATTGACAAAGTCGCCAAGCGCCAAGAAGCCGGTGGCGCCGATGTGTCTCGTGAAGGTGTACAGCGGGATTTATTGCCACTCATTGAAGGCTGTACGGTCAGCACCAAACACGGCGTCATTCGCACCGACCACATTTTGTTTGTCGCTTCAGGCGCCTTCCATCTCAGCAAGCCATCGGACTTAATCCCAGAATTACAGGGCCGCTTGCCGATTCGAGTGGAACTCTCGGCTTTAACCCCTGAAGATTTTGAGCGCATACTCACCGAGCCACACGCTTCCTTGACTGAGCAGTATCAAGCACTGCTGGCAACCGAAGGCTTGAGCATTGCGTTCACCGCCGACGGTATTCGCCGCATAGCCGAAACCGCGTGGGAAGTGAACGAGCGCACTGAGAACATCGGCGCTCGCCGCCTCCATACCATGCTCGAGCGTCTACTGGAAACAATCTCCTTTGACGCTGGCGACATCAAAGACGCGGTGAAAATTGACGCCGACTACGTGAATGAGCAGTTAGGTGAATTAGCGAAGGACGAGGATTTGAGCCGCTTTATTCTCTGATACGCAAAACGCGCCACGGGAGACGGAAAACGCTGTTACTGAATTTGCGTCTCCCGTCTCTCGTCCAGCATCTAGCCACCTACGGACACCATCATGAGCCAAGCACCCACCGACATTAAATTTCGCAAGCAGTCTCAGCAGCTGGAACTCACTTACGCCAGTGGTGAGCAGTTTGCCTTGAACGCTGAGTTTTTGCGGGTGTATTCGCCCTCGGCTGAGGTGCGCGGTCATGGCTCAGGACAGGAAACCCTGCAAACCGGCAAAATGCATGTAAAGATTACTGAGCTAATCCCGGTGGGCAATTACGCTTTGCAGCTGGTGTTTAGCGACGGCCACGACAGTGGTATTTTTTCTTGGGCTTATCTGCGCGAGCTGTGCGAAACCAAAGAAGCTAAGTGGGAAGCCTATTTGCAAAAGCTTCACGATGCCAAGGCCAGCCGCGACCCCGACCAGCAGGTGGTTAAATTTTTTGGTTAAGCAACAAAAGGGGCTAGTCGCGCACAATAATTTGCGGATTTAAGTTTACCCCACCGTCGTCTTCTAAAACGCCAATATTGACACCGGTCGAGTTCTCAACCACCACTAATGGCGGCTCAAAGCTCGGGTGGCGAATAAACTTCAATTGCCAGCCGAAATTTTCGATACGCCGCAAAGCAATTTTTTGCAAATCCGTCAGCATGCTCAAGGCATTATCGGGCACCCCGGGGGCGGCTTTACGCTTATCGTCTGCTATGTCCATAAACAGCCCTCCAAGTTTCAGTCTTTAGCGAGTTAACATTAGCCTTAAGTCGCGTCAATCTCTAGTTCGGATTAACCGTATTGACATTGTAAAAACCACAACAAGCGCATTAGCCCCACCCCCGCAACTCACACCTAGAGGTTTTCTTCAGCGAATGCCGCCAGCCGCGAGCGCTCAATGCCGTTGACGTGCATTATTCCCGCATGCTCAAAACGCTTACATTTTTCAACTAGATACGTAAGCCCTGAGGTCAACGGCGAAATATACTTGTTGTCGATTTGCGCTAAATTGCCCAAGACCACAATTTTTGAATTCACCCCCACCCGGGTAATAATAGATTTTAATTGGAATTGCGTGAGGCTCTGAGCCTCATCAATGACAATATAGGCATTATTAAAGGAGCGGCCGCGCATAAAATTCAGCGACTTAAATTGAATATTAGCTTTGTCTTTTACGTACTCGATACTGCTGTAAGGCGATTCATCACTGCCGTGTAAAACCTCCAAATTATCCTCAAAGGCCGCCAACCAAGGCGCCATTTTTTCTTCTTCAGTACCAGGCAAGAAACCAATGTCTTCAGCCATGGGCGGCGTAGAGCGTGCCACAATCATTTTGTCATAGCGTTTTTCTTCTAAAATGGCGTGCAATCCATACGCGAGCGCGATTAACGTTTTACCGGAACCAGCAGGGCCCGTCATCACCGCCATATCAATATGACTTTGCGCGATGAGAAAAAACGCCATGGCCTGCTCAAAATTGCGCGGACTCAAGCCCCACATGCGCTGGTGCATCAACTGATCACGACTGAGATCGAGGAGTTCGAGCTTATGTTCATCAAGTGAGCGCACCATGCCGACAAAATCATTGTCGTCGTAAACAAACTGATTAATATGCGCCTTAGGCAACACCTCGCGGTTGAGCGCATGGATGGTTTGACTGCCCTCCCGCAGAGTGTCGACCTTATTAACTGACTCCCACAGGGTTCCCGCCAAATGCTCATAGCCCTTGGCCATGTACTGAATGTCTTCTAGAACTCGATCTTTACGGTAGTCCTCGACGTTTTCCAAGCCTGAACCTTTGGCCTTAAGGCGCATATTAATGTCTTTGGTGACCAAACAAACATAGGCTTCAGGGGTTTTAAGCTGCAGATGCAGGGCGACATTAATAATCCGGTTGTCATTGGCTTGCTGCTGACTGCCATCTAAATAAGGGGCTGCTGTGTCGTGATTAATTAGCTGATCGGGAAATATTGCTAGACTGCCGTTTTTATCATCATTGCGAGCCGAGGGAATGGGCACCCCTTCTTGTATTGCCTTGGGGCTGGCGTTGAATAAAATTTTATCTATTGCGTTGATGGCAATTCGCGCTTCGCGACTCACATCCTTGTCGCGCCTGTCCTTGATGTGATCGAGCTCCTCCAGCACTGTCATCGGGATAACGACCCGATGCTCTTGAAAGGCGCTTAGTGCCATCGGGTCATGCAATAGAACATTGGTATCAAGAACAAAGATTTTTTCCATAGGGGACTCTCTGTTGGCAACATAGCGAAAGATCGGCGCATCATCGTCTTCGAACCTTGAACACAATGGGGCCGGGAATAAACAAAGGCATCAAAAAGAAGGGTGTAAAACGGTAGCAACGGCGCCGCGTAGACGCGAAGCGCGAAAGGTTTGTTATTGTCAGCCCGTAGGCTATAAGAGTTTGGCGGCAATAGCCCGCTCCATACAACACAGCGTAGCTTGATTATTAAAAGCGATGGCCATCAATGTCAACCGTTATTACTTTGATATCGGAAGACTCAGCGGCGCATTTCCGCTACCCTGTACCCCTTTTTAGCGACCCGAATACAGGTACCAGGCCTCCATGCTCGACAAAAATGCCCTGCAGCAACTCCGCCAACTCAAAACTCATATTGTTGAAACCAAAGACCAAGGTGAGGGCGAAGTTCGCGGCAGTCAACGCCGCTTCGGTTTTGTTCGCCTCGACGACAACCGCGATGTATTTCTGGCGCCAGACGATATGCAGCGGGTTTTTCCCGGTGATCGCGTAAAGATTACGGTGCACACCGACGACAAGGGCAAATTTAAAGCCGAGCTGGAAAAACTGATCGACAGCCCACTGGACTGTTTCACCGGTCGCTATGTGGTGCGGGGCCAGGGCCATTTTGTAGAACCCGACTTGCCGCGCTTTAACAAATTGCTGTTTATTCCACCTTCACAGCGGAAAAAGTGTGCCGAAGGCGATCTACTGTACTGCCAAGTGGCACAGCACCCCTTTAAAGACGGCAAATCCCAAGTAAAGGTACTTGAAAATATCGGCAGCCCCGATCAGCCCGGTATCGAAGGCAAATACACTCAGCGCAAATTCAAACTGCCTAGAGACTGGCCTGCCAGCTGCGGTATAACCGAAGATAAGTACTTAGACGGCCGCGAAGATCTGCGGGATTTACCGTTTGTCACCATCGACTCGGCAGAAACTCGCGACCTAGACGACGCACTATGGGCCCAAAGTAATGAGCAAGGCTGGTTGCTAAAAATTGCCGTTGCCGACCCTGGCGCGGTAATAGCCCCAGGCAGCCCAGCTGATATCGCCGCCAAACAGCGCGCCAGCAGCGTTTACCTGCCAGGCTTTACCCAGCCGATGATACCCAATAGCATTTCGCAGGGCGCCTGCTCGCTGCTCGCTAACGAAGATCGCGCCGCGATTGTCTGCACCCTGCAGCTTAGTGTTGATGGTGAAATTAGCGACATTCAATTCAGCGAGGCGCTAATTCGCTCCCACGCCAAACTAAGTTACACCGATGTGCACGCCCATATTCACGGCGAAATGGATTTGGGTTACCCAACACTAAACGAACTTTACGCCGCCAGCCAAGCCTTAAACCGCTATCGCCGCGCACATCACATTGTGATGCCAGAACAAGCAGACTTCCATTTTCAGCTCAACGAGCACCGTAAAATCGACGCCATTATTAAAGTTGAGCGCAACGACGCCCACCGATTGGTGGAAGAGTGCATGCTTGCCGCTAACCGCAGTGTGGCGGAATGGTTAGGCGACGCCCCAGCACTGTTCGTAAGCCACGCGGGGCTGCGTGAAGACCGCCTCGACAATGTACGCAAAGTAATCGCCAAAGAATTACCTGAGCTGATTGATTGCGACATAAGCAGCCTAGAGGGTTATAAAGCGCTCATTAAAGCCTGTGACGCGAGCGAATCCAGCCTCCCACTGCGCAGTATATTTGCCCGCATGCTTCAGCCCGGCAGCATTAGTGCTGAGCCAAAGCCCCATTTCGGCCTTGGGCTAGAACGCTACAGCACGTTTACCTCGCCACTGCGCAAATACAGCGACCTTATAGTACAGCGCTGCATTCGCGCCAAGCTTCGCGGCGAAACCATTCAGCGCCCAGACGAAGAAACCGCCGCAAGTTTACAAGAAGCCCTGCGCAACGGCCGTCAAGCCAGCAATCAGATGGAGCAGTGGCTGCAATACCAGTACCTTGCCACTAACACCAGCGACACGGTTTATCCGGCCCGCATTGCCCACGTCAATGGCGGTGGTTTCACCGTAGAATTGGTAGATTACGGTATTAGCGGCTTTGTTGAGGCCCGCACCATTACCGAAAAATTAAGCTTCGACGCCGACACCCTCCGCCTGCACAGTGCCCACAGCAATTATCAGTTAGAGCAGATCGTGAATGTAAAAGTATCTGAGCTCGATGATTTTCAGCGTAAGTTGATGTTTATCCTGGCCTAAACGAAAGAAAGTAAAATGCCAAGCTCTTCACGCAAGAGAATGCCTGAAGTCGAACGCGTAAAAGCATAACCGCCCCGGCCTGCTCAGCAATGACGTGCAGGGACGGCAGCACCGATATCAGACATTATCCGCAGGGGAGCTCTTAGACGCCAATCTCGCGCTCATTGACAGTCACTGCTGCGAAGATTGGCCGCCACCCTCACCACAATTGAGCCTCACTCCTGCTAAATTGGACGCCACGCCTGCCAAATTGAACGTCACTCCTGCGCAGGCAGGAATCTATTCCCACCGGCCAAGTTTAAACGCAGACCTCTACGGCAAACCTATTCACGGCGCGCAAGCATTCAATCGCGACATCTCCAGCAGGTCTTCATCTATTGAAAATGAAGAATGCAACGATGCTATGACCGACCGCTACGGTCATACCCTGCATCAGGGCATTATTTGTCTATTAGCAGGACGAAGACTCACAAATGCCCTCCCACTAAGCTGAATTTAGCGCTACAGTAAAACCATTAACCATTGTTACGGCAGGCCAACGGGAACCCTATGCAAGCCACTAATTTTATTGCCCATCGCGGCTGGCGCCAACACTACCCCGAGAACACGCTAATTGCCTTCCAAGAGGCACTTGCCGTTGGTGCGCTCAATATTGAGCTCGACATTCAGCTCAGCGCCGACGGTGTACCCTTTGTATTTCACGACCCAAATTTAGAGCGTATGTGTGGCTGCGAAGGCTTGATTTGGGATTTCAGCGCCGAGGCCCTGCTGAACTTACATGCCGCTGAAGCGGAACGCCTTGGCGACAAATTTCTCAATAACCCAATGTGCTTGCTGGCGGACATCGTCGACTTATTACGCACCTACCCCAACGCAAATGCTTATGTTGAAATAAAGGCCGAAAGTCTCAATCATTTTGGTACCGCTAAAGTAGTCGATGCCGTCATTAAGGTACTCAGGCCGGTGGCCGACCGCTGCCTACTCATTAGCTTTGAGCTTGATGCCCTAATTTATGCCCAACAAGCGGGTTGGCAGCGCTTTGCGACCGTCTTTGATTATTGGCCAGACTGGCCGCTGGCCACCCTCGCCACGCTCAAGCCCGAAGTTATTTTTTGCGACAAGCACTGCGTACCACCCGAGGCGGATTTGCGCTGCTTACCTTGGCCGTTATTAGTTTACGAGGTGGGCACGCTGCAAGAGGCCAAGGACTGGTTTGCTCGCGGCACGGTGGCAGTAGAAACATTTTTAGTGGGAGAGATGCTCCGAGATTTTAATTTAGCAGACAACACCTAGGTGGATTACGCCTAGCTTGTAACCGGAAACCGGAAACCGGAAAAAATCATTGTATTACAAGGATTTAACCCCTGCGCCATGATTACCGCGCCTTAACCGCGAGCTAAACTATAGGTAATACAAGCCCTAAGTCCTTGTATTACCACACTAAGACACATGACTAATAAATTAAAAAAGCCATTAAATCTGCCCAACACCCGCGAAACGCCCCTCTCATCAGTAACCCAATAAAAGATTGATTCTTCGTATACTGGCTACGTCATCAAGACAAACAACAAACATATACCGGAGAAACACCATGAGCCATTTACACGCCGCTATCGAAAGCCAAGACCTCAATTCCTTTACTGAACTCGCTGCCAAATACAGCCTATTAGCAATTGTTACCATTGGCATAATCGCTAGCTTTGCTGGTCTAGCGTAATTTACGATCTCTATACAGGAGAACAAGATGAAAACCGATATGCGCACACAGCGACACTTTAAATTTGTTTGCGCAACAGGGTGCAAAATTTAGCCTAATATCCAGCGTACTGACCGGGCTATTTTATTGTATAGTAGCACTGTATTAAGTGAACCGGAGAACAGCTCCAGCACCGCTTACTTAAAGTAGATGCCCTATTTGCCGCCAGCACTGGCGGCAAATAAGAACGAAGCCAATCACACTGCCGCGCTGTTTTAAGCCGCTCTTGCCCGCCTTAGTGGCACACGCCACACCAGCCCCCATTTCTATCACCGTGAAAAACACACAATGAAGCCCCTACACAAAGCCAGCTATATTTTATTAAGTACCAAAAAACGCGATGGCAGCTTTGTAGCAACGCCGGTGTGGTGCGCGGGTGATGAACATACCATTTACGCTTTTTCAGCTGGCGATGCCGGTAAAGTAAAGCGTCTACGTAACTTCCGCGAATGCAAAATTGCTGCCTGCACCGTTTTAGGCAAACGTCTTAGTGAAGATCACAGTGCGACAGCCTATTTGCTTAATGCCGAAGAACGCGTGATCGCTCACCGCAGTCTTGTGGAAAAATATGGCCTGCAAATGCGCTTATTGGATCTAGGCGTCACCTTAACCGGTCGCAAAAAGACCCGAGCATTCATACGTATTGAGCTCGCTTAGGGTGCACGCCGCCAGCGAATATTTTAAGATTAAATCGAAATGCCATTTTACATCGTCAATTCGGCCATTGACGATATGCAACACTTGGCCTAATTTACGGCTATTCCCCCCCTGCTGGAGATACCCGCTGTGCGCACCCTGAATCAGTGGCTAGACGAATACGACGCCTCTCACCAAAACCCTCGTAACAAACGTATCCATATTTGGTGTGTACCGGCCATCGCAGTGTGTACCGTAGCCCTACTGTGGCTGGTCAACATTCCTTACACCACGGTCAATCTTGGCCAAATATTGCTGATCGCCGCGATGTTTTTCTACGGCTATCTATCTGTCCGTTTAGCCCTGGGTATGCTGCCCTTTGTCATACTACTCGCCGCTGGCATTATGCTTTACCAGGCCTATGTACCTTTAGCGCTGTGGATTCCCGCTGGGGCAATTTGGATTATTGCCTGGGTGATGCAGTTTATTGGCCACAAGGCCGAAGCCCAACAGCCCTCGTTTTTTACCAATATTTTATTTTTACTGATTGGCCCACTGTGGATACTCGGTTCGGTTTACCAAAAGCTCGGAATTCAATTTCGCAAGGCTTCATGAGTGTTTCAGCTTACTCGGGCAATCGACACAGTAAATGCACATAGCGACCCAGCGCCCAAAAAGGCTCTTGGTCGCCGTATTGCCACTCTAGCGCCAATACATCAGCCACACTACGTTCGGCCCGCACCGTTCTGGGCATTAAATCGTAAACAAGGCGAATTCCGCGCTTGGCGACCAGCTCCAGCCCAGCGGCTTCGAGTGCCGCAATCATTTCTTGAGGTTGCCGAGGCGCTGGTGGTGTAAGCCCCCCGGGGTGACCGGCAAAATCCCGGTCGCGCAACTTATACAAATTACCCTTCGCCATATTATTAATAATCAAGGCATTGAGGTTGTAGAACATCAGCGACAAGTAGCCACCGGGACGTATTCCCGCGACTAGCGCAGCAATCACCTCTTTGGGGTCGTTCACCCACTCCAATACAGCATGGCAAAGCACCAAATCAAAGGCCTGCTGTTTGCTCGGATTCACGACAACCTGCTGAATTGGCGCCAGCGCTAAAGAAACCTGATCCGCTACCCCGGCCACCGCGATATCCTGCTCGGCAATTGCGAGCATATCGGCGGAGATATCGTTCAACAGCACCTGGTGGCCAAGCTCGGCCAGCCGGATACTCATCTGCCCCAAGCCGCCACCCGCGTCCCACACCGCCAAGCTTGAGTGCTGACTCAGCGCCGGTAGCTGCGCCAATAGTTCACGCCAACACAGCGCTAGCCGCAGTTCACCCTTGGCATTGCCATAAATATTTTTGCGGAAACGATCTGCAATGCCGTCGAAATTGCGGTCGCTCATATTGACCCACACCTAAAGAAAAGATGCCGAGCATAAGCAAGCCCAGAGCAAAGCTCAACGCATAAAAAAACCGGAGCAATTACTTGCTCCAGTTTTTAGAATTTCGACATCCGATGTCGCACCCAATCCGTTGAATGCCTTGGCCTTCCAGACAGAAACTATTATCCCCCTATTTGAAAGATTCCATAGGGGAGAACGCCAGCACGGCATGTACGACATATCTCACGCCAACGAGCTAAAGCAATAAAACCGTGCAGTAGCGAACAATTATGCATCTAAATCGGGAATCAGATCGTCCTTGAGTAACTCAATATCATCCTTAATACGTAACTTTTCCTTTTTAAGTCGCTGCAATAGTAACTGATTCTGATAAGGGTTCGCGGCCAACTGCGTTATTTCTTCGTCTAATGCCCGATGACGAATCTGCAAAAGTAAAATACGAGCGCTAGTAGATTTAATATGATCCATTTTTAGCAGCATTCCAGTAAGAATAACAAAGAGCCTACTCCTCACTTTTTACGCTGCGCAAGCGCTATGCACAAGTACCTTGCCAACGCTAAAGGGATTTAGGCTGATCTTTTTCGTCATTAACAATTGATTGCTTCCGCCATTGTTACCGCTCATCCCCTCCGCAATACTGATGCCATCAATTTAGGGGGCTCTCAAATTACGCCCCGCTAGTAGGCAGAGGCTAATAATGTATACCGATTTGTGTAAAAAGCTCGGCATCGAGTATCCCATCTTCGCATTCACTCACTGCCGTGACGTGGTTGTAGCTGTCAGCAAGGCCGGGGGCATTGGTGTGCTTGGTGCAGTAGGCTTTTCGCCAGAAGAGCTGAAGGCAGAACTGGACTGGATCGACGAACATATCGGCGACCTACCCTACGGCGTTGACATCGTAATTCCGCAAAAATATGAAGGCATGGGCGATATGAGCCCAGAAGACCTGGAAAAAGAATTGTGGAAAATGGTACCGAAAGAACACATCGACTTCGCTCAAAAACTACTCGCCGATGCTGGCGTGCCAGAGTGGCCAGACGGCAGTCACAGCATGGGCTTACTCGGCTGGACAGAAGCCACCGCCACGCCACTGCTCGTTGAAGCGCTCACCCGACCAAAATGCAAGCTTATCGCCAACGCATTAGGCACCCCACCCGCAGATAAGGTGAAAATGATTCAGGACAGCGGTCGTCTCGTCGGCGCCCTCTGCGGCCGGGTTAAACAGGCCAAGGCCCACAAAGAAGCGGGCTTAGACTTTATTGTTGCCCAGGGCGGCGAAGGTGGCGGTCACGCCGGTGACGTTGGATCTGTGGTGCTTTGGCCTCAGTGCGTAGAAGCGGCTGCGCCAGTACCCGTACTCGCGGCTGGCGGCATTGGCAGTGGCCAGCAAATGCTTGCCGCACTGAGCATGGGTTGCGCGGGAGTGTGGACAGGCTCACTGTGGCTGACGGTTGAAGAAGCGCACGCCGAGCCCGCGCAAAAAGAATCGCTACTCAAAGCAACGAGCGAAGATACTGTACGCTCACGCTCATGGACAGGAAAAACCTGTCGCATGCTAAAAAATGAATGGACTGAAGCCTGGGATCGCCCCGACACCCCAGACCCACTCGGCATGCCTCTGCAGGGTTTGGTCAGTGGCGATGGTATTCGCCGCACCGCTCGCTATGCGTCGGTTGGTGATTGCCAGAAAATCGCGTTTAACCCCGTCGGTCAAGTGGTCGGCCAAATGAATCACGTCGAATCGACCCGTGGCGTCATCTTCCGACTGATCAATGAGTACGTAGACGCCCTTGAACGGCTCAATAAGCTAATGCCTGAAAACTAAGAGTCAGGCCCTGCCAACTAGCGATCACTTTGGTCGCTGGTCATCAGCAGCCGCTAATCACTAAACCGCTCAGCCAATACCCGCTCTACCGTATCCACAATCACCTGGGTTTGACGATCTACCTCAATATTTACCCAGTCACCGACGCCCTTTTGCCCTAAATTGGTCACCCGCAGCGTTTCAGGAATCAGGCACACACTAAAACACCCCTCGCCGCGCTGATAATCGGCAACCGTTAAACTACAGCCATTCACACCAATAAAACCTTTTTTAAATACGTATTTTGTCAATTGCGGCGGTAAGCGAAAATGCAGGCTGCAGTTATTTTCAGCCTGTTCAACGGCAACAATTTCCGCACAGCCATCAACATGGCCCGATATATTATGACCACCAATCTCCGCACCCTGCTTGGCCGAACGCTCTACATTGACTAAATCGCCAACCGCCAAGCCCCCCAAGGTGGTGAGCGTAAGGGTTTCTTGCATGGCGTCAAAACTAAGCTGCTGGCCCTTTATTTCAGTCACCGTCATGCACACACCGTCTAAGCCGACACTGGCACCAATACTGACATCTTCTAATAAGGCCTGAGGTAACTCTAGCGACAATTGGCTAAGCCCAGTCTTTCGTATTACCGACGTCAGTGGGTAAGCGCCGTGAACAATTCCCGTATACATCGTTTTTCTACCTGTTTTTGCGTTACAGAATATTAACTTATATTGAAGCGCTGCGGCCAATGCCGCATTATGCCTCTATCAACAATAAGGACAAAGGCTCCCCTTACTATGAATAATTTCGGCAAAATATTTATGCTCGCTTTTTGGCTAAGTTTCGCCATTAACTTCTTCTTTCCGCTGCTGGGTGAATACAGCCTCTGGTTACAATGGGGCGGATTAGCCATTGTCGCCGCCCATTTAATTGAATGTATTATTTTTCGCAAACAGATCCACGCGAACTACACCGCGCCTGTCGAAGGCTATGCCATCGTTATGCTGTTTGGCGCCCTGCGCACCGGAGAATGGATGCGCAAAGAGGCATAAGCTTCAGCAAACCCACCGCAACATCCCTAAATAGTGCAATGACCCCGACCGCGGCTGACTGGCGGTCATAGCACCATGGCACGAGAACTGCTAGGATTCTCTCTTCAACGATACACGTCAGGACAGACTCATGAAGCGGGTGATTTTTAATCAAAAAGGCGGTGTTGGCAAAACCAGTATCACCTGTAATTTAGCGGCTATCAGCGCGTGGAAAGGCTTCAAAACCTTGGTTATCGACCTCGATATTCAAGGCAATAGCAGCGAATACCTGATTGGCGCCCAGTTCCGCGACTTGGAAGACAACGCAGCCGACTTCTTTAAACAGAAATTGTCCTTGTTCGGCAAAAGCAAAGAAGCGGCGGATTGCATTTATGAAACCGAATTCGAAAATCTGTACCTGATGCCTTCACACCCCGAACTCGCGGTAATAGAACGGGAACTGGAAACTCGCCACAAAATATACAAACTCCGGGACGCCTTGAATAAATTACAGGCTGAGTACGAGCATATTTATATTGATACCCCGCCAGCCCTGAATTTTTACAGCCGCTCAGCACTCATTGCCGCTGACGCACTGCTAATCCCCTTTGACTGCGACAGTTTTTCCCAGGGCGCGTTAATGGGGCTCTTGGAAACCGTCGAAGAAATCCGCGAGGATCACAACGAAAACCTCAAGCTGGAGGGCATTGTCGTCAATCAATTCCAAGCGCAAGCCACCCTCCCCACCCAGTTGATTGAAAGCATGAAGCAAAATGGCCTGCCCATTTTTGAGCAGTACCTGAGCAGTTCAGTAAAAATGAAGGAGTCTCGCAGCAGGCAGAGCCCAATGATTCACTTTGCGCCCACCCACAAGCTCACTCAGCAGCTGCTCTGTTTGCATGACAGCCTAGGCGGCACCAACTCCGCCAGCGCAGCCCTCACCGCCTGAGACCAGCAACGGGATGAATTAGGGCGCTCCGGCGCCCATACCCACCTTGCCATTTTTGTTTATCGTAATATCGCCAAAGCCAAAATTCTCTACTGCCGCCGTCAAACTAAACTGATAATCCAACTCAGATTGCATGCTGTTCATTACGGCCCGTAATACGCCGATACCACTGAGCAAATTAACATCAACAGGCACCACGATCTGGGTGCGGCCGTTGGCCGGCAAACTGAAAGACTCATTTAAGCTTCCCCCCGCCAAGGCCTGCCCCTGCAAACTGAGCTGATACCGCAAGCGGCCCAAATTCACCGCAAAACTGTTCGGGTTATCCAGTTGCAAGCCCACCAGCAACTGTTGCTGAAAGCCATTGCCGGGTGCCATTTTGATATGGGTAATGGCCACCTGAGGCTCCTCAATGGGGTTAAACGCTGCACAGGCTGAGAGCAGCAGACCGAAAAGTACCGTGATAACAGTTGGAAGTCTCATGCACTAAGCACCTTAAAAACACGATTTATTGCCATAAAAAAGGGGCACCCGTCGGCGCCCCCTGCTTCATCAAAATGCGCTTATTGCGTTGGCAGCATTTCGATTTCTACGCGGCGATTTTGCTCGCGGCCTGAGGCAGTGCTGTTGTCAGCAATAGGGTCACGCGGACCGTAGCCGGTGGTACGCACTCGGCTTGCAGCCACACCCTGATTCATAAAGTAGCGGCCGACGCTGTTGGCGCGCTGCTCAGACAGGCTCTGGTTAGTCTGGAATGAACCGGTAGAGTCAGTATAGCCATTAATTTGCATCAACGTCTTATCAAACTCTTTCGCTACCAAAACCACGCTATCTAAGACACTATGGAAGCCACCTTTAATGGCAGAGCTACCGGTATCAAAAGTGATATTGCCAGGCATGATCAACTTAATACTGTCGCCAACCCGCTCAACGCGAACACCCGTGCCTTCGAGGCGGGCACGCAACTTCGCTTCTTGGCGATCCATATAGTAGCCATAACCACCGCCAGCCGCGGCACCAACAACGGCACCTTGCAAAGCGCCCTTTTTGCGGTCGTCTTTACTGGAAACGGCTGCACCCAGTACCGCACCGCCCAAAGCACCCCAACCTGCGCCCTTGGCGGTATTACTGGTTTTTTCTTCGCCGGTGTATGGGTCAATGCTACACGCCGTGGCAAAGACTGCCGCGATAAGCAATGCGCTCCAACGGCCAGCCTTAATAGAAATATTCATCAGTGAACCCCCTTGTTTATGGTCAAATCATTATTGCCTTATGATGACACAGGCATCAGACAAAAAAACACGCCACTATTCACGGCAATAAATCACGCCTGCTATGAACTTACCTTGTATTCAATATGACGACTATGACAGTATCAAGCATAGACTAGTTCATTGCTAAGGGCGCTCGCCACTGACCATCACCGTCGCCATCGATGTAAATAGGGTTACTCAAGGCTAGCGGCGCCAAGCCCGGCATTAGCGCTCGGTATACCGCCCCCGGCACGCCTTCCACTTCGACGACGACATACGCATCGCCATCGGTGATGAGATCAATCACTTTGTGATCTCCCGCCGAGGCCTTTAACTGCCGGTATATTTTACCATTCACCCACACCGTCAATTTCTCAATAGACACCCAGGGCGCAGCATCAATCTGCACGTGCAATTCGCCTCGCCCGCCGCGAAACAAACCACCTAAACCAATATCTTCGTTGTCACTGCGCAGCGTCACCGCCAAAAACGGGCCAGTACTCATAAAGCTTCTGCCGCCTCGAATCGCCTCGGTCAACAGGTGTTCATCTAAAGGAAGCGTACCCGCCCCAGGTATATACACATAATTGCGGGGCGAAGCGACTACGCTGCGCAAACCGTGCGAGTCGCTATTGCCGGTCGCGGCGCGACGTGCGCCCTGATTCAGTAGTGAAAACCAATCGTCGCGAATTTGCTTATACACCGCAAACTCCGCGCCATTGACCACCTCTAGCACATCAAAATCAATGTCGCGAAACCCAGAAACGGGATCAGGACCGAGCAGACTGCCATTGTTTACACTGTCTAGGGCTTGGGTTGGGTCGTAAGATCGCCCCACTGACAAATGGTCGAAAAACGCGAGGTCGGCATCCAGCGGGTCCGCCGCCCGAGGGTGGTTGAGCTGAAACAAGGCTTTGGGCGCCACCTGTTTCACGCCGGCAATAACTTCACGTAAACTGCGATTCTCGATCCCGGGAATACCTCCAGCAAACGTCTCTGGGCTAGCATCCAACGGAAAGGCATTGCTATGCCCCACTGTAAACGGCGCCTTGGCTGTGCGCGCCATGCCGGTCAACTCGGCGCCAACAATGACTTGCACCTGCCCAGTCAAACCCAGCGCCGCCACGCGATCCCGATGATCCACCAGACGGTTGTGTTCGCTGGCAACCAAAATCTCGGCACCTTGGGCAACAAAACTGCGCAGCCGCTCATCAAAAGGTAAAGTTGCGTCAAAGCTCGCGCCGCTGTGCACGTGTAAATCTGCCGAGCGCCAATCGTCGCTGCGCCAAATCCGTCGCGGTGGAATAATAGGTAAGTGGCTGGTTTTTCCTGCGACAATGGTAAGCAAGTACTCTTTAACATCGTATTCTAGGCCCCGGCTCGCCAACACCCGATACTGACCCGGCGGCAAATCTATTTGACTTGGGTCAGACGCCACCCCCGCCAAATCAATTCTATTGCGCCGCAGTGAACCAGGCAGAGATACCCCGGCCTGCGTAAAGCCGAGCAAATCATTGCCAAACTCCGGATTCGCGGTATCGCCAATACCAAAAAAATGCAGGCTCATGGCACTGCCACTGGGCAACTTAAGCAAACCTTTCCTTCTAAATACCCAGCGACCACTGTCATTCTTGGCATCAATTAAAGAGAGCTCCCGGGTTATCTTCTGCCCCCAGGGCGAACTTGCTTGCACTTTTACCCATTGAGCATGTTTGGGTAAGCGAATATTGAAGCTGCCGTCGGCAGCAACCCGACCTTGGCTCACCGGACGGTCATCTTGATCCCACATGGCCACCGACACCGCACTGTCATTAACATAACCGCGCAGCAATGGTCCCTGATATATTTGATCGGTGATCGCCGCAACATCACTGCGGGCACCGACCATCAGCCTAAATTTTGACAGCAGCTTTTCACCCGGTTCAATATCCATGAATTGATTTTGCAGCATAGAAAGCCAATTCAAGCGTTCACTCTGAATCCACAGCGGTCGACTCATCCAGCCATGCAAACTGTAATTAGGAAATACCGACAAAAATCGCGGCAAGGGCTGACGGCTGCCGTTTTTGGTAATGAGCTCGGCAGATTGCAACTGCACGCCATAACTCACTTCACTGTCATAACTATTTGCCCCCACCAGAATATTCCAGTCGCTGGGCAGCATTCCGGCGAGTAACGACGACACTTTATTCCGGTCAATTACTGGATGGGCAAAACCCAAAGTCGCATCGGGAACATAGCTAGACAAACTAAAAGGAGTCAGTGAACGCTGGGAGTACAAGGTAAATAAGCCGCTCATATGCACGGCCTTGCCCTTGCCGATGCGTTCAATAACCACCTCGATATCAAGGCTATCGGCACCTTCTGGCAAACGGTAGATAACCGTTTGGCGAATGCCGTCAGCTTCACCCATGGTGGTGATTTCACCATTACCATCACGCACCGCCGCACTCACCTTCGTCACTGGGATCGCTGTTTCTTTCGCGAGGCCAGTTAGAATATTGGCGTACGTCCACTGATCATTCGCCGCGTCGCAGTGCGCCACGTCGATCAATGTACCGCCACCGGCAACAATTCCGGCGTCGTGGCCGACATCGCTTACCGCGACACAAAGTTTGCCATTCGACAACCACCAATCACCCAAGCCAGCAATGCTATCTGGCCCCCCCCTGGGAAAACTGTCAAGGGTCTCACGTTTGATTTGTTCAGCACGCAACAGCGACGGCGGCGGCGCAACCTCCTCAACCGGTAAAAACTCTTCTAACTGCGGCGCGAAACCTTCATCCGTTTCAGCTTTTGTTGATTTTGGTGCTGCCGTGACGATGGTAGCCATAGATAAGACTAGCGGCAGACCATACACCCATTTTGCTAACGCCATAAACCGTTCACGCCGCCATAATAAAGAGCGAAACACAGGCGCCGACGCCAACCATAAAGCTTAAAGAGCGCAAGATATCTTTATTGGCGATGTAAAAAACGGGGTAAAGCAAGCGCGCCGCAATAAACACTTCAGCGGCAATTGCCGAGCGCTCAGGAGCAACCCCAGCCAAATGAGCAATCACAACCGCTGCGATAAAAATCGGCAGTGCTTCCCAGGCATTTTGCTGAGCTGCGTAGGCTCGCGCACCCGCACCGTCCAATTGGGCGTACTGTGCTCGTGGATGTTTATTATCAACACGGCCCAATTGCTTGGCGCGAAAATAGGCGCAAACCCAAGCGCTCACAATTGGCAGTAAACACGCAATAAAGACGCACCAAAAAGCCACTGTCATTCTATTATCCCCTCTATGTTTTTGTGTTATTCGCCATTCTAATATAACTGGCTATACCACGTGCAGATAGCCGCTTATTTGAGACGAGCATTATTTTGAACCGCGTTGCACACTAATCTCTGGAATCTCAGCCGCCAATGTTTTCAGTAAATAATCTCGAGCGTCTTGACGACGCAGTTCACTCAACGCAAATTGCGCCTCAAAAAACGGGAATACCGACAAGGTCGTCAGCCACTGCTGGCGAATTGGATTCATGGCCTTAGGCAGAGGGTCCATAGTGCACAAAGCGGTCTGGGAGGCGGCGATAATGCCCTGTTCGGGCGAACCTAAAGCATCAGACCAAACCTCATCGTCTGTTTTGGCAAGGCCACGTGTCACCATGCTGCACCCGACCATGTCGGCATTGTCTAGCCAGCGGAAATAGCGGCCAGGGGTAGCAAAGGCAGTGTGCGAGGCGTCCTGCATGGTCACCAAAAGTGAACCTTTGACATATTTCGGGATAGTAGCGGCATTGGTGTCGTAATCGATCATCGCGTCGATAGGCGAAGCAATCATCATAAAGGGGATATCCCGCGACTCATAAAAACCCGGGCCAAATACAAATACCGGCCCAGCAATTGAGACCGCCGCCGCAATCCGTAAGTCGGCATTTTCAGGGTGAAACGCCGCCAAGGTCGACGTCATTCCGCCCAGCGACAAACCCATGACGCCAATGTGGTTTTCATCAATTTTCTCAAAAAACTGACTGCTATTATCGCTATCCCAGGTCAAAAACTGATCGATTAGAAAACTAATATCACCCGGCTGATTCACCACATCTTTTACCAAGGGGCCGCCCGGCGCCCCCATATGGGTTAAGGGGTAATCCATTGCCGCAACAATATAGCCGTGACTGGCAAAATGTTGCGCAAGATAGCTGCCGCCGGTTCGCGTCGACATAAAACCATGGCTGTAAATCAACAAGGGGGCTGGCGCAGCAATACCTTCGGGATACCAAATACGTGTCTTGAGCAGTCGTTCATTACTCCCTGCAAAGTCGCCATTGGGTTGGCTAGGCCGGGTTGTATCAACCAGCTCCACATCAAAATAATCAACATCGTAAATCCCCTTTTCCAGCCATTTGCTGCTCTGGGAGTCGGCAGGCAAGGGCTTTGGCAAATTACCAAATTGCAGGTACAGCATCACTGCTACGATCAATACGACGATTAGCAACAGAATTTTTTTGATCATCTTGGGCGCTCAATTACAAATAGAATTTCAAGAGCACTAACTTAACAAGGCCGCCGCTAGGACTCCACCATTAGCGCTCGCCCAGATCAAAAATAAGTACTTTAGGCTGCGCAAAACAAAAAAAGCCCCGTTCCGGAGCTTTTTTGCGCTAAAACCACGGGATATTCACATCATTAATGCTCAACAAACGCCCGCTCAATAACATAGTGGCCGTGAACCCCTGCTCGGGTCTCCTGAAACCCGGCAGAATTCAGCAAAGCACAACTGTCTTTTAACATGCTCGGGCTTCCGCAAATCATAAAGCGATCGTCAGCGGTATTCAGTGCAGGAAGACCAACGTCCTGCATCAACTTCCCGCTGCGAATCAAATCCGTCAAGCGCCCCTGATTAGCGTATTTCTCTCTCGTCACGGTGGGGTAATAAATCAATTTTTCCCGGACTACCTCACCAAAATATTCGTGGCTGGGCAGATGCTCGCGAATAAAGCCCTGATAGGCCAATTCGCTCTCGTAACGCACACCGTGCACCAACACCACTTTCTCAAACTTATCGTACACCTCAGGATCTTTGATAATGCTCATAAATGGCGCGAGGCCAGTGCCGGTGCTGAGCAGGTAAAGGTTTTTACCCGGCAGTAAATTATCGGCCAGCAAGGTGCCGGTTGGTTTGCGGCTAATCAACACTTCATCGCCTATCTTAATCTGCTGCAATTTAGAGGTTAAAGGGCCGTCGGCAACCTTGATACTGAAGAACTCTAATTCATCTTCGTAATTTGCGCTGACAATGCTATAGGCGCGCATTAGCGGCCGATCACCTTGCTGCAAGCCAATCATGGTGAAATGGCCATTTTCAAAGCGAAACGATGGGTCGCGGCTGGTTTTAAAGCTAAACAACGTCTCGTTCCAATGGTGTACGCTGGTCACTCGCTCTCGAATAATATTGCTCACTGCTAACCTCTCCTACGGCGATGGGCGCCGTCCCCTTAGCCCCGATTTGCCAATAGTCTACGGGCCCGCTATGCTATCGGCAAAACGACTTATTATGATTTTTCATATCGGTTTTATAAATATGCACTACACCCTTCGCCAACTTGAAGTTTTCCTCGCCGCCGCCCATACCGAGAACATCACTCGCGCCGCAGAGCAACTGTCAATGTCACAGTCGGCGGCGTCAAGCGCCCTAAAAGACCTAGAGCAGCAATTTTCCATCCAACTTTTTGACCGTATTGGCAAGCGGCTGCAAATCAATGAGCTAGGTAGGGCGCTGCGCCCCCAGGCCGAGGCCCTGTTAGATCAGGCCCAAGCGCTAGAGCAAGGTTTTCGCCGTCACGATCAAGTTGGCGAGCTAAAAATTGGCGCCACCCTCACCATTGGCAATTACCTTGCGGTCGACATCATGGCAGAATTCATCAGCCGCCACCCTGCGGCCAAGGTCGCTCTCAATGTCGCCAACACCGCCGCCATCAGCCAGCAAGTACTTAACTTTGATTTAGATGTGGGGTTAATTGAAGGTGAGTTACACCACTCCGACCTTGAGGTCACAAAATGGCGCGAAGATGAGCTGCAAATTTTTTGTAGCCCAAGCCACCCTCTGGCAACAAAGAAAAACCTCAGCAATGCCGATTTACTCTCAGCCCAGTGGATACTAAGAGAGCCCGGCTCGGGAACCAGGCAGGCTTTTGACCGCGCGCTCCACGACCTGTTACCCGACCTCAATATACGTTTAGAACTGCAGCATACTGAAGCCATAAAGCGCGCGGTAGAAACCGGCTTAGGAATAGGCTGCCTGTCTAAAGTCTCACTACAATCGGCCCTAGAAACTAAACGGCTTGTAGCACTCGACGCAAAGTCTCGAGATTTCAAACGCTTCTTTTACTTTATTTTACACCGGCAAAAATACCGCAGTGAGGGCATACTCCGGTGGCTGGAGCTATGCCGAAACAGCTAAGGATTTTTTGTCCCACTTTGGCACAACGCACAGGCCCAAAGCCGATGCAAGAAACATCGTTAACGTCATTGGCCACATATAATCACTGTGGAACTGCGTCGACAACCCACTAATAAGGCCGCCAATAAGATATTGGGCACTCCCCATTAACGCCGAGGCAATGCCGCTGTGCTGGGGAAAATATTGCAGAGCACAGGCCTGAGAGTTCCCCATTACGCCGCCGAGCGCGCCCACGGCCAACATGACCAAGGGCACCACCACCCAGAGCGGTGGTGCAAAAGCGGTAACCACTAACAGACCCGTACAAAAAACAAACAACAAGAACATAGCCCGAGGCAAAATTTGCTCAGCGGGGACGGTATTTAACAGACGGTTATTAATACGATTAGCGATGGCCAGGGTGACAATATTGCCCGCAAACAACATCGAAAACACCGTCTCACTTTGACCGTACAAGTCGATATACACTAGCGCCGCATTGGCGACAAAGGTGATCATAACGCTAAAACCTAAGCTCTGCGCCACTAGGTACGCCATTGCAGTGCGATTTGTCAGCACAAATTTATAGCGGGTGAGCAAGCTGTCTACTAGCGGTGGGCGCGAATCAGTGCCGCGCTTTCTAATAATAATACTCGCCAGAAAGCAGACCGTAAGCGCGTAGGCAGCCAAAACTAAAAACACCAGTTTCCAACCGCTTAAGCTATAAAGCAAGGTGCCAATACTCGGCGCCAGTGCGGGTGCAATGATGGTAATTAACATGATTTGCGAGAACAGTTTCGCCGTATCCTGCCCCTCGGTGTGATCACGAATAATCGCTGGCACCACTACTGAGGCAAAGCCGCCACCCAAGGCCTGAAAAAACCGCGCAGCCCAAAACACCGACAGCGATTCAGTAGAAGCGATGACTAAACTCGCGACCGCAAAAAGTGCCAAACCAAAAAACAGTGTCGGGCGGCGACCTACATAATCACTAATCGGCCCGCCAAAAAACTGACCAAAGCTCAAACCGAGCATATACAGACTCACCGTTACGGCAATGTCTTGGGCAGGCACACCCAGTTCAGCCGCAATCGCAGGAATCGTAGGCAAATACATATCAATCGCCAAAGGCGAGAGCGCAAAAATTAACGCCAGCAGCAGTATTAGCCGCAAGGGAGGAAGCGTGGAGGACATAAAAAACACCTTTTATCTTTCTGGAAAGATAATAACTGGAAATTACCTTGCCAGCAAGATAATATTCAGTCACCGCCTCGAATCGCAGCGCTAAACATGAAGCCAAACCTTCGCCCGCAAACACGTTACTGCCATGGATGATAAGCGCATCAGCATTAAAGAATTGCGCCAGCAACAAAAGCAGCACTGGCCAGAAATGTACCGAGCCGCAAGCCCCGCCGTCTTAAACATTATTCGCGCGGCAGATCGCTTCATGAAGGAATTGGGCGCCGCCTTACAGGCCCACCAATTAACGAGCGCCGAGTTCGATGTACTGGCAACCTTGCGCCGCCAATCCCCGCCCTATCAGCTCAGCCCAACTGAGCTGTGTAAAGCGATGCTCTTTAGCTCTGGGGGCTTAACGAAAGTGCTCTATCGCTTACAACATTCCAACTTAATTCTACGTCCCGAAAACCCCAACGACGGTCGCAGCCTACTCGTGCAACTCAGCCCAGAAGGTATCTCTTTGGCGGGAAAATTATGCGCTACCATTAGCGAACTGCACCAGACGCGCGTCACCAAACTTAGCGCTGCAGAACAGGCAAGCCTAACCCAGCTATTAGAAAAGGCCTTTGCCGATTGAGCTCCACGCCTGATGAACCCCTGCGACTAAAAAATCCAACGCAGACGCCAAAAGAAATCCGCTTCTAATGCTGCTAAACGCGGCTCATCGACGACTTCATCCATAACCGGCACCGCGGCCAGTAGTTCCGTCTCAAAGCCATAACCCGGTTTCAAGACGAGCCGAAACCCGGCGTCGGCCAAGCGCTGAGTAGACGCCAAGTCACCGCTCGCATTATTGAAGTGCGTCGCGGCGTATTCAACAAACATGGACGACTCCCAGGCCAAACCCAACCACTGAGGCTTGGCGCTGGCAGCGAGATGCAGAAAGTAGCCGTCATCCCCAATTAATACCCCGGGCAAGTAGGCACTCATGCTGCTGATACCACCTAGGACAAACTGCTGTTGCTGAGGCAGCTGCGTGTTGTCGGCAAACTGACCGTTGAAGTTCAAGGCCACTTCATAGCCTGGCGCCACAGCAAACTTATAACCCAGCTTTGGCTGCAGTAAGATAAACTCCGCCTCGCGCTTGCCGATGCTCACACCCTCGCCAGTATCGGTCGCAAAACTGCCACCGTCGCCAAATCCGGTTTTAAGTGACAGCTGAAGTTTGAGATAAGACGGTGCCTCGGCCAAATGCCCCCGCACGGAATACTTAGCACCCAGCTCCAGCGTTTGGTAGCGCTCCGCGAGTAATGGCGTGTCCTGAGCCGCCGATTGCAGTTCTGAACGCACGTGCTCCAGGCGCTCAAATACCGTCCAGCGCCGCACAGGGTTACTGTACAGTAGCTGCTCACCCGACAGCGCAACACTATCTATCTCTGCATCCAAATGCAGTGTTTCACTGCTCGTCACGACCGGGCAGTTCAGTAGCGGCGGCAAACATAGGCCGCCACCCGTACTGCTGCTCGTGAATTGGGGCTGGCGCTGATACTCAATATGACTGGCTTCAATACCGTAAAGACCAAAACGAAAGGGATGCTCAACACCGAAATCAAGCTGTTGATAATCGTCACCATCTCCAGCCTCACCCAGCTCGTCAAAAATAGTTCGGTAGGCCACATTGAGTTCTGCGCCATTAGCAAATTGATGCTTAATGCCAGCAAGACCAAAATAACGACCAAGGAAGCGGCTACCCTTGTTGCTCATTTCCAAAACAAGATCGGTGGCATCATGATCGACAAGCACTTGCTCTCGAAAATCAAGAATGACCTGATTATCATAGTGCTGCTCATAGGCAATGCTGTAGGCCAAGCCCGCGCGCTCGGCTTGCAAATCGGCCAAAACCCGCGCGCGATCAAACTCCGCCAAACTTAAATTGCGGTCGCCAACCAAACTCGCGAAATGCGCGGTGACTTGCGGGTTGCCGCGTACACCTTTCACCGCAGCCTGATTCACCAGTACCGTGACCGTATTCTCTACACGGTAATAACTTACACTCACCAGTAAATGCCCAGCATTATAATAGCGCCGCGTCAGCGACGTGATCGCGTCTGAGGGTGACTCAGACTCGGCTAAGAGCGCCTCAATTTGCGCGGTAGAGAGCTGCGTATTACCAATAATACGAATACTAATTCCGCCGATCACCGCCGTTATCGCCGCAGTCTCAACTCGCGCCGCGGCCTCTATCTGTATTTGACTCGCAAGCTGGGGGGGCATTACCGGTGGCAGATCAATTGCCATTCAAACTCTCCTCAAATATTGAACGGGACATCGGCCCCGGCAATTCAGCTAATCGTAGTATCGGGTTTTTGTTGGAATACATAGCTTACAGACGCTTTAACTCAACGCGCCGGTTCATCTCTCTACCGGCCTCAGTGCTATTATCAGCACGGGGCTGCGACCTACCATACCCTTTGGCGACCAAACGCTCAGCGCTCACGCCCTGACTCAACAAATACCTTCGCACGGCATTTGCTCTGGCCTCAGACAAGCGCAAATTGTACTTATCGGCTCCCAGCGAATCGGTATGACCACCCACTTCAATACGTTTGGCATCTGATTGCTGAATAACCGGAACCACCATAGCCAGAACAGCTTTTGCGGCAAGGCTCAGCCGCGAACTATCGTGGGCAAAAAACACCCCGTTCAGTGGCTGGGCCTGAGGGCCATCGATATAACAGCCATTGGCCAAGGTTTTAATACCACGGGGGGTTTTTAAACATTGGTCATCTTGATCACAGACGCCGTCACCATCGCCATCGGCACAGGCGTAGGCATCGGTCTGAATTCGGCCTGCAGTAAAAACCGGATCGATATTCGCAAGCGGTATCAACGCGGGTTGATCTTTGGCTGAACCGAGTGCATCGATGGCCACAACCCCGCCATCCTCGTCCGCGGCCAAAATGCCTTGATCCATCGCCAATAAGTCATCAGTCACGGCGAAGCCAGTCAACCCGCCTGCCAGTGGTTGTATAGTGCCAGTCAGACCAGCATCAATCGCACCCAGGCTGTCGTTGAGATCAATACCAACAGCAGTTGTAACTGGGCTAACAACGGACAAAATACCCGTCTGGTTAAGCAAATCTTGCACTAGTCCGGCGTGTGCTGCATTCATCGTTAGCGACAAACACACGACAAGACGACACACCTTTCGAGCAAAGCTCATTGGCACTAACACCTGTAAAAATCCATTATTCGCACGTATTTAGCCACTCAATTGTCTATTGCAAGGCGCAAGACTAAACTGTCGCGCTTATCTGCCTGTAGATTAAAACGCATTTGTTCAGCCAGCGCATGGGGTTTGTGCTGAGAACGCCCGACACCGCACAGTTTTTAGTAGCGCAGACTAACTCGCACCTGCACTGGTATGCTCGCCAATAACGGAGGCCTTCGCCGTCGCGTACTCGGCATCACTTAGCGCGCCCGATTGATGAAGCGAATCCAAGCCCTGCAATGCGTCGACGAGGGAGCTCGGCTTCGCCAACTCCGTTGTCGCCTCGCTGGCCCCCACTAACGCCGCGTCGGTTTCTTTACTTAGGCCCAGCCACTGACCAATTTTACGGAAAATACGCGCGATACCTCGCCATAACTTGGGCAGTAACCAAATCAGCAACAGTAAAAAAACGACAAAACCAATCAAGAACAGCACGGGGTGATTTAACGCCACCCACAAGCCTCCAAAAACAGCGACATCTTCGCTAATCGAGGCCAGCCAATTACTCACTGGCTCCGGCGAGGTATTGATTAACATTCGGGTACTGGCCTTCGCTGCGTGGGTAACCGAGGTCACCGAACCGCCAACAATTCCCGCCGCCAACTGTAAGGCCGGGCTAACGTCACCCACGGTATTTGCTGCCAGCAAAGCGCCTGCAGGAATCCGAATAAAAGTGTGTAGTGCATCCCAGCCAGTATCCACCCCCGGAATTTTGTCGGCAAAAAACTCCACCGCATACATTAAACCCGCCGCCAAAATAACCGCCGGGTCCTGCACTACTGCCAAACTTTCGGGCAAATCAATGCCACCTACAGAGCCACCTAAACCCAACACCAAAATGGCCGCATATAAATTTAAGCCACTGGCCCAAGCTACCCCCATCGTTAGGGATATCACACTAATTAGCTGCTGATACTCATCCACTGCTTTGATCTCCGCTACGCAAACGCTTGGCAAATACCCAACATAACGCCGCCGCACTCAACTCAAATGACAGCGCAGACAAGGTGTAGACCGAAGCACTACCTGCCAACACTGCACCAAACAACCGACCAGCACCAATACCACCGGCAATAACACCGTTCAAAAATAGCACATGACAGACCCAGCGAGGGCGCCAGAGCGCCCAAAGGGCACTTAGGCCTACCGCCAGCTCCATACCGCCATACATAGCTCGTAATTCAATGGTGCCATCTACCGACGTCGCCGCCACCCCCGCGTAGGTGCCTAGGGCAGCGGGCTCGAGCAAGAGCCAGCCACCAATACCCAACCACGCCAAGGCCAAATAACTCAAAAAAAGTCGCATTACATACCCACCCTGTGTGCAGAACGATTCAGATTGACCGAAACCGTCACTCGTTTAGACCGCTAAGGTCATACCCTTCCAATACAAACTCGCTACTATTCTAGTTCATTGTGGAGAGCGATATGTCGACCTTGGAAGACTACCCGAAAAACCCTGGTTATGGCCACGGCCGCTATCGGCGTCGTATTCGCCTCAAATCTGAACCGGGACTGGTTCACGGCGAACTCGACGACACCAATCATGGCTTTCGCTGCACTATTTTTCACGATGGCGTAAATGTCACTGATATCCCAAGCGAAGTGCTGCGCATCCCATTTGATACTTGCCCAGGCGCGGCAGGACCTCTGCGCAAATTAATCGGCTTAGCCCTGCGCGACGATATTCAAACATTGATTCCCCTCACCGACTCACCCTCTAACTGCACCCACCTACTCGATTTAGCACTATTGGCCATTCGCCACAGCAGGCGCAACGTAGCAGAGTTAATTTACGACATTTGTGTAGAAGATCAGGCCAATAACAACAGTCCCGCGGCGGCTGAAGTCTACGCCAACGGCAAGCTCGTCCACCGCTGGCAAACCTGTAATTGGGAAATTACCGGGCCAGACGAGCTTAAACAAAACGTACTCCACAAAGGCTTTAGCAAGTGGGCATCGGCGTGCTTTACAGGCGAGGAGCTGGAGGCGGCCTTTATCCTGCAAAAAGGCTATTTTGTCGCGAGCGCCCGTCGCTACAATATAGATGCTCAAGTCGGCCAAGCCGCCAATGAGCATCGTGACGTTATGCTCGGCGTTTGCTTCAGTTACAGCACACCGCAAATTGAGGTCGCTAAACGCACCGCCGACAGCATCCGCGACCCCAGCAAAATCCCATAAATTATTATTTAAATTTCAACAAGTTAACTAGAAATTATACTGTGTTACTGCCTGCAGTCTTGATACGCACAATTACGAATATATACCTGGCCAGATGAGCGTTACTATGGCAACAGTTTCATTGACCTTTGCTCCTAACAATGGTCTCAGGAGTAACACCCCCGCTTGGCACCCACACTCTGGGTGCTTTTTTTATGTGCCAAAATTGAGTGCCCACCGCCCTTTATTTCAACAAAAACACCACCGTCAAACTTGCGCTAACAGTCTCTTTACCAATCAGCATCGGCGCCGCCCCGCCAACCTTGGCGTCCATCATCATAGCCCGCTCATACACAACCGGTGCATTAGCGCCCTCGTCAATGTGATAAACACCAGCGAGTGTGCGACCAAAGCCTGCCGCGAGCACCTCAGCTCTGGCCTTGGCATCCGCGATGGCGGCCTGCACGGCCTCTGCCTGCAGCGCCACTCTTTGCGACAGATCAAAACTGACATTACCCAATTCACTAATGCCGGCGTTAACCAAGGCGTCAAGCAGCCCGCCGTAGCGCGACAAATCTGTCAAGGTAATATCAATTGTGCGCTCGACCCGCTGGCCACGCAGCACACGCTTGCCGTCGTGCCACTCGTAATCGGGGTAAATGCGAATCTGCGAGGCGCGAATATCACGTTCGGGTACACCTTGTTCGGCCGCGGCATTCAGGACTTGCGCACTGCGCTGATCAACCGCGTTTTTGGCTTTTACCGCGCTGTCTTGCGTCTCGGAAATTTGCAGCTGCAGGCGCGCAATATCTGGCATAGCCTCCACTTCACCCCGGGCGGCAATCACCACATGAGGTGCTTCTGGCAAGGTGGCGGCATGGGCAAAAATGGGCGATGCAGCGGACAAGACAAAGGCCGCCGCACAATTCAAAATGAAGCTTTTGGCGTTTATCATCATCTGATTCCTTTTGATTTAGTCCCCAAATGGCTTTTTAGTACTTTTTTCTTTCAGCATAACAACAACAAATCACGGAGAGCTCAATGACCAATCTCAACATCACCCCAGGTAAGCCAACATTAGACGATATGCGCGCTACGCTCGACCGCCAGCGGCAACTGTGCACCGAAGAGGGTGCGGTCAGCGCAGAGCTGCGTATCGATCGCCTCAGCCGGGCAATCGATTTAATTTTTGACAATCGCGACATCATTGTCGACACGCTAACCCAAGATTTTGGCCACCGCAGCAGCCATCAATCTCTGATGTCAGACATTTACGCAACCATTGAGTGCCTTAAGCACAGTAAAAAACACGTCAAAAAATGGATGAGAGCCGAGAAACGCAGCGCGCCCTTCCCTATGAATTTAATGGGCGCTAAAGCGCGGGTAGAATTTCAGCCCAAGGGCGTAGTCGGTATCATCGGCACCTGGAACTTCCCCTTGAACACCGTCTTTTCACCACTGGCTGGCGTGTTGGCAGCCGGTAACCGCGCCATGATTAAGTGCTCTGAAGTTACACCTAAAACCGGCGAGTTACTGGCTACATTAACTGCCAAATATTTCTCCTCTGACGAGATTGCCGTATTCAATGGCGGCCCAGACGTCGGCGCACAATTTTCGGCATTGCCCTTCGACCACATTATCTTTACCGGTGCCACCAGCATTGCCCGTCATATACTGCGTGCAGCCAGTGACAACTTAACCCCCGTCACTCTAGAACTCGGTGGCAAATCACCGGTAATTGTCAGCGAGAGCTACCCAATTCAAGAGGCCGTAGAGCGCATTTTCGGTGGCAAAATCTTGAATGTCGGCCAAGTCTGCTTATCACCAGATTATGTGTTTGTGCCGGAAGATCAATTGGCCGCATTCACCGAAGCCGCAAGCGCCTATATCGCCACCATGTTCCCCTCCGTGCGTGACAACCCAGATTACAGCTCGGTGATTAACGAGCGTCACTATCAACGCCTGCAGAGTTACCTAGCAGACGCGCGGGAAAAGGGCGCAGATATTCGTGAACTTAACCCCGCCAAGGAAGATTTCAGCCAGCAACAAGGCACATTCAAGATCCCGCTCACCTTGGTGGTAAACCCCAGTGACGACATGCTGGTAATGCAAGAAGAGTTATTTGGCCCGATTATATGCATTAAACCCTATCGCCAAGTCGACGATTGCATTAACTACGTCAATGCCCGCCCACGGCCATTGGCGCTGTATTACTTCGGTAAGAATAAAACCGAGCAGCAACACATACTGGATCACACCGTGTCAGGCGCAGTTACCATCAATGACGTTATCTTCCATGTTAGCTGCGAAGACCTCCCCTTTGGCGGCATTGGCCCTAGCGGCATGGGCAATTACCACGGTGCAGACGGTTTCAAAACCTTCAGCCATGACAAAGCGATTTATAAACAAAGCAACATTAACTTCCAGAAACTGGGGGGCATGATTCCCCCCTACGGCGACAAGGCCGATAAAACCCTAAAAGCCATAATCCGGAAATAGCATGCTAATTCCCACCACGCCCCTGCAATAGGGGCGTGTCAGCCAATTTCTTCAGCAAAAATAAGCCACTTAAAAGCTACTCCCCAAGCCGCATAGCGGCTATGCTGCCAAACTTAGTCTAATGACATTGCGAGGCCACATTTGCCACAGACAACATTAGGATGGCGAGAGTGGGTCACCCTACCCGCATTGGGCATAAACGGTATTAAGGCAAAAATTGATACTGGCGCCCGTAGCTCCTCACTTCACGCCTTTGACATCCAGGCAATTGAAGTAGACGGCGAGCAGTGGGTAGCGTTTAAAGTGAACCCCCAACAACACGAGACCACCGAGCTCGTTGCCTGCCGTGCGCCGGTAAAAGACTACCGGCAGGTTACCGATTCTGGCGGTCACCGCAGCATGCGCTATGTTATCGAGACGAGTATTTGTATTGGCGGCGAACAATTTCTTGCCGAAATGACCCTCGCTGACCGCTCGCAAATGCTATTCCGTATGTTATTAGGGCGAACTGCCATGAAGAATCGCTATATTGTCGACCCCAGCCGATCCTATTGCGCCAGTCAAAAACCCGGAAACCGCCTAGCCAAATAGTACCAAGCTAGCCCCGCCGAAATCGCGGAACTAAATATTAGCCAAGCCAATCTGAACAATCCGCCTAGCAGCCGATAACAAAGAGAATACCCTACAATGAAAATTGCCATACTGTCCCGCAACAGACGCCTTTACTCCACACGCCGCCTTGTAGAAGCCTGCACGGAGCGCGGCCACGAAGTGCGCGTTTTAGACACCCTAAAATGCTATATGGAATTAAACTCCAGCGAGCCGGTGGTGTGGTACAAAGGCGAACGGCTCGAGGGCTTCGACGCAATCATCCCCCGCATTGGCGCTTCAATCACGCCCTATGGCCTCGCGGTTATTCGTCAGTTTGAAATGTTGGGCACCTACAGCCTCACCGAATCCGTCGCGCTCGGCCGTTCACGCGACAAACTGCGCGCCCTGCAACTGCTGTCACGCAAAAACGTCGGCATGCCGATCTCCAGCTTTGCCCACGACGTCCACAACACCAAAGAACTTATTAAACTGGTGGGCGGCGCCCCTGTGGTGGTCAAACTGCTAGAAGGTACCCAAGGCCGCGGCGTGGTATTAGCCGAAACTGCCAAGGCGGCAGAGAGCGTTATCGACGCCTTCCGCGAGTTAAAGGCAGACTTCCTCGTGCAAGAATTTATTAAGGAAGCTGGCGGCGCCGATGTGCGCTGCTTGGTCATTGGTAAAAAAGTGGTCGCGGCCATGCAGCGCACCGCCGCCAGTGGCGAGTTCCGCTCAAACCTGCACCGCGGCGGTACCGCCGAGCTGACCCGCCTCACCCCAGCAGAACGTGCCACCGCGGTTAAAGCCGCACAAATCATGGGCCTGAACGTCGCAGGCGTAGATATTTTGCGCTCGTCACGGGGGCCACTGGTCATGGAAGTGAACTCTTCACCGGGCTTAGAGGGCATAGAGACTGCCAGCAAGAAAAATGTTGCCGCCGAGATCGTAAAATTCATTGAAGAAAATGCCGGCCCAAACAAGAATAAGACCCGAGGTAGGGGTTAAGACCACGATATGAAAAAGCTCACCATTGCCGGCACTGACATTCCCGTCGGTTGCCGCACCCAGATTGAACTGCCCGTTGCGCAGCTTTATACCAACACGGAACTATCGATGACCGTAAAAGCGATTCGCGGTCGCAAAGACGGGCCAACCCTGTTTGTGAGCGCGGCGATTCACGGTGATGAAATCAATGGTGTTGAGATCGTACGACGCTTATTACAGCACAAGGCACTGCGCTCCTTGCGCGGCACCTTGCTCGCGATCCCCATTGTGAATGTGCACGGTTTTCTTAATAACAGCCGCTACCTGCCCGACGGCCGAGATCTAAACCGCTCGTTTCCCGGCTCGCCCAAAAGCTCGCTGGCGGGACGTATGGCGCACACCTTTCTCAATGAAATTGTGCTGCAATGTACCCACGGCATCGACCTACATACCGGCGCTCGGCATCGCAGCAATCTACCCCAAATTCGCGCCGATATTAAAGACGAGTCAACCCGCGCCATGGCCGAGAGCTTTGCCGCCCCCGTTATTCTGCACTCGGCAACCCGCGATGGCTCACTGCGAGAAATCGCCAGCAATCACAATATTCAGGTACTGCTTTACGAAGCTGGCGAGGCGCTGCGCTTTGACGAAATCGCGATTCGCGCCGGCGTCAGCGGCATTATTAATGTGATGCGCCATATCGGCATGCTACCCGCGTCGCGCAGTAAAAAGCCGAAACGCACAAGTATGATCACCGGCCAATCAAGCTGGATACGGGCGACTAGCAGCGGGGTGTTGCGTGCGCTGGTACCGCTCGGCGAGTTTGTCACCAAGGGTGATGTGCTCGCGCTGATTTCTGACCCCATGGGAAATAATAACGCCGACACCAAGATTCTCGCCAACGATGACGGCATCGTTATTGGACGCACGTTTCTGCCGCTGGTATACGAAGGCGACGCCTTGTTTCACGTGGCTAAATACAAAGCCAATATCGGTGAGGCACTTGAGCACGTTACTGCGTTTAGAGAAGAGTTTGAGCCCGAACCTTACTCTACATCCGACGACACCGAAGACCACCCGCCTATTGCTGGATAACATGGTTTTAGAAAGGCAGCAACTATCCACTTTCCTTGTGGCTTGCTAATACCCCGCTTTTTTAAAACAAAAAAGCGGGGCCTCCCGGCCGCTTAATAATGAGTTAAAAGTCTATCGCCGCGCTTAACAGCGTCCTCAGCGACAGTAGCTGCTTATTTAAACGCTTCCCACTTCGGTTGCTGCGCATACAGAACATCATAAGTGGTGAAATCCTTCGTTGTATTGCTATCGGAAATCCGGCAAATATCCAAAGCAGGGAAGAAATCGCCCGATTTATGCAAGGATCGCCCAACTTTCACTCGGCAAACCGTGCGTACCAAACCGCTCTTATCGACCATAGAACTCACCATTACTTTCCCACTTGGCTTGGCAGCTCCTTTTGCAAGCCATTGAGGGTTTTTCGCACTGAGGATTTCAACGCCAGACACCCGCTCGGTGTGCGCAGGCTGCCCGCTCGTCTTCGCCACGCCCATTTCACAATCGTCCATATAAAGTGAACCCACCACAATTAGCCCGTCGTGAAGCGCTCTACAAACATGTATTTCTTGCTTTAGTGCGACCTTATTCTTTCCGTTGAAAAACGTCCATGAAAACTCACCAACTTTCACTTTATCTTTAAACGACCATATCTGTGGAGAACCTTTTCTACCAGCATTGCGACCGTGCTGAATCCAGTGTTGTAAAACGGTATACGAGCTTTTGCCAAATTCTGGATGCCTTGCTACGTCTTGGTTATGCGCGAGGTAATACACGGGATCCCACTGCGCTGACCCACGTCGATTCTCCTTTACGCCCCAGTCGTGCCAATGCCGCGCAACGGCAGCGCAATTAGTGATCCAGCTTTGTGAACCTAGGCCCGGGTACTTCATTAAATAATACCGGCCATCAAACCAGGGAGCAGAGTCTAAGCATTTACTGGCTCTGCCCTCATCATCAAACAATTCGGCCCGATAATGCGCTTGAGGATTCCCTCCTTCTGTCCAAACACCTGATAATCCGTAGGCATATATATAGTGGCTGCGGTCAAAAACGTCATTTGCCAAAGACCAGGCGCGCCCGTCACTTGAACTCAAGCCAACTGCATCGGCAACGCCATTAATCACATCACTAACCGACTTCACATTAGCACTAGCGAAGCTTTCCAGCGTGCTATAAGCGCTCACTACACCTTTCGCCACCTCAGTCCCTGCTACAGATGCCCCATTAGCAATGAACTTACCCGCCTCTTCAAGCCCCTTAAGTACAATTTTGCCAAGCTCAAACGCAGAGTTTTTAATGACCTCGACAATGACAGGGACAAGCTCATCGGGCTTAAAGATTGTACCGACCGGCACGTTGATATCTATATTTTTGGAAAACACCGTAAACTCGATACTACCCTCGGCGTCGCCTAAACGGCTAAGATCTGCAGTCGCCTCTACCTTTTTAAAATTAAATGTTCTGGTAATCTCACCAACAACAGGACCAAGCACTGGGACCTGATTAGCGGCCTCCTTTACTTTTTCCTCAATTGTCGAAACACCACCTCCCACACGCAACTTGCCACTCGAAATTGCCGTTGCGCCATTCTTAAAAAGACCGAGTATGTCACCTTTTATTTCAGTATCAATTGCCATGTCAAATGGCATTACAAACTGGCTTCCACGAAACTTAAACACTGAGCCTTCAACTGACGTATCACCGACACTTAATCCCGTTGGCGCAATAATTATTTCAAGATCTTTTACGTTCCCAGGGGTAACGCGTGAAGCCTCTCGCTCCACTACTGAAATACCATTTAACACTGTTTTAAATGGCTCAATCGTACTTAAGCCCGGCATTTTCTTCATCAGCGCCACATACAAGCCCGGCATTGAAATCTGACCGTCAGGCGCCTTCAACACCAAGCCAGCGCCAGGCGTCATATCGACATCAACAAGCAGTGCGCCATCAATTCGCTTACCCGCAATTGTGGCTTTATTAATCGCTGCCTCAATACCCGATATTTGGCCGCTAGGTGTCACACTCAGCTTCAATACACCACCGCGAGAATCAACAACGCCCAGGGACATAACGTCCCATGCCTTTTTACACGACTTACTCGGATCGGTACTTGAGTTTGGCTTACCCCCACAAGCGCCAGAAATTTCACCACCAAACGTCAACGTCCCATCTGTTTGGAGTTCAAGCGACGGGGTCAGCCCCAACCATGAATCCCATTTTGTTGGTTGTGCGAACAAGGTTCCAGTAAGCTCAGTGGTGACATCTGGCGTCCTCGTTACCTGGTTCATCTTTCCGTGCAGCACTAAATTCAAGTCTTTGAAAATAAATTTTGGCTCTATTTCTGGGGCGATCGCAATGCTTTCATACCAGCCTTCCTGCATTGTGATTTTGAACGCAAGATCATATTCAGCATTCTTGTCCGTAAGCGATACCTCAACCTTCACCGGATTAGGCGCCCCCAGTTCCTCCGTCAGTGCAGACACCTGCTTGATGACCTTACCTAGGGCGCTGTTACCCCCATATTTTGACCGGTCCCACTGCCCTGAGATTTTAAATAACTGATTCTGGGAAGCATCCGCACCCTCAGCACCCGTAAGCTGAATCACACCCACAAAATGTTGCAGAAAGCTTTTTGCTGCAGGCACTTCATCAATCAGCTTGCGAATAGGGTCTACCTCGCCATACTTCTTGCCGACGCCGCCAGAGCTCATACCGCCGCCAGAACTCGTAACCCCATCCAAAGGTTTAAGCGGACCAGGTAACACCGCGACTTGGCAGTGTTTAACAATATTGGGCGCTGGATCGCCATGTGTATAATGATCACACTTTATTGCCTCACCTTTAGCCATAAATTTATAAGCATATAAGTGACTTGATTGGTTCTGAGCAATCGGTCCATACCGAAACAATCTATAGCCATCGACCGACGCAGCACAGCTCCCACCTTGAGACGCGCAAACCGACCATTGGAGCAGTTCAACCTCACAAGTCTTGTGTCTATTTGGCGCAACATCACCATACACTTTGAATGAACAAGCCAAGGGTTTCCCGCGTAATAAGTCGAATGCCCATTGGCTACCATAGCCATAACGCATCAAATAGGCCTGTGAGCTTGGCTGCTTACATTCCCCACCCTCTGTGGCGCATTGGTGCCATTCCGCCATGCTATTTTCAGAAAATGACAAGCCACTAACGAGGGCGGTCAGGCATGCCATAATCATCGCCACTCTTGCCCCAAGTAGCCGCGCCGCCATTGCCGGTCTACCATTTTCTTCTTTACTATAAAACTTCATATTTTGTCCTAGTAAATGACTAGCTTTAAACGTGTCTATCAATTCTTGCGGAGGTCACTATAAACATACCCGCGCCCGCCTATCACAAACACTTTGAACAATAATTAAGGCAATATGTGAAGCTCAACACGACGATTTTTTGATCGCCCCTCGGCTGTTTCATTGCTAGCAATTGGCCGCGTTTCACCGTAGTGACGCACGCTCATGCGGTCCTGACTGAAGCCCTTTGAATACAGGTAAATTTGCACTGCGATTGCTCTACGTAGCGACAGTCTTTGGTTATATTCTGCAGAGCCAGAGTTATCGGTATAGCCTTCTACCACAAATTTATTATTACTGGCTTTCAAAAGAGGAATAACCGCATCAATTTCAGCCCGGCCTTTCGCAGTTAATTCATCTGAGTTTTCTAAAAATCCAAAATCCAGAATCACCCTTTGCTCTGGCACATGAGATAAAGAAGCCGCCTTCTGTGACGCGTCGTCGGCTAGGGGCTGCTTTACAACTGCGGAAGAAGGCCTTGCAGATATAGCGGTGGGGCGAGGCTCTACGATCGCTTTCGACTTCGCGCCCATCTGCATTCGGAAATCTAAATAGACACGCGCCCCCGGCAACGATAGGTCGTTAGATGTTTGCGATAAGTGACCCCGAACATCTGAATCCAGCAGATTTCGACCGCGCAATGCAACCCAAACTGCCACCGTTTTCCACTTCGTTTCATATTCAAAATCTAGATCAAAGAAGTCATGACCCTTGGTTGGCGTTTCACCGGTACCGATTTCATCTTGATCAAATACATGCCCATACGCCACACGATAGGTTAGAGACCCCAACACTCCGCTGTGAATAAGGCCCGCTCGATCGCCCGGAATTGCGGCGAGATCACCCCCAGAGGTATATTCCGCACGTACGCGCCAAACGAGTAATTCTGATTGAACTGGTAACTAATCGCGACGTCTCCGCTGTAGTGATCAACGTCGTTCCGTGGCGCCCCTGACCCAGTACTTTTTTCAATATAATCGTCAATACGACTTGCGCGAATATCCGCTCGGTAAGCCAACAGTCCTGCACTACCGCGATACGCCAGCCCCGCGTTATAACTAGACTCGGGGGCTAGGCGCGAATCCACTTCACTGACGGCTACCGGCGCATTTTGCAGTTCACTTTCACCCGGAGCGCGCTGGCCGTGACCAAGACTGACTCTCAGGGTGTTGCGCTCATCAATATCTGTCTCTAGCGCAGTCCATATAGCAAGTGGATTTTCTTTTGCACTACCGCCGACCTCACCAAATTTTTGCTTGGTATCCTCCACCCGCATCCCAAGCGATAAACGACTTGAGCCGATCTCCCGCTGGGGAATCCAATATACAGCCGCTTGACTGCGCTCAGAGGGTTTATCTAGGTTGAAATCTTTACCTTCATTACTCCTGTCCTGCGTTTGAAAGCCGATACGGCTTTGCCACCCCCACAACGACATCGTAAGAAGGTCAATACGCAGCTGAGTATCACTCAATTCAAAATTTCCGCTCTCAGTCGGAGGAAAAAGATCTTCAAGACCGAAATTGTCTGCGGGCTCTTGATGCTGATATTCCGACCGAACTAGGGCAAGCTTCACTGTATCTAGGCCGTATTTGCCAACAACGCCGCCTGTGCGCAATTCATACCGCTGCAACTCAAGGTTTACACGCGGAATGTCGCCACCGGCCGTGGTTCCAAGACCATATTCATTGGCGTGACGCGAATAGCCCAGACCAAAATAACGCCCTTCGTTCGTCCAGCTAACGCCAACGCCTTCGCCAGAAACGTTTCCATCAGTATTGGCAATCTCATTATCACTGCTGGCGCGGGAATCGGGCGCGTCGTAATCATCGCTCTGATGAATAAGACCATCTAAATGCACTGCCCAGTTTCCATTGCCCAAGGCAATACGACCGTACCCGCCAGCCCCAGCATCGTGACTGCTTCCCCGCGACGCCCAATCCCAGTGCAGCCCTTCAATAGCTGTCATAGGCACCAATGGCACATCGAGATCAACAACTCCGCCAATCAACCCACTACCGAAGACTAGCGACTCCAACCCGTCAAGTACCGTAGCGCCCCTGGCCGAAAGCGGATCTAATGCAACGTTGAACCTCGTGGAATATGCAGATAAATCAGTTATTGCAATATTGTTGACAAGCAACCGTATGCGCTCTCCGCCAAAACCTCTGAGTACAGGTCGACTAGACAAATCGCCAAAATAACTTGCATCGACACCAACAGTCTTTGCCAGTGTTGCCCCTAGGCTGTTTTCTAGTTGGCGCTGCCAGGCGTCTTCCTCAACGCCCTCGTAACTAGCCTGATCAGCCACGCAAACGTGGCTAATAGTGGCAATAACCACTACAGCAATCGCACTGCACACTTGCTCGGAAGCTAGTAGAGGCCCAAAAAGGCGGCGATATTTAGGCATCCCAATTGACTGACTAACAGCAACAGCACAACATTGACGATAGTCGGGATTGAAAAATAAACGCCTTAATTTGCTGAACGTGTGGAAACTAGGAACTGCCTTGGAGATTACTTTCCTAGTTAAAACGATATTCATCTATAGCAAAACCCCGCATTCCTTATTATAAATCTACTCAATGCATTCACTGGCTGCTGAAATAGCGATAACGCGATTGCTTATTTATTATTATGAACAATTATTGCACATTATATAAAAAATGGGAAATAGAGGCGCAATCTCCATCGCCACACGCTGAAGATAACAGATAATCATGACGTCGGGAGTGAGGCGCAATATTGTGAGGCCTCGCAATTCAATACAACTTATCTTTAGCGGTTTAGCGCAACTAGCGAATGCCTAGCGACCAAATCTAACACCTCTCTTTAAATGCATTTGGACTTACATCGAGCCATGGCCGAGAGATTTGTCGTCCTGTTATTCTGCACCCAGCAACCTGCGATGGCTCGCTGCGAGAAATCGCCAGCCATCACGATTTAGGTACTGCTTTACGAAGCTGGCGAAGCGCTGCGCTTTGACGAAATCGCGATTCGCGCCGGCGTCAGCGGCATTACTAATGTGATGCGCCATACCGGCATGCTACCCGCGTCGCGCAGTAAAAAGCCGAAACGCACAAGTATGATCACCGGCCAATCAAGCTGGATACGGGCGACTAGCAGCGGCGTGTTGCGTGCGCTGGTACCGCTCGGCGAGTTTGTCACCAAGAGTGATGTGCTCGCGCTGATTTCTGACCCCATGAGAAATAACAACGCCGACACCAAGATTCTCGCCAACGGTGACGGCATCGTTATTGGACGCACGTTTCTGCCGCGGGTATACAAAGGCGACGCCTTGTTTCACGTGGCTAAATACAAAGCCAATATCGGTGATGCACTTGCGCACGTTAATGCGTTTAGAGAAGAGTTTGAGCCCGAGCCGGGCTGAAACTCAAACGATTATGACGACCACCCCCAGCCGGGTAAGCTCGAAAGCGGTCATTTGAACGCATTGTTTATAGCGCTTTAGGCGGGTATACGCGCAGACACGTAAATCGGCACGATGCAGTCGTTAAACTAGTAACGCTGCCTTTTCACGGGCATCTATTTTTGATAGTCATTTGACGATTTCGGCCTCTCATAGCTGACACACCTTCTTTTCTGGATAGTCCCTCTGCCACCGCAGGCTCGGCAGGTATGCTTGTTTTTCCATTCGCTGCGAGGCAAGCCAATTCTACTGCCGGAGTCTTCTCGACCATCGCCGCCGCAGGTGCCGCACCTCACGGTAGAAGTTTGATATTGCAAACAACCAGCGACCGCTGAAACGGGCAAGAACGCAGCGGGTAGCGCAGAAACAGCCAGTATAAAATTTCTTCTTTTCACAAAATATCCTAATTTAATTTCATAAGTTTTAGCGACCACAGCGCTCAATATCTGGCGCGTCAACTGTTAAACAATAGGGAGCTTCCTTGCTAGCAGCATTGAATAATCAGATGCTTTTCCATACGCAAATCCAGTGCGGCATTATCAACACACCAGATATCCACATCCCTGCGAGTCAGCGAGCTTGATAGCACCTACTAGATTTGCTCAGCTTGTAATCTAACGGTATAGTTTGTTTAATGCCTCCCCTAGATTGGGGAGATGCAACGGGCAGCAGCTGTAGCGACCTACAGGAAGTGAGTTCAACGTTGTGGGGACAGCCAACAAAAGATAATGCAGAGCAGTAAATTATCCCAGCTGATCGGTGAACTTTACCGACACGCCCACCAAGCGGATGGCTGGATGGCCTTTTTTGCCATGCTCGAAACCGAAATCCCGTCGCGTTCCACAACGCTCATGTTTGAGGACATTCAAACCCACGCAACCGACATGGTTTTGTCGCGTCATTTGAACGATGACGAACTACAGGTATACGGTGAGCATTATATTCACACCGACGTCTGGGCAGAGGCCATGGCCGATATGCCGTTATTCCAGTTTCATAGCAGTGATGCCATCCCTGATCGGCACTTTTTATCTTCCGAGTTTTACGCTGACTACACCAAGCCCCTGGATATCCGTTACGCCTGTGGCGCTTATATTGAAAACCCCAAAATCGGTCAGGCTTTTCGCGTGACCATTCAGCGCGGTCATCAGCACAAGCCCTTTAACAGCAAAGAACTTGAAACCCTCAACCTCTTTGTTCCCCACTTACAAAATGCGCTGGCCATATACAAACGCAATATCGCCCTAGAGTCACTGCAAAGTGGCTTCGACTCAATTACCAATATTATGGACAGCGCGGCCTATTTACTGCGCCCAGACACGTCGATTGTCTCGCAAAATACACAGGCAGAAGACCTATTACGCCAAGACGTGGCGTGTATAACTGGGGGAAAATTGTCTTTTCGGCCCCATAAACTGCGCAACACCGTAGCCCAGCTTATGAATAATTTGCAGGAATTCACTCATAATCGTGCAGCCTCCTGCCGAAATTATGCCCGTACCGCGCAATATCAAATTAGTGTAGAGCCCCATCTGCTGCCGAGCCTCGTGCCCGGCACTCAGGAGCTTGGCGCACTCCTGCAAATTAAACATTGCGACGCCAATATAAATATAGACTTAGCGGGGCTAGAAATCTTATACGAACTGACCAGTACCGAAGCCGGTGTAACACGCTTACTTTGTAAGGGCTTAGTAGTTAAAGAAATAGCCGAGGCCATGGGCGTCAAAGCCAGTACCATACGTTCCCACCTTAAGGCAGTTTTCTCCAAGCTTGGCGTGCGCTCACAACCCGAATTGCTCAGCAAAGTCATGGCATCGCTCGCCAGAACCCAAATAGATATCGTTTAACACTTCTTTTAAATAAAAAAGGCATGCTGAGTGACTATTTCGGTTTGGGATTAGTGCTGATGTTGGTTGATGCATTGCTGCTACTGGTAAAAAGCGGACGGCAAAAAATACGTAATCCAACGAAAGCCGTAGCTTTCTATGCAGCCTCAATGCGCATAGTTATCAAGCAGCTGTGCAGGTAATCATATCACCTCTAATCAGGTAGCCAAATTCACTATACGACTACAACTAAACCCAAGAATTAAATAGATTCGTCGCCATTTCTTATTTGTCAGAAAAAGCCTCCAACAGAAGCCCATTACTGTGTACGATTCTTGAAATCGTGCCTTCTATATCGCTCTCTCGTCCTGTTCTGGTCAAAAGCGGGCAGTCATAAACCTCTAGTCGGATGGAAGTTGGTAGATTTTTCTACAGCCTCAACGCCGCTGTAACCAGCGAATTGTAGTTGATTGGCTTTTTGTGCTAATCAAGCACAAAAACCAAGCGACGGAAATGGAGTCTGCGTTGACAGCTTTGTTATGTGCCGATATCATTCGTACAACTTTTTGTACATGTACAGGTAAATGAAGATGGAAAGCATAAGCTATACCGCCGCCCGGAGCAACCTTGCCAAGACCATGGAGAAGGTATGTAACGACCATGCGCCTGTTGCCATCACCCGCAAGGGCGAAGGTGCTGTAGTAATGATTTCGATGGACGACTACCAGGCCCTAGAAGAAACTGCCTACTTGTTGCGAAGCCCTAAAAATACACGGCGCCTGATTGAGTCTATTGCCGAACTTGAAGACGGAAAAGGCCAAGCAAAGGAATTGATTGAGTGAAGTTAATTTTTGCAGAGAAAGCATGGGAAGATTACCTATACTGGCAAAAGACTGATAAGCAGATGCTCAAACGTATTAATGCACTTATCAAGGATATTCAGAGAGAACCATTCGAGGGGATTGGTAAACCTGAGCCTTTGAAACACGCTCTTTCTGGATATTGGTCTCGACGAATTAACGACGAGCATCGAATTGTTTATAAAATTCATCAAGACTCCATTCTTATTGCCCAGCTACGCTATCACTACTGAGCTAAGCACATAACGAGGCTGTAGATTTTCTGATGTAGCACAAAG
>NZ_JBFHDY010000007.1:0-65630 GCF_041584495.1 Zhongshania sp.
ACACCATCCTTGCCGGTGAGGTCTTGACCTTCACGCAGAGCAGCGATGGCGGCATCGATATCGAAAGTCGGTTTTTGCTTGGACATGAGTCATTCCTTTTTGCTACAGGATAAAGAAATGACACAGAAATCTGAACACTACTGCGACGTATGCGTATTGGTTAGGTGAAGGGGCTCAAAAGTATGATGTAGCCATACATGCCTTCGTATTTATGACTAACCATATCCATCTGCTCGTTACGCCTGAGAGTGGAATTCAGATTAGCCGGTTGATGCAATTTATCGGAAGGCGGTATGTACCGTATCTTAATCACAAATATGGCCGGAGCGGCTCGGCGTGGGAAGGGCGATACAAAGCCAGTCTAGTTCAGGACGAGGCGTATGTTTTCACGGTGATGCGGTACATAGAGATAAATCCCGTGAGGGCGGCAATGGTTGTGCGGCCCGGTCAATATCGCTGGTCTAGCTTTTGTCATAATGCGGGTATTAGAGAGATCAGCTTCCTTCGTTTTCATTCTCTATACGAAAAGCTAGGCAAAACCCGCGAAGACCGCCACCGAGCCTATTGTGATATGTTTGAGGGATGGATGAGGGGGATATCAAACTGATTCGAGAATCTTGCCAGTCGGGTACTCCCCTAGGTAACGATTGGTTTAAAGAGAGTGTGCAACAACGTTTACAATGCAAGGTAGGGTACGCGAGGCGAGGGCGCCCAGCGAGGTAAAAGAGTAGTAAAAGGGCTCTGACCCCTTTTACTTCGCTTTGGGAGCTTCACCGCCTTGTGCACAACCGGGTAAGCGTCAGCAATGAAGGGGTTATTTATATTTGCTGAGAAACTCCAATACAACTTGGTTGAACTGTTGGTTGCTGTCTCCGGCAATCATATGGGCCGCGCCATCGACCTGTACGTATTCGGCATGGGGGACTCGCTGTAAAAAATCGGACACTCCGTCGTCGTCAACGACATTGCTTTTTTCTCCACGCACCAGCAAGACGGGAATGCGGATGTTATCTGTTGCGATTTCAAGGTGATTTTCTAAGTTGAGCTGCTTGGTGGATACTAAGAACTGTGGATCCCAGTGCCAGTAGTAACGACCATCTTCACGCAGGCGCAGGTTTTTGCTTAGCCCACTTAAATCTTTGCGACGTTTACGCTGGGGAGTATAGGCAGCGATGGCGTCGGCAGCGTCATCTAAGCTCGCAAATCCGTTGGGGTGGGCAGACATAAATGCCTTAATATGATGAGTGCCCGCGATATTCATTTTGGGAACGATATCGACTAATACCAAGGCGCGGGCGATATCGGTGTCGCGACTACCAATCGCTAATAACGATGAAAGACCGCCGAGTGAGGCGCCCACCAGTATCGGTTTGTGGTCAAACATGGCGCAAAGGTTGATAATGTCGTCGGCAAAATCAGCTAGATGATAATTGCCGTCTTTCGCCCAATCGCTATGCCCGTGACCACGCATGTCTACGGTGGCGGCAAAATATCCTTTGGCGGCGAGTACTTCTAGTGCTTCGCCCCAAGCATGACGAGTTTGTCCACCGCCATGAAAAAAGATAACGGCTTGATCGCTTGAATTTCCCGCAAAATCAATAGCTAATCTCATGTTGTTGCTGATTTGTAGCTTGATCATAGTCAAATACTCTGTCGCTTCATATTTAAGGTGCGTGGCATTGTAGCGCTAAAAGGACCATTTTAAAGTGGCGGATGACGAAGTGGGGCTGTAAATGTGGCATTACACGGCGGTAGACGGTTTTGGGCATGGACAATGCAAAGAAATAACACAGGCGGAGGTGTTTTAAGTGGCCAAGGCATCGGAGCCTCGGGCGCTGCCCACCAGTACCGAGCATGGTCTGCTGCATATTGGGCAAGTGGTTCAGGTTGCACCACTCGACTACGGTGTGGTGCCAATCACTAGAACGCTAGCGGCGGTCACTGAGAATCGTATTATTGTCGCTTGGCAAAGTAGCGAATTTGGAACACTGCATGTTCACTGTCTCTGCGCGGGCTATTTACTGACTGCGGGATGATCGACGGTGACGTGGTTCAGTGGTCTATGGATGCCGGATCAAGTCCGGCATGACGACTTGTGCAGTCATGCCGTGTTTAAGCGTTTACCGTCTCCCGTCTTACTTCAGCTGCTTAATAAAGGCATCCGATTCCCGAATGGCTTTTTTCATCGCGTCAATGAGCTGCTGAACATCGCGGTCTATTCCCGCCAGTTCACCCTTCAGCGCGCCAATCGCCGAGGCGTTTAAATTGTGCTTGAGATACAGCACATTATCCCGCAGGGCGTTGAGTACAGGGTCTATACTCTTTTCGGCGCGACGCATTGATTTAATTAACGCAGTGTACTGGCGTTTGGTGGTTTGTAGCTTATTGGCGCTGTCAGTGCGTAGGCGGGCATTGGTGTATAGCTTGAGCTCCTCTTGCCACTCATCGAACAGCGCCTCGGCAACCGACTCGATTTTATTAATTCTATCCGTCACTTCCTTGGCGGCGGCTTCGCTGTCTTCAAACTCACTGTTTAGGCGATTGTAGTGGGTTTCTAAATTGCCGCCGTCAAAACTCACCACCGATCTAAATTCACTCAGGGCGTCTTTAAATTGCTCTTGTGCTTCCTCTTGGGCTTCTTTAGCTTCACCGACCCGTTCAACTAATATGTCACGTTTGTGAACGCCTACTTTCTCCATGGCGTTGTAATAGGTCGATTCACAACCACTCATCGAGATCATGGCGGTGGTGGCAAGCAGCAGCATTAAAAAACGCATGGGGTGTCCTAAAGCATGATTGGTATAGCGCTTAATGGTAGCCTGCATGCTGGGGTGCGGCAAATTTATGGCTGTTTGATGTTATGGAGATGGTTGCGCTCCCGCTGCAGCGCTGATTTTTTCGTCATCGAGGAACCCTAAACGCCGTGCGCGCTTGGCCCATAATTCCCGTGCCAAGGTTTGCATATGTTCGGTAGTATCGGTTTCATCAACAATTTGCATACCCAGCATGGTTTCAATTAAATCCTCCACGGTCACTAGGCCCATTACGCTGCCGTATTCGTTGACGACTAGCGCCATTTGCGCGCGCATTTCGATCATATTTTGTAGCAACTCCGAGGTGGGCAAGGAATCCGGTACTACAAATAATTCGCGCTTTAGGGTGCTTAGCAGCGCCTCTGGCTCGCGGCTGACGGCGAGCATTAGTTCGTCTTTACGAATATAACCCGTAATATTGTCGGCATCGCCGGCATAGATTGGGATTCGCGAAAACAATATCGCCTTATTATTCTCAACTACCGACTTCACCTTGGCGTCTTCCGCCAAACTAAAAATGACCAGTCGCGGGGTCATTACGTCTCGGGCCTGAAGGGAGCGAAAGCGAATTAAACTAGTGACTGCATCCGCTTCTTCTTGATCTAAAATTCCTTCGCTAACGGCAACTTCGGCGAGCGCAACAAATTCTTCGCGGCTAATGGAATGGGCGCTATCACCGTGCGATAACAAATTGGTGATTCCCTGTGCCATAACCACCAAGGGGTACATAGACCACATTACACCGCGTAGAATAATCGCGCACAACGGCGCGAGCTTACGCCAATATAAGGCGCCAAGTGTTTTAGGAATAATTTCAGAAACAATTAAAATAAGCAGGGTTAACACCGCAGAAATAACACCGAAATAAACTTCACCAAACAAGGTTGTTGCCTGGGCGCCAGCGCCAGCGGCACCGACGGTATGGGCGATGGTGTTCAAACTTAGAATCGCGGCAAGGGGGCGGTCGATATCCGTTTTGTATTCACGCCACAAAACCCCATTTTTATGTCCACGACGTTCATCGGCGGCGATATACGAGGGAGTGACACTTAGTAATACCGCCTCTAATACCGAGCATAAAAAAGACACGCTCAAGGCAATACCAATATAAACCAGTAATAAAATCATGCTAATACCAGTGTGCAGAAAGAACTTGATTGCCGCATTGCTGGCTAGCAAAGTCAAGGCTTAGTGCTAGAGCCAATGCTAAGCTTAACAGGTCTAGAGGAAGCCATTTGCAACAGCGCTACTAATGGATATAGTAGCGCTGTTGCAGGGTATTAGGCGTGCGGTTTGCTCATAATAAAAGTGCCATGCCACCCAGTACGGCAATTGAGGCTAAGCGAAAACGTAGCGTTATTGCCTCGTCCAAGAATAGTACCCCACCGAGTGCGGCAAGTCTTGGTAGGCTTAATTGAATCGTTGCGGCGTGACTCGCGGGCAGGGTGGGTAGGACCGCATACCATAATGTGTCACCCAGCCCTGAGGCCAAGGTGCTAGATGCGGCGGCATAGGCTAAGCTAAGGCTAATCACCGGCTGTGAATCACGCATAAGTAAAAAGGACGATGGCAAAGGGAGTAGCGCGCAGGGAGTGACCGGCAGTCGCGACGCTTGGTTAACGAGCGCTGCGTTCCAGCAGAGAATACGCCCCCCAGCAAACCCCGGCGGTGATCATAATAATCGCGCAGAGCAAGGGTGGCGCTTCGACACCGGCCAGTATCAGCCAAATAAGCCCAGCGCTGGCGGTAATAGTACCACTAATTTGCAGGTGACTAAGGGGTTCGCCGCGTCATAAGCCATAGCCGATCATCGTTGTTTGCACCGCACCAAACAATGCAGCGGCCGTTAGCCAGCTGCCGCCAAGGGTGTAGCGGTGAAATTGGATGAGTAACAGCATGCTGAGTACCAGTGCACCGGCAACGATGCGCACTAAGGTAAAACTAGACGCGTCGATATGGCCTGCAGCCAACGCTGCGCGGCACAGCAGTGAATTAGCCGCAAACGCCATCATGGTAATTGGAGTAAGGGACGCTAAACGCAGGCGCGACATTATTGTGTCCCATTGCATGAGAGTAGACGGCGTCGTTCGCGCCAGACCAACAGTTTACTGAATTCATCGCGGGGGGTAGTTAAATTTTTAGATTAATTTGAGATGGGCACGCCGCACAGCCGCAAATTAAAGCCACGTTATAGGTGGTGATTACGTAATACTGACGCGATATGCGTTACAGTCTTCATCCTGTGTTTAATCGTTTCTATGCTGGCCGACGGCGCCCATCAATAAAAATCTCAAGGACGTGCGTATGGACCGTTTAAAAGCGCTATTTATCTCAACGTGGATGAGCTTGCTCATGGTAGGCGCAGCGCGCAGTGCCTGGGCAATTTACCAGGACCCTAATGCAGTAGCATGGTATTGGGCTTTGCTATGCATGCTAACGCCCCTATCCTTTTTTGCGTGGGTGTTTATCGCTAATGTCGCTCGCACGCAAATCGCTAGCAAAGTGGTTTTAGGAGTGACTCTGCTTACGTTGCTCGGCGCGTTGTTGTCGCCAATAATTTTTGAAACCTTGGCGTGGATACTCGGTGCAGGGCTAATAGGAACCGCTTTGTACGAGTGGTGGTACTCCAGTTTTGGTGGCAGGCACAGTGACATACTGACTGTTGGTCAAACACTGCCAAACTTAGAATTTATTAATGATGCTGGTATGCAGCTTAAACCTCACGAACTGAATAAGCCCTTGCTCATGATTTTTTATCGCGGCAATTGGTGTCCACTGTGTATGGCGCAGATAAAAGAAATTGCCGGGCAATATCGCGTCCTGGCCGACAAAGGCGTGGAGATTCTGCTCATTAGTCCTCAGTCGCAGGGTCATACCGCCGATCTGGCTCAGCGCTTTGACGCGCCAATGCGCTTTTTGGTAGATCGAGATAGCGCGATGGCGAAACGCCTCGGCATTGCCGTCCCCAATGGCTTACCGATGGGCATGGAGGTGCTGGGCTATGATAGCGACACCGTGATGCCCACCGTCATCATGACTGACGCCACGGGTAAACTTTTGTTTGCGGATCTTACCGATAATTATCGGTTAAGACCTGAGCCGGAAACATTTCTTAAGGTGTTCTCTCAGGCGGGAATCTGAGAATACACAATTGTAGGGCGAAAGATTATTCCAACGCGGCGAGCCAAGAGCGGCCCCCGAGTTTGCGTTGCTGACCAAGATTCCAATTGGCGCGCGCAATCAAATGTGGCGCTGGTGCGGCAGGATTGTACTTGCGGGGGCTTGGCAAGCTGGAGGCTAACAGTGCCGACTGCCAGTGGTTTAACTGTGACGCGTTAATGCCAAAGTGATGCCGGCTGGCGGCGCCAACACCAAACACCCCGTCGCCCCATTCGGCGATATTTAAATAAATTTCTAAAATGCGTTGCTTCGGCCAGCACAATTCGACGAGTCCTGTGAACCAAACTTCCAAGCCTTTGCGTAGCCAGCTGCGATCCGTCCACAGGTACATATTGCGGGCGACCTGCTGGCTGATGGTACTGGCGCCGCGCAAACTGCCACGCCTTTCCCGGTCGGCAAAGGCCTTTTGAATTGCCTTTATATCAAAGCCATAATGATTGGGAAAATTCTGGTCTTCAGACACAACTGCGGCTAGTGCGGCATGGCGGGGTATTTCATTCCAGCTTAGCCACCGCTTGTCGAGGTGGTAGTGGGTGCCGCGCTGCTGCCAGCTGCGCTCTAGCATTACCATGCTAATCGGTGGGTCAATCCACCGAAAGGGCAATACTAAGGCAACACTGAACAACACCAATATCAGCAAGCTGCGCCAAAGCAGTCGCGCAAATCTGCTCTTTTTAGCCATCACTTATTCCATAAAGAATTCTGCTTGCCCCATTTATACAGGGAAAGATCGGGGATAATCTAGCGAATGCTCAGACGAATGTTTTGGATATTAGTTTCACCGTCCGTTTCCTTTCAGTGTTAAGTGGACTCTCGAACGTCAACCTCGCCATACCGATGCTTGAGGCAGCTGCCGCGAGCTGTCTTGTTATACCGGCTTCCATGCAGGAATCCTCTACCTCTCTTGTCATACCGGCCCCGAGCAGGTATCCGCTGCGCCCCTCCCGTCATACCGGCCCCAGAGCCGATATCCATGATTGTGGCAGTGGCGTAGTTCAATGGCGAATGGCTGCGGTATTACGTCCGGCCGGGCAAGAAAACGTTATTCGCCCTTCACACAAACATATACGGAGTTTGTCGATTCGCCATTCTGAAACGGATTATAAAAAGAGACCACGTGGGAAGTGACGGTAGCAAATACTGTTTTCAATAAGGCCTCAAAGGGTTCTTCTGGGAGGTTTTGCGACCACATGGCAAATACGCCATTGGACTTAAGTTGATCGGCCATGAGCGAGAGATTTTCGGTGGAATAAAAGCTGGCGTTGGCGGCGTTCAAGAATTCAGTAGGGGAGTGGTCAATGTCTAAGAGAATGGCGTCGAACTTCTTACCGGCATGTTGGGGGTCAAAGCTTGTGCTAGGATCCGTGGCTAGGTCGAAAAAGCTGCCGAGGACATAGCGATTTCGTATGTCGACGTTGAGTATTTTTCCCAGCGGCACCAGCTCGTCTTTATGCCAGCCGACAACAGTCGCGAGTGCGTCGATCACTAGTAGTTCGCTAATGCGTTGGTCTTTGAGCGCTTCTACGGCGGTGTAGCCTAGCCCTAAGCCGCCTACAACCACGCTTAAATTATGGCCCTGAACGGCGGCTAAGCCAAGGCGAGATAAAGCCTCCTCAGCATCGACAAACATGCTCGACATGAGAAACTCATCGCCAAGCTTAACCTCATAAATGTCTCTGTCGCCAAAAGCAGGAATACGCCGTTTCCGTAGGGATATTTCTCCTAGGGGCGAGGCTTGGCTATCAATTTCTTCAAATAATAATGGCATGCTGTTTGTCCTAATGATCTAAGTTGCTCGCGTCGTTCATTTGACAAACGCGTGGTATTGGTAGATATCGCACGATCAGCATGGTGCCGCTAACGGTATTCCATTCCCGCCGAAATACGGTTAAATAAGCGCGGAAAGAAACGCTTAATTGTTGGTGCAAGCGCGCTAATTCCTTTGCCGATGATAATTTCGTCACGGTCTTTAATCATCGCGTGAATAATCTCTTGCGCGCACTGCTCGACAGGCATGCCATTGATGATCGACTCGTCATCTTTATTCTGGGCCTCACCATTACCATTTAATGCATTCACTGCAATATTGGTTTTAATTGAGCCTGGGCATACCGTAAGGCAATAAATACCGTGCTGTGCGGTTTCGGCACGTAAGCAATCCATAAAGCCCACTACCGCATATTTGGAGCCAGAGTAGCCGGTACGCAATTTAGAACCGACCTTGCCAGCAACGCTGCTAATGCTAACAATCATCCCTTCGTGTTGCGCAATCATTGCCGGTAACACCGCTTTAGTCATTGCCACCGTGCCGAGGTAGTTGACCTCCATTAATTGGCGATAAACAGCTAGATCGGTATCAACAAATAGTGAGCGCTGCGAGATACCGCCGTTATTAATTAAAATATGCACAGGGCCAATGGCGCCAAGCTGCGTCTGTACCATGTTAATCAGACTGTCGGCATCCGCTAAATCCAGCGGCACCACCCAATGTCGATCGATACCTCCGGGTAGCGATTCTGCTAATTCAGCTAAGGTCTCCTTACGGCGGGCAGACAACACCAATCTGGCGCCGCGCTGTGCAAGTTGTTTACACAGGGCCATGCCAATGCCAGAGCTAGCACCCGTGACCCAAATGGTTTTACTATCAATATCCATCTCTCTTCCTCAAAGGCTTAGCTGGGGCGTAATTGTTATTTGGCTATAATGAGTAGCAACTAAATGGGTTGCTTAGCTATTGCCCTTAACTTTAGCGATAATGGCTGCAAGCTCTGGGGTTACCGGCATCACTTTAATCGGGCTTACATTACTACCTCCAGTGTTACCTTCTGGGATACGGTTAATCGCGGTCAAAGCTGCTGCACCTACAATTCGCAGCAGTTGACCTAATATTTCGTTACCGTCACGCTGTTTTATTCCCCAGTGCAACATTAATAGGTGCACCTTAACATGCCAATAGGTTGAGGCTTGGCCAAGTACATGGGCGTTCTCTAGATGCGTAAATGCCAATGCATAATCGCCGGATCGCCGTAACTGATCTGCTTGACGCAGTTCAGCCTCAACATAGGGCGCTATACCGTATGCAAACTTACTCATTGCTATTCTTGCTCGCGAGCTGCTTACGCTTATGACTTAAGACATATTGATGGTGAGAGAAGTTGTCGCCCTTGGCGAGCCGGTCATACAGCACCACATTAACTGTGGCGGCTAAATTCATACAACCCTCTGTGGGAATATAGACAATGTCTTGGCAAAGGTCAGTGATTTCCTTTTTAAGGCTGCCGTCTTCTGGGCCAAAAATATAAAAGGCTTGAGCGGGGTGCTTGTAGCTGGTCAGTGACTTAGCACCTTTGACAAGCTCTACGGCGACGGGCACGCAGCCTAGAGGAATAATATCCATTAGGTCTTTAACACCAATCAGCGGAATTTTTTCATAGACCTTTTTGGTGTCGGTGTAAAAGGGCTTGGCGCGATTGTAGCGTACGCCGGTATAAAACACGGAATTAACACCATAGCAACCAGCCGCTCGCATCACCGAGCCGACGTTTTCAACAGATTTTGGATTGAACAAGCCAATGCAGGCGTAGTTATTTTTCATAGGATTTACACAGTCGTGCTAAAGTAAAGTCGATAACATAAGGGAATGCCTTGTTCGTAGCGGCGTCTTAGAGGCAGGTGTAATGATGGCACTTTTTGGGGTGGTTTTGGGGAAAAAGAAGTAAGCAAGAAATTCGCTGCGCTCACATGGTTACCTGCCTACGTAGGTAAGACGAATTTTTAGCCATGATGAAAAACGCCTACATCTTCGCAGCTAAAACGATTGTCTCAGTATATCCACACCGTCTCCCCTGCGAAGGCAGGGGCCCATCGTTACGACGAAGCATTAGCTAGCAGCTGAGATTAAACTCGCTGGCGAAGCGCGCAAGGTTTTGATGAGTTTCGTTGCCATTGACGGCGGAAAAAGGCTAGCAATAATATGCCACAGTCAGCCTGAGGGCGCAGGTTAGCGACTATTTGGTCGGTCACGCCATAAGCAAAAAATTCCCCCCACCGGCATCTGGTCTATACTGTAAATCTGCCTTTGCCATTTATCCTAAAGACCAGAACGCTTCATGACCACTAAGCAATCTCACAAAACTGCCAAGCTCGGGCTACTCGCCTTAATTATCGGCCCAGTCATGCTGGTCGTTACGCTACTCGTCCCAGCACCCGCCGGAATGAACCCCGAAGCATGGTTAGCTCTTGGTGCTGCTCTATGGATGGCGACATGGTGGGCGACAGAGGCGGTGCCAATTCCGGCGACGGCGTTATTGCCCTTAATTCTGGTGCCGGTCTTGGGTATTGCCAAGGTTGGGGATTTGGCGGATGCCTATGCCAACGGCATTATCTTTTTATTTTTGGGTGGTTTTCTTTTGGGTTTGGCAATGCAGCGCTGGAATCTGCACCGCCGTATTGCGCTGAATATTCTACTGGCGGTCGGTCAGCAGGCTGCGCGCCAGATCGCGGGCTTTATGATCGCCACTGCGTTTTTGAGTATGTGGGTGAGTAATACCGCAACCAGTATCATGATGCTGCCAATTGGTTTGTCGGTGATTAGTTTTTTGCCTGCGGGCAATGATGGCGAGCGGCGCCGCTTTGCGGTGGCCTTGTTACTGGCCATTGCCTATAGTGCAAGCATTGGCGGTATTGCGACCTTAATCGGTACACCGCCCAATGCGATGTTGGCGGCGTATTTAAAAGACAACCACGATATTAGCATCGGTTTTGCTCAGTGGATGATGATTGGCCTGCCGGTGGCTGTGGCTATGCTGTTGTTTACTTGGTGGTGGTTGTGTCGCAAGGGCTTTGCGGGCTTGGAAACCGCAGGCAGTCAAGATTTGCTGCGCGTAGAATTGCATCAGCTGGGACCATTGAGTGGGGCTGAGGCGCGGGTCTTGTTGATTTTTGTGGGCACTGCGGCGGCCTGGATTTTTCGACCCCTATTAAACGATTATGTGCCAGGGGTTAGCGACACGGTGATCGCAATGGCGGCGGGCGTGTTGCTGTTTGCGGTGCGTTCCGGCGGCCCCGACTCGCAGGCCTTGCTCGACTGGGACAGCGCCCAAAAATTGCCTTGGGGGGTATTACTGTTGTTTGGCGGCGGCTTGGCCTTGGCGGTAATGATTAAAGATTCCGGTTTGGCCGAGTGGCTGGCGCAGAACTTTGCCTTGCTCCAGGCTTGGCCGTTGTTTGCGGTGGTGCTGGTGATTGTCACGGTAATTATTTTCTTAACCGAGATCACCAGTAATACCGCCACCACGGCCACCTTCTTACCGTTGTTAGGGGCCTTGGCCGTGGCGCAGTCGGTATCGCCTATGTTGTTTGTGATTCCCGCCGCGATTGCCGCGTCGTGCGCGTTTATGATGCCGGTGGCTACGCCGCCAAATGCCGTGGTGTTCGGCAGCGGTGAACTGCGCATTAACGATATGATGCACGCAGGCCTTTTAGTGAATCTATTTGGTATAGGATTGGTAAGTATTTTGGGCTATTACATTGTGCTAGCGGTGTTTATCGCTAGCTAAGCTAGTGCCGTGTTTCTGGTAATTATTTAGTTGGAGACGCTACGATGAATATTGCACGTATATTTTTGGTCTGGCGCTGTGTGTTGCAGTTGTGCAGTTGGCAGCGAGGTAAAACTTAACGGGAGTTGCGAAACCAAAAAGCGCGTCCAAGTTCAGCGCGTCGAATGTCTTTTGTATCTCCCGTCGAGCAAAGAGCGGTTAGCTCAAATATCCCAGCTCGGTGTGGTAGCTAGCTTCTGCTCGGCATTCGCGGCTACAATATTTTGCACTCCGAGATGGTGCGATAAAAACACTTGCCCGCTCAGGTGTTTTATAAACTCGGTATGGGCGAGTACATCCATCACTGGCCCTTTTACTTCAGACAAATGCAGGGTAATGCCACTGTCTTTTAAGCGTAGGTTGATAGATTCCAGTACTTCCAGTGCGCTGAGATCAATTTCATTCACGGCAGTGCACATCAATATCACGTGCTGAATACCCGGGCAGGCGTCGACTAATTCATAAACCTTGTCTTCAATAAAACCGGCATTGGCAAAGTACAGGCTTTCGTCAATGCGCAGCGACAGGATATCGCTGTGGGTAATGACTTTATGGCGATTTATATTGCGATAGTGTTCGGTGCCGGGTACTTCGCCAACCACCGCCATGTGGGGCACCGAGGTTTTGTATAGGTGCAGGGCGAGCGAGGCGAACACGCCACAGGCGACGCCAGTTTCTACCCCCATAATTAAGGTCACAACAAGTGTGGTGACCACGGCGATAAAGTCGCTGCGTGCATAAGCCCAGGATTTTTTGAGTATGGAGAAATCCACTAGCGATAAAACTGCGACGATGATGGTCGCCGCTAAAGTGGCCTTGGGTAAGTAGGCTAAATAGGGGGTGAAATACATGGCGGCGGCGGCAATGCCCACGGCGGTAAATATACCGGCCGCTGGGGTGACGGCACCGGCATCAAAATTAACCACCGAGCGCGCGAAGCCACCAGTAACCGGATAGCCGCCAGAGAATGACGCGGCAATATTGGCGGCGCCGAGACCGATCAGTTCTTGGTTTGGCACAATGCGCTGGCGGCGTTTGGCGGCCAGCGTGTGACCCACCGATACTGACTCAACAAAACCGATAATGGATATAAACACCGCTGACAACATGAGTTCACGCCAGGCGTCGTGACCGAGCTTGGGCATTTGAAAACTGGGCAAGCCGGTGGGAACCTCACCGACCAAGACGACACCCTTGCTGCCGAGGTCAAAATAGTAGGCGGCATAACTGGTGGCAATAATGCCGAGCACGGGGCCGGTCTTCGCTAGCATGGCCGCGGCTTTGTCACTGAGCCCCGTGCGCACTAACAGCGGTTTAAGGCCGCTGCGTACCCAGAATAAAAAGATTAGCGTGGGTAAACCCACCGCCACGGTATAAAAGTTAGTATTGGCCACCGAGGCATAGAGCGAGTGCAGCAGGGCAAACAGGTTTTCGCCATGGGCATTGATGCCCAATATATATTTAAGCTGGCTAAACGCAATGATAATACCCGAGGCAGTGATGAATCCGGCAATGACCGGGTGGGATAAAAAGTTCGCTAAAAAGCCCATGCGTAGCAAGCCCATGCCGAGTAGGAATACACCCGACAAAAAGGCCAGCAATAAGGCGGCTTCGATATAACTCACACTGCCGGCACTGGCAATATGGCCAATGGCCGATGCGGTCATTAGCGAGACCACCGCCACTGGGCCCACCGACAGGGTGCGGCTAGTGCCAAAAATACCGTAGGCGACCAGTGGCAACATACTGGCGTACAAGCCCATTTGCGGTGGCAGCCCGGCGAGCAGAGCATAGGCGAGGGACTGGGGAATTAGCATGATGGTGACGATTAATGCCGCCAGCAGATCGCTAAATAGCACATCGCGGTGGTATTCGCCTGCCCAGCCCAGAATGGGAAAGTAAGATTTAAGCGTCGTTTTTTGCACAGGGATTCCTTGGCCTTATGTCGCTGTTTAGCATAGCTAATTTATAGGGTATCTAAGGGCACTTTGAGGTACACGGTGCCATTGCTGTCGGCTTCGGGCAAATGTCCGGCGCGCATATTGATTTGTAGCGCGGGAATGATGAGCTTGGGCATGCCTAAGGTGGCGTCGCGTTGCTCTCGCATGGCGACAAAGTCGTCTTCGCTTATGCCGCGGTGCACGTGAATATTATTGTCGCGCTGTTGTTTAACGGTGGTCTCAAATTCCACGTCGCGACCATTGGGCATATAGTCGTGGCACATAAACAAACGCAGTTCATCGGGTAGTGACAGTAAGCGCTGAATTGATTGGTAGAGGACCCTGGCGTCGCCGCCGGGGAAGTCGGCGCGGGCGCTGCCGCCGTCGGGCATGAACAAGGTGTCGCCCACAAAGGCAGCATTGCCCATAATATGGGTCATGCACGCCGGCGTGTGACCAGGGGTGTGCAATGCGTGGCACTGCAAATTGCCCACGGTGTATTGGTCGCCGTCTTTAAAGAGTTGATCAAACTGAGAGCCGTCGCGCTGGAACTGATTGCCTTCGTTAAAAATTTTACCGAAGGTTTCTTGTACCGTAATAATGTGTTCGCCAATACCGATTTTGCCGCCAATCTGGCCTTGGATATAGGGCGCTGCCGACAAATGATCGGCGTGCACGTGGGTTTCAATAATCCACTGTAAATCGAGTTGTTGTTCGCGAATATACTGAATAATTTTATCTGCGCCTTGTAAGCCTAAATGTCCTGCGGCGTAGTCTATTTCCATAACCGAATCGATAATTGCGCAGGCCTTGGATGTTGGGTCTTGCACAACATAGGAAAAGGTATTGGTGGCTTCGTCAAAGAAGGGAATGACGGCCGGTATTTGTTTTAGATTGGGTGTAAACGCAATGGTGTTCATTAGGCATCTCCGGTTGTAACGCGTCGCGGATTGTTTATGGTCATCATTATTGTCAAGACACTATTCATAGGAAAGCGCGGTGGCTTTGCCATGAAAAATGCGGTACATAAAAAAGGTATAGAACAAAATCGCGGGCAGGGTGATAACAACACCGACTAAGGTAAATTGCAGCGACTTAACCGAGGCGGCGGCGTCCCAAATTGTCATGTGACCAATAATAATGTCGGGAAAAATACTGTAAGCCAAGCCCAGGCTCGCCATAAGGCAAATTACCGCGGTGGCGGCGTAAATTAGCCAGCCGTAGCCGTGGCGAAGAATATTGGGTTTGCCCAACAAAATAAAAATTGCCACATAACAGATAATACAGCTTAGCGGGATGGGCAGCAGTAAGATGGTGTAGGGGAGGGTAAACCATTTCGCGGCAATAGCTGGGCTGACCATGGGCGTGGCCACCGAGACCATAAATAGGCCAAGCCCCATGGGCCAGATTGCCATGCGGCCCCAGCTGATGGCCTTATCTAATAATGCGCCTTCGGTTTTCATTAGCAGCCAGCCGCAGCCTAATATTAAATACAGGGCGGGTAAGGTCATGGCAATGAGCGCCGAAAATAACAGGCTGGTGATGTTGTCTTGCAAGCCGGTGATGTAGGCGCCGAGCATCCAGCCTTGGGCTGTTGAGGCAATTAAGGACCCAGCAAAAAAAGCCTTATTCCAACGGCCGCGATGGTGGTCGCCCGCTTTTACCCGCAGGTCAAAGGCCACCCCGCGCAGCATTAAACCCATGAGCATGATGGTGACGGGCAAATACAAGCCGCTAAGAATAATGCCGTGGGCAAGCGGGAATGCGATTAATAAAATGCCAACACCCAGTACAATCCAAGTTTCATTGGCGTCCCAGAAGGGGCCAATAGAGGCGATCATCATGTCTTTTTCGTCTTCTTCCGCCAGTGGCAGCAATAAGCCCACGCCGAGATCGTAGCCGTCTAGCATCACGTAAATGAGCAGCGCCAAGCCCATAATGCCCATATAAATAATTGGTAGCCAATATTCCATTGTTCAGTGCCCCCGGTTCTGTGGCGATGTATCGCCAGCGCTGTTGCGGCTCGGTAAATTCATCATTCCTAAGGAGGCCGCAGGCTTGTTCGACATGTGGCGCAGAGCGGCAATATAAGAGCCCAACAGAAACACATAAAGCGCGACATAGCCAAATAAGGTACCGGTGAGGGTGGCGCTGCTGTGATCGGCCGCGACGTCGTTCACTGTTAAAACGCCGGTGACAATCCACGGCTGGCGGCCAATTTCAGTTACATACCAGCCGGCCAGAACTGCGATCCAGCCAGAGAATGCCATAGCCGATAAAACATGGAGCATCGGCTTGTTGGGCTGATGATGGCCGCGAAATTGCCAAGCACAGATCCACGCCGTGAGTAGCATTAGACCACCCATAGCGAGCATTACGCGAAAGGACCAAAATACCATGGCAACCGGTGGATGCTCGCCTTTAAAGTCGTTCAAACCCTGCACTTTGCCATGGGGGTCATGGGTTAAAATTAGGCTGCCAGCGTAGGGTACCTCTACGGCAAACCGGTTGCTGCGACTGGCTTCGTCCGGCAGGGCGAATACCGTAAAAGGCACTGCTTGGTCGGTGTCCCAAATAGCCTCCATTGCAGCGATTTTGGCGGGCTGATGTTCTAAGGTATTAAGGCCGTGAAGATCGCCGATAAAAATTTGCAAAGGCGTTAATACGGCGGCAATGATGACACCGGTTTTCATTACTTTCCACGTAGCTGGGCCATCAACGTTTTTCAGTGCCCGCCAGGCACTGACCCCCGCCACTAAAAAGGTGCTGGTGAGTACCGAGGCAACTAGCATGTGGAAGAAGCGATAAGGGAAGGAGGGGTTGAAAATCACTGCTATCCAGCTGTCGACCACCACCACGCCCTCTTCTAAATGATAGCCGCTTGGGGTTTGCATCCAAGAATTTAGGCTGAGGATCCAGAATGCCGACAAGGTAGTGCCGAAGGCGACTAAAAAGGTGCTAATTAAATGTAGGCGGTTGGATACACGGTCTTTGCCAAACAGCATAATGCCGAGGAAGGAGGCTTCTAAAAAGAAGGCCGTCAGCACTTCGTAACCGAGCAGCGGGCCTGCGACGTTCCCGGCCTTTTCCATAAACCCGGGCCAATTGGTGCCAAACTGAAAGCTCATGGTAATACCAGACACCACGCCCATCGCAAAGGTGAGGGCGAAGACCTTCACCCAAAATAAGTAGGCGTATTCCCAAGCCTTGTCGCCGGTTAGCGTGTAGCGCAAACGAAAAAATAGCAGTATCCACGCAAGACCAATAGATATGGCGGGAAAGAGAATATGAAAACTCATATTGGTGGCAAATTGAATGCGTGCCAGTACAAAGGGGTCGAAATTCATGCCTGCGCTCCCAAAAGAGATGCTATTACCAAGATTGGCGAGTGGATTAAGATTATGGCCCTGTGTGCCTAAACAGCAATAGCTGTGCCACGGCGAGCATGCCGCACTTAGCTGTACTTAAGTTGCTGTTTTATAAGTAGTATCTAATTTTCTTTGAGTGGCTTGTCAAAAATAGGCTCGATAAGCACGCGCTTTGTTGCCATTATTGGCAAACTATTTTGACAAATTTGGCAAGATCATGCAGTTGATTGCAAGTGATACTGATAAAGGCTTGGCGCGGATGCTGGACGGCTACAATGATCCCGCGATTTTAGTGTCGGCAAATTATGAAATTTTGGCGACAAATGAGCGCTACCGCGAAACCTTCGGCGAGATTGAAGTTGATCGTGGCGCCCATTGCTATGAAGTTTCCCACGGCTACCGGGTGCCCTGTGACCAAGCCGGTGAAAGCTGTCCGCTGCTTGCCTGTAAAAGCTCTGGTGCCAAAGAGCGCGTGCTGCATATTCATGGTACACCCCGGGGCAAGGAGCATGTTGATGTTGAAATGTTGCCGATTCGCGGCGACGACGGTGAGTTACGGTATTTTGTCGAAATTTTAAGACCCGTTACGATTGCCAGTGCCGAATTTAGCACCCAGCAAATGGTGGGGCGCAGCCCGGCGTTTAATAGCTTGGTTGATATGATTAACCTCGTTGCCAGACGCGATACCTCGGTGCTTCTTATGGGTGAGTCGGGCACGGGCAAGGAGTTGGCCGCTAAGGCGATTCACGAGGCCAGCCCTCGTCATAAGCATCTTATGGTGACGGTGGAGTGCGCCGGTCTCACCGAAACCTTATTCGAGAGCGAGTTATTTGGTCACGTTAAAGGCGCATTTACCGGCGCGGTCAATAATAAACCAGGCTTGTTGGAGAATGCTGAAGGCGGCACCCTCTTTTTGGACGAAATCGGCGATGTGCCACTGGGTATGCAGGTTAAATTGCTGCGCTTGATCGAAACGGGCAGCTATCGCGCGGTGGGCAGTACCCAGCTTAAGCGCGCCCAGTTCCGTTTAATTTGTGCCACCCACAAAAATTTAAAAGAACAGCTTGCCCGTGGGGCGTTCCGAGAAGATCTCTATTATCGCATTAACGCCTTTCCCATTGTGTTGCCGCCACTGCGCGAGCGCCGCGAAGACGTGGGTATTATTGCTAAATCCATTCTCGGTAAACTCAGTCCAGACGAAAATTATCGTTTAACCGACTCTGGCATTAAACTGCTCAGTGGCTGCCATTTTGCGGGTAATGTGCGGGAATTACGCAATGTGTTAGAGCGGGCAACAATTTTTGCGCACTCGAATATTATTGATGTGAAAATTCTCGGGCAGTGTCTGTTGGATGCAGCGCCATTGCAGGCTGTTGATCAGACCGGGGAGTGGCCCGATTTAAAAACCCAGCAAGCGCGTTATCTCAATGATTTACTTGAGTATTGTCACGGCGATAAAAGTCAGGCGGCAAAAATAGCGGGCATTAGTTTGCGATCATTTTACCGCAAGCTGGGTTTGCTGAAAAAGGAATGACGCTCAGTGTTGTAAGTATTTTACAGGGATGGCAGGGTAATGATGACTTTATTAAAATACTGTTCTTTGGCGGAGCGAGTCTACTAACGCCCAATGCAGTCGATTTGCTGGATACCACCACAGTCATTCAGTTAGTTGAGCCCATAAGCGCGATAACTGAGGGCGCAGCACTTGAGATTGATGTGAGCCAGTATATTCGCGCTGACAACGACGAAGAGGCGGCACGGGTGTTCCCAGAGTTCTGTCAACGCTATGTTGCACTCTAAGTTTGGGGTGTCGGTGTATTTAGACAAGGTTGCGGGCAGGGCCGTAGGCGGCAAAAAATCATTGCGTTTAAGCGCATCGAGCGGAATGGCGACAGGCGTTAATTTTAATCGACTCAAACTACAGGTGTGTAAAGAATTCCGTCATACCGCACTGACTTGGTATAACTATGACAAACCCGCATTTTTGCCCTAAAGTTAAGAAAAGACACAGAGGTGTGTGTTCATGAGCAGCGAGGCGATGCTGTTATGGGGCTTATTGTTTAGCTCTATCGGTTTGGGCTATTTTGTCTATGGTCGCAAACAGAGCAATAAAGTGGTGCTGTATACCGGCATTGCTTTAATGCTCTATCCTTATGTATTTAGTAGTGCTATTACTGTGGTTGTGGTTGGTGTAATGCTAATGTGCGTGCCACGGGTTTTATCTTTATAAGACTATTTCTTTGGAGCCAATATGCTTGAAATTTTTCATGGTGCGGGTAACCGTATCGATATCGTTCTCAATGGAAAAATAGATGCTAAGGTCATGAAAAAAGCGCTAGACGATATGCTGAAAGAATCAGAAAACATTGAAGACGGTGTCATGCTATACCGTATCGAAGATTTTCAGTTTCCGTCACTGGCGGCAATTGCACATGAGCTATCGCGTATGCCAACGCTGCTAAAATTGATGAAAAAATTTAAACGCATTGCCGTATTGAGCGATAAAAAATGGCTTAAAAATATCAGTGAATTAGAAGGTAAATTTTTTCGAAATTTAGAAATAAAGGCTTTTGATTTTAAAGATATTGAACTTGCTGAAAACTGGCTGCAATCTTAAGCCTAGCTGGAGAAATGCGCTTAACGTTTTTGAGAAATGATATAAGCGTGCTTTTCTGGAAACTGATCCAATTCGAGATGAAAAATCGACAGTTCCATATTGAACAGAAATTGGCAGTTTTCGCGCAGGCCAATTGCGCTGCAATAAAAGGTATCGTTATGCCATTGGCCGCTATGCTCACCGTAGTCGTCGCCAAAGCTATAAATAAGTACACCGTGGTGGTTTAGCGTTTGACAAAGCTTTTTGAGCACGGGCTTTTGCATACTAAAAGGCAGGTGAAATAGGCTGTCCCAAGCAAGGATAAAATCAAAATTCTCATCGCTTTTCCAGTTGCAAATATCACTGTGTATAAAACTATGCTGAGGATGATTTGCTTGTGCGAGCGCGATCATTTCCGCAGATATGTTTAGCCGATCACTGAAGAATTTTTCTGGTGAAGAGTACGGATAAACCGCCTCTGGGTCCCCAGCTAACATCCAGCGCCTTGCCGCCAGCAGTGCGAGCGCCAATCGCCGTTTCAAATTGCGTTACGCCGTAGCGTGAATCGCTATGTTGCTTATGCCACCAATGAACGATGTTGTTGTATTTTTCACCAGGTATTATTGGCTCCATCTTTACGCCTCTCCTTGCTGCCAGTAGCCGTCGCACCTACTCGGGTAGCGGGCCGGCGAAAAAGAACTAAATTGAATGTCGCGCACTTGTGTAAGATTAGTCCACAGCAGCTTGTGTGCGCGCAGCTTGCGGGTGACCCGAATGCTTTTTTCTAACTCCATGGTCTATCCTTTAGCGATATCCGTACACTAATTTTTTGAATGGGGCTTGGCTTGTGGCCTGCCGAGCAGGCATTAGTGTCATGCACGCATTTTAGAATGGGATATCTAGACCAGTGACATGGCTACCGGGCTGCTTAGGCGCTATTTGGCACCGACGCTTTGCTCAGCGTAGTCTAGTATAAGGGTGGCTTCGCCGACGGTGACGAATGATTTCTGGACTTCGATACAGTAAAGCTATCGATCTAATCTAAATATATAATTTTAAACTATTTATCGTCATTGCTATGGTGGTGTCATGCACAAGTAAGTACCGAAGATAATTAATGTGATTTATCAATTTAGACCGACACAGTGACATTGGAGAATGTTATGAGCGCGAATAAAAATGAGATTAGCGGCGGCAAATGCCCGGTTATACACGGTTCGCAGACGAAAGTCGGCGGACAAACCACTGCAAACCAAGACTGGTGGCCTAATCAATTAAACCTAAAGATTCTTCATCAGCATTCCACCAAAAGCAATCCGATGGGGGGGGATTTTGATTATGCTGAGGAATTTAATAAGCTCGATTTAGCCGCGTTGAAGCATGACCTCACCGCGCTGATGACGGACTCCCAAGATTGGTGGCCAGCGGATTACGGTCATTACGGCCCATTTTTTATCCGTATGGCGTGGCACAGTGCCGGTACCTATCGCATTGGCGACGGTCGCGGTGGTGCCGGTGCCGGCTCGCAGCGTTTTGCGCCCCTTAATAGTTGGCCAGACAATGGCAATCTTGATAAGGCCCGCAGACTGTTATGGCCGATTAAGCAGAAATACGGCAGCAAAATTTCTTGGGCCGATTTAATGATTTTGGCGGGTAATGTCGCGTTGGAGTCTATGGGCTTTAAAACCTTTGGTTTTGCCGGTGGTCGCGCCGATATCTGGGAGCCCGAGGAAGATATTAGCTGGGGTGCAGAGCGGGAATGGTTGGACGATAAACGCTACAGCGGAGATCGCGAGCTGGATAACCCTTTGGCCGCGGTACAAATGGGTTTGATTTACGTCAACCCAGAAGGCCCCAATGGCGAGCCTGATCCCCTTGGTTCGGCGCGGGATATTCGCGAGACGTTTGCGCGTATGGCCATGGACGACGAAGAAACCGTGGCACTGGTTGCGGGCGGGCATACTTTTGGTAAAACCCACGGCGCAGGTGATACCGCCCATGTTGGCCCAGAACCAGAAGCGGCCAATATTGAAGAACAGGGTTTTGGTTGGATAAATAGCTTTGGTAGCGGCAAAGCGGGCGACACCATTACCAGTGGTTTAGAAGGCGCGTGGACCGCCACACCAATCACTTGGGACAATAGCTATTTTGACACCTTGTTTGGCAACGAATGGGAGCTGACCAAAAGCCCAGCCGGGGCCCAGCAGTGGACACCAAAAGGTGACGCTGCCAAAAATACCGTGCCTGATGCCCACGACCCAAGCAAGCGCCATGCACCCATGATGTCGACCGCCGATTTGGCGCTGCGGGAAGACCCTGAATACAATAGAATTTCTAAGCGTTTCCACGCCAACCCGGCTGAGTTCGCCGATGCTTTTGCACGGGCATGGTTTAAATTAACCCACCGCGACATGGGGCCGGTAGCGCGTTACCTTGGGCCGGAAGTGCCCACCGAGGAGCTGATTTGGCAAGATCCGGTGCCTGCTGTAGATCATGAGCTTATTAATAGCGACGATATTGTCGCCCTCAAAAAGGCCATTCTTGCAACCGGCTTGTCGGTGTCAGAGTTGGTGGCAACGGCTTGGGCCTCGGCGTCAACGTTCCGTGGCTCCGATATGCGCGGCGGCGCCAATGGCGCGCGGATTCGCCTAGCGCCACAAAAGGATTGGGCGGTGAACCAGCCCACGCAATTGGCCAAGGTATTGTCGCAATTAGAAGCTGTGCAGAAGGTGTTTAACGCCGCCCAGCCCGGCAATAAGAAGGTGTCTTTGGCAGATTTGATTGTACTGGGTGGCGCTGCCGCCATTGAGCTTGCGGCCAAGCGTGCGGGCCATGCGATTGAGGTAGATTTTATGCCGGGTCGTACAGATGCAAGCCAGGCGCAAACCGACGTAGAGGCTTTTGCCGCCTTGGAGCCGGTTGCCGATGGCTTCCGCAATTACCTAAAACAGCAGTACAGCGTGAGTGCGGAAGAACTGCTAATCGACAAGGCGCAATTGCTGAACTTGAGCGCGCCTGAAATGACTGTACTTGTTGGTGGTATGCGGGTTTTGAACGCCAATGTTGGGCAAAGTCAGCACGGCGTCTTAAGCAGCGCGGCGGAAACATTGAGCAATGACTTCTTTGTGAATTTGCTGGATATAAACACCAGCTGGAAGCCAACTGGCGAGCCGGATGTGTTTGAAGGACGCGATCGCAATACCGGAAACGTGAAGTGGACGGCGAGCCGGGTGGATTTGGTGTTTGGCTCTAACTCTCAGCTACGCTCTACTGCAGAAGTGTATGCCTGCAGCGACGCCCAAGCGCGGTTTGTGCATGACTTTGTCGCGGCCTGGAATAAAGTGATGAATGCCGATCGCTTTGATCTGAGTTAATCATCCGCAATTGTATTTAAGCGCCGTGTTAGCACGGCGCTTAAATTACCGCGTCTTCTTTAAGCGCTGTTATGCGCTCCTCGTTAAACGCCAATAATTGGCTTAAAACCTCGTTGGTATGCTGGCCTAGGCTTGGGCCTGGCCATTGTGTGCTGCCGGGTGTACCGATTAATTTTGGCACCATGCCGGGAATAGTTAGGGTATCGCCGTTTACCTCCACTTTTTCAAACAAATCTCGGGCTTGAAAATGTGGGTCTTCGGCCATGTCTTGGGCATTGTAAATTGGCCCAGCGGGCACCCGTACCGCTTCTAATTGCTCGATAGTCGATTGAATGGTGTGGGTGGCACACCACTGGGCAATTGCGGTGTCGATTTTCTCTTGGTGAATAACCCGTCCGGCGTTGTCACTCATGGCCGGGTCCTTGGCAAAATCTTCGCGGCCAATGGCATTCATTAGTCGCTTGAAAATAGAGTCGCCATTGCCGCCAATAATCACGTATTTACCGTCGCTACAGCGGTAGGTATTGGTGGGCACAATGCCGGTAAGGGTGGTGCCAGAGGCTTGCCGAATAATACCTTCTTCTGCGTATTCGGGTACGACGGACTCCAGCATATTGAACATGGTTTCATAGAGCGCTACGTCGACGACCTGCCCTTTGTGGAGGCCGCGCTCGCGCGCGTTAAGGGCCATTAAAATACCGATGATGGCGTGCAGTGAGGCGATGCTGTCGCCGAGACTAAGGTTGGGTCTGACCGGGGCTTCACCGGGGAAACCATTCAAATGACGAAAGCCACTGATGCCTTCACATACCGAGGCAAAGCCAGGCTTGTCGGCATAGGGGCCGGTTTGGCCGTAACCGGAAATACGGGTGTAAACCAAATTGGGGTTATCGGCTTTTAAGTCGTCGGGCCCGAGCTGCCAGGCTTCCATCACACCGGGGCGAAAATTCTCCACCAGTACATCGCACTGTTTAGCGAGGTCGCGAACAATGGCTTGGCCCTCGGGGTGGCGCAAATCGAGGGTTACCGACTTTTTATTGCGGCCAATGCTATACCACCACAGCGAGGTTTCGCCCCTCATGCTGCGCCAGCGGCGAATGGGGTCGCCAATACCGGGGGCTTCGATTTTGATTACCTCGGCTCCAAAATAGGCGAGCATGGCGGTAGTGAAAGGCCCCGCGATGAGCTGGCCCAATTCTAATATGCGAATACCCTGTAAAGGGCCGGTGTTGGCTGTGCTTGTGGTCATGGCGTTGCTCTTTGCTTACGGGCGGTTGCGGCCGAGTTGATCGTGGCTCGATACCCATTCGTCAGAGACAATGGCGGCAGTCAGCGAAAGATCGCCAGCGAGTACTGTGGCGCCAATAATTTCGGCCAATTTTCGGGTTTTGCATTGGCCGTAGCAGTGCATCATTTCTAAGCATTCGCGCTGGGTGGGTAGGCCGGTGCCGCCGCCATAACTGGCGCAAATGATGGAGGGCCGTGTCACTGAGTAATACAAATCCCCGGCCGGAGTGAGATCCATAAAGGCGATGCCAGTGTGTTTAAGGCTGGCCCCGGTATCAGCTTCAATAAACTCATGGCACAGTGTGGCGGCGGCTTCGGAATAACTGTCTTCTTTAAGGCCGGGAATTGGCTTACGTAAGCTCATTGTTGTCTCTTATTTTTGTGGGAATGTGTACGGGATAGGCCGGACGAAAAGGTAAAATACCCCGAAGCACAGCGGAGGCTGGAATCTAAGCTGCCGACCTCCGACTTCAAGCCAGCGCAGCAACCTTAGTGGTCTCGCCTTCAGTGCGCGCAATAATGACCGCCGCGCAGGAATCGCTAAACACGTTCACGGCGGTGCGCACCATATCGAGAACGCGGTCAGTAACCAATAATAAGCCAATCCCTTCAAGAGGAAGCCCTATTGCACCGAGAATTACCGAGATGGCAACCAAGCTTGCGGCGGGGATTCCGGCCACACCAATAGAGGTGAGCAGGGCAATAATGACCACGGTAAATTGCTGCACCCAGGTCAGCTCAAGCCCGTAAACCTGGGCGATAAACATGGCGGCAACGCACTCGTACAGGGCTGTGCCATCCATGTTAACAGTGGCGCCGAGGGGCAATACAAAGCCGCTTACCCGTTTCGACACCCCAGATTTTTCTTGAATGCTCTCAAGGGTCAAGGGCAAGGTAGCAGAGCTAGATGCGGTGGAGAAGGCGGTTAGCATTGCTGGGGTCATGGCCGCAAAATGGGCTTTGGGGTTAACTCTGCCCACGTAACGGAGTAAAAGTGGAAGTGCCACAAAGGCGTGAATTAATAAGGCCAACAAGGCCGTAAAGAAAAACAATAGCATGGGTTTGAACGCGGCAAATCCGGTGGCGGCGACGGTCTTGGCCACTAAACCGAATACCCCGAGTGGGGCAAATTTCATCACCCACATGGTGATTTCGGTCATGATGTCCATCACCCCTTGCCAGAAATGCATAAGGGTGGCGGCGTGTTCGGATTTACTGCGCGCCAGAAAAAAGCCAAATAGCAGACTAAAAAAGATCAAGCCTAGCATTTGGCCGTTTGCGGCGGCCGCCACGACATTGGTGGGCACCATGCGCACAAACACTTGCACAACATCGGCCATACCGCGCCCTTCGACCTTGGCCAAGGTGTCGCTCAATTCTGGGTCGCTGCTGCTGATGGTGGCAGCAAGGGCTTGGTTGTCACCGCTGCCCGGCGCGATAATATTCACCACGGCCAAGCCAATGAGTATGGCAATAAGGCTGCTGGAAGCGTAAAAGAGCAGAGTTTTGCCGCCGAGCTTCTCTAATTTATCACCGCCTACGCCCGCCATGCCGCTAATAATGGAGGCCACTACCAGCGGCACGATGAGCATTTTTAAGGCGTTAAGAAAAAGGGTGCCAAGAAACTCATATACCGATATAAAAGCCAGCCCGCCTATACCGCCGTCGGCGCCGCCGAGTATTCCGGCCAATACCGCAAGAAGAATGGCGATGCCAATTTGCCAGTGCAGGGGAATAGTGCGCATGTGCTATTTACTCTTTAATTGTAGTGGCTGAGCGACATAGCGCTTTACTTTAGCACGCCTTCGTCCGACGTCGGAAGTCGGACCGGGCAGTACGCCTCAACTTGGGCGTATGGCTGCGTATGATTTTTCGTCAGACATCAGACGCCGGACTTACGACTAATTTTTGACCGCTATTCCATAATACATATACCCCGCGATTCGCGGTGTGTCGTCTACATAGCATTGTTCAAGGCTGTTAATTTTAAATCCACAGGCGGTGATGAGCTCGGGAATGCGGCGGTTGAGGTGGCATCCCCCCGCTAGCTTTTTCCATACAGGGGTGATGCGGTTTTGCCAGTTTTGAATATTGTGGTCCGGCGCCAGGCCGTGCTCACAAAATAGTAATTTGCCACCTGGCTTTAGTACCCGCCGCATTTGCTGCAGGGCCTGCTGCCAGTCGGGGATGGTGCATAGGGTGTAGGTGAGTAATACGGTGTCGACACTATTGTCGTCTAGGGCGATGTCTTCGCCGTTTAAATTGAGCCACTTTACGTTGAGATTGGTGTTTTTTAGATTTGCGCGGGCCTTTTTACGCATGCCTTCGGAGGGTTCAAGTCCCCAAATAAAGTCGATGTTGTCGGCTTGATACAGCGCTAAGTTAATACCGCTGCCCATGCCGACCTCCAGCACCACCCCGCTTGCCAGTGGCACGATTTTTTCTCGGAGCGCCATAATTGGCGCCATCGAGCAGGCTTTGTCGATAACAAAGGGAAGTATTTTATTTTCGTAAAAGCCCATATTGTTCTTCCTATTAGGGTGTTTTGACGTATCTCATAGCTGATATGCGAGTATTCCACAATACCGGAGATTGGCAAGTGTTGTTTTCAAGGCAAACATGCTACATAAATAGCAATAAATGCCCCCTCACGTTGCCTCTAGTAGGCGACAAATTCTTGGCTGCGGAGTCAGACCGGTTTCTCACGGGTGAATCAATGAAATTCCCTAAGACGCTCGACGGCACCTACAATGAAACCGTGCCTTATTTTGAGTGTGTGGTTGGTCCAAACATCCCGTCTGACAGTTGTCCGGTGGATCAGCTTCAGCTCTAGCTTATTGGATAAAGAGGCGCTGCCTGTTACTCCTTGGTAGCGCGTGTTTAGTATCGACATTGACCGCGTTAAAAAGCAGTGACTATACTCAGTTCTTAATAATGTAGAGCTTTGGCGCAAATTCATGGATGAGAATATACATTTTCGTGCTTTTGGCATCACTGATATAGGTCAAGTGCGCGAACATAATGAAGATGCTATTGGTCTAGCCATAGACCAAGGCTATATGGTGGTGGCCGATGGTATGGGTGGCCACAACGCGGGCGAGGTTGCTAGCACCATTGCCATTGATGAAATTGCTCGTCACCTGTCCTTTAGTGATTGTCCGGCGCCTAGCACCGACAATACGGTGTATTCTCCGCAGACCTTGCATCTTCGCGATGCGGTAGTTGTTGCTAATGCGGCGATCCTCGATGCTGCGAAACAAGATGATACCCGTCAAGGTATGGGCACCACGGTAGTGGCCATGCAATTCACGGCTAACCGCGTGGCTATCGCCCATGTTGGGGACTCGCGCTTATACCGGTTTCGCGAGGGGTTTTTAGATCAGCTCACTACCGATCACACCCTGGTGCAGGAATGGCTGACCCGCAAGTTGTATACCGAAGAAGAAGCCCGCAATGCCAAAAACAAAAATGTCATCACCCGCGCGCTTGGTTTGTTTGAGGAACTTGAGGTAGATTTATTAGAAGAACTGGTTCGCAGTAAGGATCTCTATTTGCTGTGTTCCGATGGCTTGAGCGGTATGCTCGATGATACTGAAATCAGCAAGGTGTTAAGTAAACACGGGCAGGAGCCCGAAGCCGCCGCAATGTTACTGCTGAAACTGGCAAATATGGCCGGTGGTAAAGATAATATTTCTATTATTGTTGTGTGTGTTGATGAGGTGGTCGCCGGACAAGACGATGCGTTAGACGAAACGCTTGACTGGTTCGACTAGGGAAATAGCTCAGTAACGGATTTGAATTATGGCAAAGCTGGTTCTCAGTTTTCAGGGTAGAGTGCTTGAGGATTTTCCCCTCGACAAAGAGCGGGTCACTATTGGCCGGGCGGCCGATAATGATATTTGCATAGAAAACCTTGCTGTGAGTGGTCGTCATGCTGCGGTCGAAACCTTTCAGAATGACAGCTTTCTGATTGATTTAGGCAGTACCAATGGCACCTTGGTTAATGGCAATCCGGTGACCCGCCATGCCTTGCGCAGTGGCGATTACATCACTATTGGTAAGCATTCACTTACCTATCACGGCCTACAGCGCACTGCAGACACAGATGACGAGGTCGAAAAGACCATTGCCATTCGCCCTGCGATGCGCAGTGCCGAAGCCGCGCCAGTAGCCCTGTTAGGGTATTTGCGGGTGCAGAATGGTGGGGCCGCTGGTCGGGAAATGGTATTGAGCAAAGCCCAGACCAAATTAGGTAAAGCGGGCTTGCAAGTGGCGGCAATTAGTCGACGCCAGCAAGATTACTACTTGGAGCATATCGAAGGCCAAGATGGTCGCACTCCGACGATTAACGGCGTACAGATTGGTTTGCAGCCGCGTAAATTAGCGCATGGCGACATCTTGGAGATTGCCAATACGCGCTTGGGTTTTGAATTGCGGCCGGCGTAATACTGAGCGGGTTTTCAATAAAATTGTGAACACATAAAAATGGGGGCGCTTTGTGGGCGTTGATTTTGATTGTGGAAATCGATGTCAACGGCGGGTGCGGGAGCCTATTTGTGGCACTTAACGCAATGAACCGGATAGGCGATGTTTAGAAAAATGCAATTTTCAAGAACAACGGGCTACAGATGATCTTAGTGAGCAAATTGAAGAGTGTATTGATGAGCGGGATTGGGTCAAAGATAAGTTAGAAGACATTGAGTAGATTATAAAAGTGTGCAATCGCGAGTATTGGCCTTATATGACCAATATGGGCAGGTTAACGATGAAATAGTATCAGTTGCCAATAGCAACGAAAGTGCTGTTGCGGAGTTGGATTAGTTCCTAGCTCAATTACTCCCAGCAATATTTTATATACTGAATAGTGAGTTTAGCGCTGACGGTGTGAATTCGGTATCGTAGCGATCAGATTAAGGGCGTCATTTCCCCCCTGAATCTAATAGCGCAGAATTGACTCACTAGGTGAGCTGAGTGGTAATCGACTAAGCACAGTATGGAAACAAAAAAACGGCTGCCTCAGTGGCAGCCGCTTCAATCAAAAATGCCAAGGCGTTTTAGGCCATGGCATTCATACCAACAAGGCATTTCGCTAAGGCATAATCGCCGGCAACTGCTTTTGCAGGGCCATTTTCTGCTTAGTGCCTTCGCCGGTTAAAGCGAAGCCAAGTAATTCGCCATTCGTGCCGACAAAACGCGCTACTACATTGACGCCATCTTGTTCGATTTCCCAGCTGCCTTTAGCATCTCTAGGCGCAGGGCTAACCGTGACGGGGCAAGCCGGTGTTTTAATGGTGACCGGCATGGCGGGGTAGCTGACCTCGGTGGCGTCGCCGGTGAGGGTTTTGGCCAAGGCGCGGGCCTGGGCCATGAGTGGGGCAACATAAACCAGAACGTGGCCAGCGACTTCTGCGCAGTCACCCATGGCGTAGACATTGGGCGCACTGGTTTCGAGTAGGCGGTTGGTTGCGATACCTCGGTTTACTGTGATGCCAGCGTCTTGGGCGAGCTTGATTTGCGGACGCACGCCAACGGCGGACAAGACCAAGTCACAGTGAATAGTTTCGCCATTGTTGAGGCTCACTGCCAGTGCATTACCCGCGTTATTTACCTCAGTTACCAGCGGCCCAAAATGGAATTTTGCGCCCTTGGCTTCGAGGCCTGCTTGCACGGCTTTTCCTGCGGCTTCGGGTAGTAGGGTAGGAATACAGTAACCGAGTGGGTCGACGGTTTCTGTTTCAATGCCACCATTGAGCAGGTCGTTGGTAAATTCGCAGCCGATAAGACCGCCGCCAATAATGCAGACTTTCTTCACGTTGTTTTTTGCCACCGCGGTGCGGAAGTCGTCATAGTCCAGCAAATCATTAACCGAGTAGACGTATTCCAAGGCATTACCTTTGATGGGCGGCCGGATAACATCGGCGCCCAGTGCCAAGACCAGCTTTTTGTAATGTACTTGGGTGGCTTGGTCGCCAATGGTAATGGTTTGGCTGGCGGTGTTGATGGCGGTGACTTTGGTTAGCGTCCACACGCTGGCATTAAGGTCTTCACCCATGCCGCCAGCATCTTTCTGGGCGAGGGCGTCGGCGTCCATATTTTTGGTGAAGCCGGTTGATAGCATTGGCTTGGAATAGGCACGGCCGTCGTCGGCGCTAATCATAATGATGGGGCTGTCTTTATCGTATTTGCGAATCTCGCGAACCAGGCCGTAACCAGCTAAACCGGTGCCAATAACCACAATGGCGGCTTCAGCGCTGGCAGAGGCGGGTTCTTCATGATGGGGTATATCGCTTTCTTCCGACTTTTCAATCATTTCAAAGTCTTCTTTACCCACGCCGCAGTCCGGGCATAGCCAGTCGTCGGGAATGTCCTCCCAGCGCGTGCCTGCGGCGATTCCGGAATCCGGGTCACCCACGGCTTCGTCATAGACCCAACCGCAAACAATACATTCCCATTTACTCATTCGCTTACATCCCCTAAATACAGTGCTTCTATTGGTGAAGCTTAAATTAAAAAACCCCTAGATATCATGGTTCATTCGGCCGATATTGAAACTTGCAAGTCGCAGATGAATAACGCATTCTGCCGCCACACACAGTTAATTAGTGCTGCATATACTGCGGCCGAAGCCAACTATTTTCTTATACATCATTCTGGAAGGCCGCTATTGTACGCTTTTCAAACAAGTCGAATCCAGACCGCTGAGCCATCCTGGTTGAGTGGTAAGCGACGTGCCGTCTCTCATTTACCGGCGAAAGAAGCTCGCTGGCTGCTGGATACCGGCTCTTTAACTGCCCATTTGCGTCGAGCTTCGGAGGGGCATTTCCACGTTGAGGTTTTGTCGCAGCGCTGGCAGTTGCCCCGCTTATCTGAGCGCCGCCTATTGAATATGGGCGATCGGGAATGGGGCTTGGTTCGCGAAGTGTTGCTCTGTTGCCGAAATGAGCCGTGGGTGTTTGCCCGCAGTGTTATGCCTGCCACCTCCCTGGTTGGGCGTTTGGCGCGCTTGCGCCATCTCGATAATCGGCCATTGGGCCATTTATTGTTCACCGACCCCATGATGTCCCGCGATCCTTACGAGATTTGCCAACTGCCCACGGCAGATCTGTCGCTAGGTATAAGTCCTGATTCAGAGAAATTACTGTGGGGACGGCGGTCACGGTTTTTGCTGAGCCAACACCCTATTATGGTGAGTGAGATTTTTCTACCAGCGTTTTGCCCCTGGTAGTCGCTAATAGTGGGGCAATGAGTACTGGTATACTCAATTCAAAGTGCGAGCGAGTGAATTATGCAGCAGTTAATTACCGAGCTTAAAAAGCAATATCCCCATTACCTCGCCTTGATGAGGGTGGCTCGACCCATAGGCACCTATCTGGTGCTTTGGCCAACATTGTGGGCCTTGTGGTTGGCGGCGGAAGGTGTGCCAGATTGGCATTTACTGCTCATTTTTATTTTAGGCACGTTTCTTATGCGTTCGGCGGGCTGTGTTATTAATGATTACGCAGACCGAAAAATTGACGCCCATGTCAGTCGCACCAAACTCCGGCCGTTTGCCCAAGGCCTAGTCAGTGAAAAAGAAGCGTTGATTCTGTTTGCCAGCTTGTGTCTGTTGGCCTTTGCGCTGGTGTTGTTCACTAATCAACTGACCTTATTCTTGTCTTTTGGCGCGGTGCTACTAGCGGCCACCTACCCCTTTATGAAGCGTTATACTCATTTACCCCAGTTGGCTTTGGGCGCTGCTTTTGCGTGGGGTATTCCTATGGCCTTTGCTGCGCAGACCGCTTCGCTGCCGCCTGCGCTGTGGTTGATTTACATTGGGGTGCTGATCTGGACGGTGTGCTACGACACCTTTTACGCGATGGTAGACCGCGACGATGACCTAAAAATTGGCGTTAAATCCACCGCAATACTGTTTGGTGATGACGATATTACGATCACCGCGATGCTCCAGGTGTGCGTGATTATTGTTATGCTCATGGTTGGCGTACGCTTTGGGATGAGCTTCATATATTACGCCAGTCTTATTGCTGCCAGTGGTCTGTTTATTTACCAACAACGCCTTATTCGCTACCGTCTGCCCGATGACTGTTTTAAGGCCTTTTTAAACAATAACTGGGTAGGCGCGGTTATTTTTGCCGGTATTGTACTGCACTTTATGTTGGCCGCTTGAGATCGTATTGATGGTGGATTTAGAGTTTATTAGCGCCATTGCGGATCTCGGCATCGAGAGCTGGAATGCGATAGCGGGCGTTGAGTACCCCTTTACCCGCTATGAGTTTCTATCTGCGCTGGAAACCAGCGGCGCGGTGACGGCTGAAAAAGGTTGGCAGCCCCATCACATGGTCGCGCGGCGTGAGGATCGCGTTATTGGCGTGATGCCGATGTACATTAAAACCCATAGCTACGGCGAATACGTTTTCGACTGGTCTTGGGCCGATGCCTATCAGCGCCATGGGCGCTCTTACTACCCTAAATTATTAGCGGCAATTCCCTTTACGCCAGCAACTGGTCCGCGTTTGTGTGTGAGTGACGAGGCCGATCGCGATGCCGTGATGACGGCCGTAGCGACTGTGCTACCTGCACATGTAAGAGCGCTTGGCGCGTCGTCGGCCCATATCTTGTTTACCAAGCCTGAAGTGTCGACGGCGTGGCAAGCGCAGGGTTTTCTGCAGCGGGTTGGTCCTCAGTACCATTGGTATGATCGAGATTACGGTGATTTTGATGGCTTTTTAGCCAGCTTTAGCTCTCGCAAGCGCAAGACCTTGCGCAAAGAGCGGCGGGTCGTGGCGGAGCAGGGTTTAGATTTGCACGTTGTAGTGGGCGATGAAATCAGCGCCGCGCAGTGGCGTTTCTTTTTCCACTGTTACCAATTAACGTACGCCAAGCGCAGCGGTCACGGTGGTTATTTACCAGAGGTCTTCTTTGCCCAGCTAGCCGCGACCATGTCTGAAAATTTAGTGATGGTGGTGGCAAGTCACGGCAATGAGCCGGTGGCGGTGGCACTGAACTTCCGCGATCAGCACACCCTCTATGGTCGTTACTGGGGGTGCGTGCGAGAGTATGAGTTTCTGCACTTTGAAACCTGTTATTACCAAGGGATTGAATATTGCTTGCGCGAAGGTTTACGCCATTTTGACCCTGGCGCGCAGGGCGAGCATAAAATTCAGCGTGGATTTACGCCAATACTGACTTACTCAAATCACTTCTTAGCCGATGCAGATTTTTCTGAGGCGGTGGCGCGCTTTCTCAATGAGGAAAAGCAGCATATTGCCCAGTATTTGCGCGAGGCCAGCGCCATGCTGCCGTTTCGGCGGGGCGACGAATAGGCCCCTGAATGCAATGTTTCAAGCGGTTCAGGGGCGGGGGTGGCGTTATTGCTGGGCGTTCTTTAGCACCCGCTCAACATAGAGCAAACACAGTATAGGCAGCACATAACTTGTGGCGATTTGGGTGAGCAGAACAATCTCTGAAAGTGACCACTGGGCATCGCTGCTGATCCAATAGATGAAAATCGGCATGGCAACAAAAATTAAGGTTGGAAGATAACGCCACAAATAATAGGCCATGCTGGATGCCGCTTCACTATCGGCGCGGCGGTAACAGTAGAAGGTTATCAGCACCACTAAAAAGCCAATGACGAGCACGTAGTTATTGCCGAGCAGGTCGCCTAGTAAGTTGAGAATAGCGCCAAACACCATGCTTAGCAGACTGATGTTGACTAGTCCCCGCAAATTGCGCAATTTTTGCCGTTCCATATTGTGTCCTGTTATTTATTGTCAGTTTTCTACAGTGTAGCTTGCCACATTAAGCGTTGATGTCTTTGACCAAGAGCCCGTATTTTAGTGCCGCTTCGGGCAGGGACTGATCTAGCGGGATTTGCACGCGGTGACCGGAACCGGGCGCGGCATTAATAACCTTGCCATGCTTGTCGCTAAGGGTTTTCAGTTGGAAGCGAGTATTGCCACCAGGCAGCATTAACTCCAGGGTATCTCCGGTTACAAAGCGGTTTTTTACATCGACGGTGATAACCGAATCGCGGGCATCGACGACTTCACCAACAAACTGCTGCTGTTGGGCATTATTGAGCCCCATTTCGTAGTTCTGGTATTCCTTTGGCGGGTGGCGACGGTAAAAGCCTTCGGTATAACCCCGATTGGCGAGGGTGTCGAGCTCATCCATTAACTGCATGTCAAAGGGCTTGCCGTGGGCGGCATCATCTATGGCGCGGCGGTAGACTTGGGCGGTGCGCGCTACGTAATAATGGGATTTGGTGCGGCCTTCAATTTTTAACGAGTGCACACCCATCGCGGCAAGGCGCTCGACGTGCTGCACCGCCCGTAAATCTTTGGAGTTCATTATATAGGTGCCGTGTTCGTCTTCGTAGGCAGGCATGAACTCGCCGGGGCGCTGAGCCTGCTGTAGTAAGACAGGCTCAGTGACAATGGCGGGCTGCGGTTCTGGCACATAGGTTTGTACTGGTGCGGGTTTATTTACCGCAACAATGTCGCCGGTTTCATCTTCTTTGGCTTCGTGAGCCTGATATTTCCAGCGGCAGGCATTGGTGCAGGCGCCTTGATTGGGGTCGCGGTGGTTCATATAGCCAGACAGCAGGCAGCGGCCGGAATAGGCAATACACAGGGCGCCGTGCACAAAGACTTCAATTTCCATCTCAGGCACACGCTGGCGAATTTCTTCAATTTCGTCAAGAGCCAGCTCGCGAGACAGAATGACTCGTTGAATGCCGTTTTGATGCCAGAATTTTACGGCAGCCCAGTTCACTGCATTGGCCTGCACGGACAGGTGAATAACTTGCTCGGGCCATTTTTCGCGCACCAACATCATGAGGCCGGGGTCGGCCATAATCAGGGCGTCGGGCCCCATCTCAATTACCGGTTCTAAATCCCGCAAATAACTGCGTATTTTGTCGTTGTGTGGGGAAATATTCGAGGCCAGGTAGAATTTTTTGCCCTGGCCATGGGCCTCTTCCATACCGGCGCGCAGGGTATCGAGATCTTTAAATTCATTATTGCGGACGCGCAGGCTGTAGCGGGGTTGTCCGGCGTAGACAGCATCTGCACCATAAGCAAAGGCGTAGCGCATATTGCGGAGGCTGCCGGCGGGGGACAGGAGTTCAGGGATCATGGGCTAGGCTGCCTTGGGGTAAAGAGTGGATACAAGAGGTGTATGGTATCGCAAAGTACTGTTTTCTGCGCTATTGGTGAAAGTGGCCGCCGGGGATACACTCGGTGCTCAGCAGCGAGGTATTGAGTTGTGACGGGATGTGAGCGTGCAAAAGCATAGTTATTGGCAGGGCCTAGCGCTCTTCGCCAGCATTTTGCCATTTGCCTGCGATGCGACTGAGGCAAATGGCCACTATTATTTAAAAGCGGGTCTGGGCGGGTCTTGGCCGTCCGGTACGGCTGAGGCTTATGCCAATGGTGTTAGTGACTCGTCTTCTGTGTTGTTTCCGGCATCGCGCAATCCCAATAATTACCCGCTAGATCAAACCAGAGGGGACAACTACCACATTGCGGCGGGACTGAGCTTTGCCGATGACTGGCGGCTAGAAACCGGGTATTTATCTGAGCGCCGCCGCCTCCGTGGCGGCTCTGCGGCGGAGTCTATAAATGTGGAGCTTGCCCAACACGCATTGAGCGTGTCGCTCTGGCGTGACTTTTCGCTGATGACCCCAGGGTTTCACCCCTATCTGGGTGCCGGGCTGGGTGGTTTACAGCGCCGGCTTGCGGGGGCGTCTCACCAGCAGTGGACGCTATTTACCGGTGCAGGTGTTGGCCTAGCTTTGACGCCGCAGTGGCAGCTTGATATGTCGTATCAGTATGCGATTGGCGAAGATGCGCAACTGAAAACTGCCGAAACTAGGTTTACTATTCCGCAAGGGGGTGGGCGCTGGCAGGTGGGGCTGCGCTATCACTTTACGCTTACGACAGAGCCCTTGATCACGGATAGCGATGGCGACGGGATTGCGGACGAGGATGATCGTTGTCCCGAAACGCTGTGGCGTGCGGTTGTTGATATTTATGGCTGCGCCGACAGCGATGGTGATGGGATCATTGATTCACTTGATCGCTGCCCTAATACTCCAGCAGAGAATGAAGTCGATAGTAATGGTTGTATGGATAGCGACAACGATGGCGTCAAAAACAGTGCAGATCAATGCCCCAATAGTATTCTCGGTGAGCGAGTATTGCGTAATGGCTGTGCGGCGCGACAGAGCGTTGGCTTGGAAAGTATCCGCTTTGCGCTCGGTGGAACGGAACTAAATGCCGATGCGAAAGTCCGTCTAAGCGAGGTAAGCGCAGTGATGTTAGCCTCACCACAATATCGATTAGCGGTTCAAGGCCACAGTGATGATAGCGGCGATGCTGACGCTAATTATCGTTTGTCCCGGGCGCGAGCGCGGGCAGTGGGAAAGGCGCTAGTTGGTCTGGGTGTGGCCGCCGAGCGTATTGAAATTCAAGCATTTGGCGATAATATGCCGGTAGCAGATAACAGCACTAGTGAGGGCCGGGCGCTGAATAGGCGGGTTTCTTTAAAGGTGATACGCCCTAAATAAGTAAATGTGGTTCGCCTTTAAATGGCAATGCTTTACGGCGGTGCTTTGCCGGTTTAGCATGCGGGTTTGCATATTCGTTAATTGTGCACGCATTTTTAATGATAATTTGCACTACTATGGACTAGTATTGCGCAAGTGAAAATGACCTCCGCGTTGAAACTGCTCAGTTTTGATGGGAGGTATAACTTTAATGATCAGGGGATGTTTATGAGTAAGCAATGGAAATCTGCTCTGGCTGCGGGTGTGATATTGGCATCAGCAACCGGCGCGGCAATGGCTGAGGAGCAGGAAACTGGCTTCTATATTGGCGGTAATGCTTTTTATAACGAAGTATTTGACGCTGATGGTACCGCGACGACGACAACTGCGGGCGGCTTTGCCGCTATTCCGCTGCTTGGCGATGTACTCAACGGATTGTTGGGTGGCTCTGCGAGTAGTTCTGCAAATATAGAAACTAGCTATGACAAAGATACCAGCTACGGTTTTAGCATTGGTTATAAATTTGCTAGCCCAGTGCGTATTGAATTTGAATACCGTCAGGGCGAGAACGACGTTGATAAAATTTCAAGTGGCGGTGTGTCAACCGCTGGCGACAGCAGCCTTGAAGTAACGTCGATGATGGGTAATGTGTGGTATGACTTCGCCGCGGGCGAACGTCTGCGTCCTTACATCGGTTTTGGTTTAGGTATGGCTAACCTCGACATGGGCGATGCCGATGACGACGTTACCATTGGCCAATTGGGTGCTGGTATCACTTACTTCCTGACCCCGCGTTTGGCGCTTGATGCAGGCTATCGCTATAGTGTTACAGAAGATGCGACCTTTAAATCAGCGGCAATTGAGCAAGAGAATGAATACAGCGCGCAAAGCGTGCAACTCGGCTTGCGCTATAACTTCTTTGAGGCCCAGTACGGCGTAAAAGACAGTGATGGCGACGGCGTTTCTGATGAAACTGATGAGTGCCCAGGCACCCCGCGCGGTGTTCAAGTAGACAGCGTTGGCTGTCCGCTCGACGGCGATAACGACGGTGTTGCTGACTATCTCGACCAGTGCCCCAATACCCCAGCTGGCGCTAAAGTTAATGCCAGTGGTTGTCCTTTAGACAGTGACAACGATGGTGTAGTTGATGCCGATGATGCATGCCCTGATACCCCGGCTGGTCAAGCGGTTATGTCTAATGGCTGTGCTAAAGACCAAGCGGTTATTCTGCGCGGTGTAAACTTTGAGCTAAACAGTGCTCAGTTAACCATGAATGCGGAAACCATTCTTAACGGTGTTGCTGAAACGCTGGTGAGTTCACCTAGTTTCGATGTTGAGCTACAAGGCCACACTGATAGCACTGGTAGTGACAGCTATAATATGAACCTGTCGCAAAACCGTGCTAAGTCTGTAAAAAGCTACTTGGTTAGTAGGGGTGTTGAAGCGAATCGTTTAACTGCTCGCGGCTACGGCGAAGAGCAGCCTATTGTCAGCAACGACACTAAAGATGGCCGTGCGCAAAACCGTCGTGTAGAGCTGAAGGTTATTGGCGATGGTTCTAGTGATTCAGTAGAGCCAATGCTGTATGACGAGCCAATGGTTGCAGAGCCTGCAGTCGAAGAGCCGATGATGGACGAGCCCATGATTGAAGAAGAGCCGATGATGGACGAGCCAATGGTTGAAGAAGAGCCGATGATGGACGAGCCGATGATGGAAGAAGCCCCTGCAGAAGCTGAGCCATCAGTAGAAGACGAGTACGAGTACGAGTACGATCCTTCTGATGAAACTGACTACTAAGTGCATTGTTTGTGATTAATAGCTCATAAAAAAGCCCGGCCACTGCGCCGGGTTTTTTTATGTCTTTAATACGCCTATTAGTTGCCTTGCGAGCGCCAAATTAACAGGCGATTATTGGCGGGCATAGTATGATCTGCGAACAAGTGTAAGCCAATTTTCTCGGCCAAGGCATTAATAGCCTCAAAGTCCCGGATGCCACTCTGAGGATTGCGCTGTTTTAGCCATTGATCAAAACTTGCGTTGCTGGCGGCGGTGTATTTTCCCTGATAGTTAAACGGGCCATAAATACAGAGCAGGCCGTCGTCTCTGAGGCTTTTGGGTAAATGGCTAAAAAACAATTCCACTTCGTGCCAGCTCATAATATGTAGGGTATTGGCCGAATAAATACCATCAAAAGCAGGCTGTGGCCAATCTACGTCTCTGGCGTCTAGCGCGACTGGGGGGGCTAAATTGGGGAGCTTGGCGTCGTCGATCCAGGCTTGAATACCCTTTAAATTTTCACGCCGATCACTGCACTGCCAATGAAGCTCGGGCAAATTAGTGGCAAAATGCACCGCGTGCTGGCCTGTGCCGCTGCCAACTTCCAATACCCGTTGCCCGGCGGTAAATAGTGGGGCAAGGATCTCTAAAATAAACGGCTGATTGTTTTCACAAGCCTGTGAAAAGGGTTTGGCTTGATTCATGGTTAAATCCCTTTGAATTATGCTTAATTCATTCCTTGGCGAAGGTTGATAGCCTATCCTCGGTTGTCGCCAAGTGTAACGGCTTTTTCAGGAGTACAACAATGGCTTACTGGCTGATGAAATCTGAGCCTGATACGTTTAGTCTCGATGATCTTCGCAAGCGGCCAAAGGGCACTGAACATTGGGACGGGGTCAGAAACTATCAGGCTCGCAATATGATGCGCGACCAAATGAAAGTGGGTGACAAAGTGTTTTTTTATCACTCCTCTTGCCCGCAACCGGGTATTGCAGGTATTGCCGAAGTGGTGCGCGAGGCATACCCCGACAGCAGTGCACAAAACCCAGAGTCTCGCTATTTTGACCCCAAGGCCAGCCCAGAAAACCCGCGCTGGTATATGGTAGATGTGCGCTTTGAGCGAAAATTTAAGCGCCTGATTTCGCTGGCGGAGCTGAAAGCTGAACCCGCGCTGGGGGAAATGACACTCGTCCAAAAAGGCAGTCGCTTGTCGATTATGCCCGTTACTCCAGAGGAGTGGCGGCAGATTTTAGCGATGGAATAAAGTCTGCTTACTCTTGGCTGTCTCTAAGAAAAACCCATTCTCTGGCAGTAGATTGTTCCGGACAAAAATAATAACCATCGCTATTGAATTGCTTAAGGTCATCGACATGTTTAATACGGCTTTTAATTACATAGCAGGCCATTAAGCCCCGGGCTTTTTTGGCGTAAAAGCTAATAATTTTGTATTTGCCGTTTTTAAAGTCTTTGAACGTTGGAGTAATAATGTCAGCAGCCAGCGCCTTGGGTTTGATGGCACTAAAGTATTCGTTGGACGCGAGATTCACCAAAACCTGTGATTTAATCTCGGCGAGTTGGTGATTCACCGCCTCGGTAATTGTGGTATCCCAAAATTGATAGAGGTTTTTGCCTGCCTTATTTTCAAATTTGGTGCCCATTTCGAGCCGGTAGGGCTGGATCAAATCAAGTGGGCGCAGTAGGCCGTAGAGGCCAGAGAGTATGCGCAAATGTTGCTGGGCAAAGGTGAAATCGCTGGCGCTGAAACTGTCGGCATCAAGGCCAGTGTAAACATCTCCGCGAAAGGCGAGTACCGCCGCCTTGGCATTGTCGGGGCTAAAAGGCAGTTGCCAGTTCATAAAACGCTGGTGATTGAGCTCCCCCAGCTTGGGGCTAATTTTCATTAAGCCGGAGATGTCTTCAGGATTGAGCGCTTGTAATTGCTCAATTAAAACCTGCGAGCGGTCGAGGAAGTCGGCTTGGCTAAACTTTTTTGTGTGCGCCGGGTTTTCAAAGTCCAAGGTTTTGGCTGGGGAAATTAGCAGTAACATGGGGAGTCCTGTGACGATTGATTCAAACCTGCAGTAACGCCTGCCACCAATTGAGCGGGTCGCCGGTCTCGGGGTCGTAGACATTGCCGTAAACCCACTTAGCGTGATCGCTATTGGCCCATTGATTGAGTAAGGCTTCAATACTGCTAAAGCCGACGCCAAAATGGATGCTGTAGACCATCGCACGTTCAGTTTTAATGTCCAAGCTGCCGCCGAGTTTTTCTAATTCGGCAGTGAGTTGAACCTCCAAGTTTTCATTGGGCTGACGCAAAAACACGCGCACGCAGAGATTGCCGCTGTGCTCGAGCAGCGTAAAGCGGCCACGGGCATCCTCGTTTATCTTTATGCTATCTAATGCGGCAAGCCCGCGAACAAAGAGAGGGGACTTGAGCAGCCGGTATTCGCTTACGTTGGCGAGCGGCGTGGCGAGCACCTTTTCGAAAATGGGCTGATTATTTGTTGGATGGATACCGGCAAATAACTCTAATAAGGTCTCTTGGTCGGCGAAGGGGGCCTGATCTGTCATAACACTCTTGAATTCACATAAGCATGGGGGAGCAATGATACCGATTTAACGCGCTTAGATCACGGTCTCACTGGCCGCCCCGCGACCGTCTCAACGGCTAGCGGCGGGCATATTGAACTGAATGCCGATGGGTGGCGGTGTGTAGTGCCCGCTCGGGCGCTGCTCGTGGCTAATACTGAGCAGTTTGAAGCCACCTTCCACATAGAGTACGCCGCGCTCAGCTTGGTCTTTAAAGCTGTTTTCGAGGGCGAGCAGTTTTTTGCCGCGATCATTTTTCATGGCACCGGCAAAGCGCCGAAAGAATTGGCGCAGGGCGTCGCTGGCCTCGATAACGGCAGGGCTGTCGGTGAGCACGGTGCGGTAACTGTTGGCGCCATCGCTAGCAATATAAAGCCGCCCCTTGAAACCGGCGATATTGCTAAATTCCTTGGTGGCTTTGAGACTCACGGCGTGGGCGTCAGGAATACTGATGCGCTGATCCTGTTGCGCACTGGCTATGACATCGCCCATATCGTCGACGTTCATGACGATTTGTGCACCGCCTTGGCTAATGATTGCGGTCGCTTGATCGCCGTTAATAATCGAATAGGCCATTTGGCCGCGGTCAACGCGAATATGTTGATTGTCGCGGTAACTTAATACCACGGTTTCTGGCCCCATCGCGTAGCGGGCGATAATATCGGCGGAACCAAAGTTAGCAGATGTCGCCAATAAAATACTTAGGATTACAGAACGCATAGATTCTCCTGGTCTAAACTCGCGGCAGCGGCACTAGAATGGCTATAATGAGGCGCTTACTCAGGGATACCGATCAGTGAAACAGTGTGTATTTTTAATCGATTCGTTTACCGAGCGCTTTGGACGCCTTTTGGCGTATTTAATTCCCTTAATGATGTTAGGCACCGCCACCGTGGTTGTGATGCGCTATGGTTTTGGCCAGGGCATGACTGCTTTGCAGGAGTCGGTGAACTATTTGCACGGCACGGTATTCATGCTGGGCGCGGCCTACACCTTAAGACACGGCGGCCATGTTCGGGTAGATATTTTTTACCATCGTTATTCCGCGCGCGCCAAAGCGTGGATCGATAGCATAGGCTGCATTGTGTTTTTATTGCCCCTCTGCGGACTTATTTTAATCAGCAGCTGGGATTTTGCCGCTGATGCCTGGGCAATACGTGAAACCTCGGTAGAACCGGGGGGGTTGCCCTTTGTTTACTTATTAAAATCCTTGTTGCCGCTCATGGGGATTAACTTAGCTTTGCAGGGCTTGGCTGAGTTACTGCGCAATGCACTGGTGCTAATCAATCAGGAGGCCCCTCGCCATGCTGATTGAGCTGCTACCCATTTTGATGTTTGTTGCGATTTGCCTCGTGCTGATGTTGGGCTATCCGGTGGCCTTTAGCTTGGCGGGCACCGCCATGATCTTTGCCGGTATCGGCATTGTGCTAGGCTATTTCGACGCCTCATTTTTATCGGCGCTGCCAAATCGCCTGTACGGTACCATTAGCAATGTCACCTTAATTGCGGTTCCCCTTTTTGTACTGATGGGGGTGTTATTAGAAAAAAGCCGCTTGGCGGAAGAGCTGCTCGACAATATGGCGGCCTTGTTTGGTCGCAAACGGGGTGGCTTAGGCTTTTCAGTGATACTGGTCGGAATGCTACTCGCCGCCAGTACCGGTATTGTTGGGGCCACGGTTGTCACTATGGGCTTAATGTCACTGCCGACTATGCTCAATCGAGGCTACGACCCCAAGCTCGCGACAGGCACTATTTGCGCTACCGGCACCCTAGGGCAAATTATACCGCCGTCCATCGCCTTGGTGTTGTTGGGCGACACCTTATCTAGCGCCTATCAACAGGCGCAATTAAACATGGGCGTGTTTAGCCCAAAAACCTTGTCTGTTGGTGATTTGTTTATTGGCGCCTTGGTGCCCGGCGTATTACTGGTGTGTTTGTACCTGCTGTATATGGGATTTGTTGCCATCCGTCAGCCAGAGCGGGCGCCCGCCGCTGAAGATTTGAATCCCCCGCCGTTAAGTGCATTGTTAAAGGGGCTGCTGCCACCGATCGGCCTTATTGTGACCGTCTTGGGTTCAATATTGGTCGGCGCAGCAACACCAACCGAAGCGGCTGGGGTGGGTGCATTGGGCGCAGCGCTGATGGCTGTGGTTAAAGGTCAGTTAAGCTGGGCACGGCTGGGTGAAGTGGCGCGGGAAACCTTAAAAGTCACCTGCATGGTGTTTATGATTTTAATCGGCGCAGCCGTGTTTTCATTGGTGTTTCGCGGTTTTGGCGGCGACGAACTCATCCAACATTTTTTCGATGGTTTACCCGGTGGCGTGGTTACTGCGACGCTGATCGTGATGGTGGTGATATTTTTACTGGGCTTTATTCTCGATTTTATCGAAATTACCTTTGTTGTTGTGCCAATCGTGGGCCCGATCCTGCTGGCTATGGGCGTTGATCCTATTTGGCTTGGCATTATGATTGCGCTGAATTTGCAAACCTCATTCTTAACACCGCCTTTTGGTTTTTCGCTATTTTATCTGCGCGGAGTGGCGCCGCTGTCGGTGTCAACCTCAGATATTTATCGCGGGGTGGCACCGTATATTGGGTTGCAATTACTAATGTTATTTTTATTGGCTTGGTGGCCGAGCTTGGCTACCTGGTTACCGGCCTTAGTCCGTGGGCAATAAGGGCTTAGTCTGCTATACCCGCGGCTTTAATAATGCTATACACATCATTGACAATGTCCAATAGTGCACGTTAACTATGCGGCATTTAATTTTACCCTAATTTAGAGAGGCAATTTTATGCGTGACATCGACGACACGCCCAAGCCTGCCGGTGAACTCGCCCTGCTGACCATCGCCATGCCTGCAGATACGAATGCCAGCGGTGATATTTTTGGTGGTTGGCTAATGTCACAAATGGATCTTGCCGGTAGTCAAACCGCCGCGCGTCGCGCGGGCGGTCGGGTGGCTACGGTGGCAGTAGACTCCATGGCATTTATGACGCCAGTCAATGTTGGTGCAGCGGTAAGTTGCTATACCGATATCGTGGATGTGGGGCGTAGCTCTATTCGGGTTCGGGTTGAAGTTTGGGTAACCAATAAGCACCAGTACGAGCCCGCTAAAGTGACTGAAGGTGAATTTGTGTTTGTGGCAATTGATGGTAACGGCCGCACTCGGGTTGTTGATTAAAGCTGAATTATTTAAAGCAACACCACAAAACTATCTCGGCCGATAAGCTTACGACAATACGGGAGAATAATATTGTCGATGCGCCATAAGGCCTGTTTGATCACCGGTGTCAGCAGTGGCATTGGTCAAGAAACTGCGCCGGCTTTAGGCTTTAGCCGCACAGAGCGCTGAATTGTTACTGTTGTGCCGCAATGCGCAACAGGGCGAGGCGGTAGAAGAAGCGTTTGCAGTAAATCATTTAGCCTATTTTGCTTACCAATTTATTGCTTGAACGTATTAAAGACAGTGCACCGGCACGTATAGCAAGCGTGGCATCGGAGGCACATGCCTTTGTGAAAGGCGTGCCATTTAATGATATTGCATATGAAACGACGCCCTACAAAATAATATTTAAAGTGTATGGCCAATTAAAACGATACAATATTCTTTGGACTCGCTCACTTTCCCCAAAATTAGCGGGCACTGGTGTTACGGTGAATTGCGCACATCGCGGAGCGGTGGCCACCTACCTCGGTCATTAGGACAACGCGCTGCTTGGCAGGAGTTTGGGGGGTATTACTAAATTGTTTTTTAAAACCCCAGCCCGCGATATTTGTGGCGACTTTACCAAGCTTAGGCAATGTCGGTGGTGAATATTGTGCTAACTGCTAACTGCTAACTGCTAACTGGAAAAATTAAACGCTGGGCCAAGGCCGATGCTGCTGATGAGTGCCTGTGGAAGATTAGCGAAGAATACTAAAAAGCTGCCTAATCGCAGGTTTGCAACTGCGCGGCGATTAAAGATCCCGCGCATTAATATACGCTTGCTCTGAGATGTGGTGATACTCTTTGGCGTCTTCCATAAACTGTTTCCAGCTATGGTAAACTCGGCCGGTGATGTCATCAGTTTTTGACAGCTCCAGCAAATACTCGTCCGAAACCCGATGAAGTTCACGAATAACGTCGTCGGGTAATTTGCGCAGTTGCACCTTATGTTTGCCGACTAATTCTTTTAGCGCGGCATTATTGCGCGCAGTGTATTCGTCGAGCATATCGGCATTGGCGTAGCGGGCGGCGGCTTCAACAATGGTTTGCAAATCCTTGGGCAGCGCGTCAAAGGCGTCTTTATTAATGATTAATTCTAGGGTTGAACCGGGCTCGTGCCAGCCGGGGTAGTAATAATATTTAGCCACTTCGTGAAAACCAAAGGCCATATCGTTTGATGGTGCCACCCACTCGGTGGCGTCAATAACGCCAGTTTGCAGCGAAGTGTATAGCTCGCCGCCGGGAAGGGTTACTGCGCTGCCGCCGAGGCGATCCCATACTTCTCCTCCCGAGCCGGGAATGCGCATTTTTAGGCCTTTAACATCTCCAATAGAATTGATTTCTTTATTAAACCAGCCCGCCATTTGCACGCCGGTATTACCTCCGGCCATGGGAATTATATTGAAAGGCGCATAGGCTTCGCGCCATAGCTCTATACCGCCGCCGTGATACAGCCAGCCATTCATTTCTTGGGCTGTCATGCCAAAGGGCACCGCCGTAAAGAAAATTGAGGATGCGAGTTTACCCTTCCAGTAATAGGCGGCGCCGTGGCCAGCTTGCGCGCTGCCCGCAGATACTGCGTCAAACACGCCCATGGCGGGCACTAGCTCTCCGGCGCCATACACTTTGATGAGCAGGCGGCCCTGGCTCATGGCGTTGACGATGGTGGCGAATTTTTCCGGTGCAGTGCCTAAACCGGGAAAATTCTTAGGCCAGGTGGTAACCAGCTTCCAGTGAAATACTTGTTGGCCGCTGCTGCTTTTTTGTTGCTCGCTGCGGCTGTGGTCGCGACTGCGCTCGCCAACATAAAGCCAGCTCATGCCGACCAGTGCGGCGAGCAAAAGGAGAATAATGAGCGGCGTATAATTATTTTTACTGGGCGTCATGGTCTTTCCTATTCAAAATCGGTCTTACAAAATTTGAAGATTGGCGTATTGCAGTACCAGCCATTTACTGCCTTCGTCTTCGAAATTCACTTGCACGCGGGCGCTAGCGCCCTGGCCTTCAAAACTGAGTACTACGCCTGCGCCAAAAATGCTGTGTAAAACGTGTTGACCCAAGGCGATGCCCATTGCCGCTGCCGAGGCTTGTTGCGCCGTGGTTGCGCCGCTTTGCGCGTAACTGCTTGGCCGGCTAACGGTATTGTTAAGTCGCACTTCGTCAATTAGCTCATTGGGTATTTCGCGAATAAAGCGCGACAAGCTATTACAGCTTTCTTGGCCGTGCAGGCGACGAGACTCGGCGTAGCTTAAGAACAGCTTTTGCTCGGCGCGGGTTATACCGACATAGGCGAGGCGACGTTCTTCTTCCAAACGCTCGGGATCTTCCATCGACATTTTGTGGGGGAAGAGGTTCTCTTCCACGCCGACAATAAACACCGCCGGAAATTCCAAACCCTTGGCCGAGTGCAAGGTCATTAACTGCACGCTGTCTTCGTGTTCGTCGGCCTGCTGTTCGCCGGCGTCCAGCGCGGCCCGGTCGAGAAAGGCGCGCAGGGGTTCGATGTCTTCGTCTTCCGGTTCAAAGGCGGCGGCGGCCGTAATCAGCTCGTGTAAGTTTTCGACCCGCGCTTGACCCTTTTCGCCTTTTTCTTTTTCGTGAAAGGCCAGTAGCCCCGAACGATCAATGGCGATGTTGATCTGCTCATCGAGGGGTTTATCCTGACACTGCTCGGCTAAATCCTCAATCAGTGCTAAAAATCCGCGCAGGGCGTTACCAGCACGAGCGGGGAGCAGGCCATTTTCGATGATGGCCAGTGCTGCACGCCACAGCGAGGTTTGATGCTCGCGGGCGTATTCGCGCAGAATTTCTACTGTGCGGGTGCCAATGCCACGGGTGGGAGTATTGATCACCCGCTCAATGGCGGTGTCGTCGTCGCGCAGTTCAACAATGCGCATATAGGCCAGCGCGTTTTTAATTTCTAGGCGGTCGTAAAAGCGCTGACCGCCGTAGATGCGGTAGGGCAGACCGGCGCGAATCAGATATTCTTCCAGTATTCGCGACTGCGCATTGCTGCGGTATAGCACGCCAATATCGCTGCGGCGGTAATCGTCGCGGACCAGCTCGGCAATGCGGTCGGTGAGGAAGCGCGCTTCATCTTGTTCGTTAAAGGCGGCAAACAGCGAAATTTTGTCGCCGTCGCTGTCTTCGGTCCACAGTTCTTTACCGAGGCGCTGGCTGTTATTGGCGATCAGCGCATTGGCGGCTTTGAGGATGGTGGCGGTGGAGCGATAGTTTTGTTCAAGGCGCACCACGTGGGTGTTTTCAATGTCTTTAGAAAACTGCTGAATATTCTCAATGCGGGCGCCGCGCCAGCCGTAAATCGATTGATCGTCATCGCCCACCGCGGTCATGGCCATACCTTTGCTGGCGAGTAGGCGCAGCCAAGCGTATTGCACGGCGTTGGTGTCTTGAAACTCGTCAACCAAAACGTGCTTAAAGCGCTGTTGGTAATGGTCGAGAATGGCCGGATTGTCGCGCCACAGTTCGAGGGCTCGCAATAATAGCTCGGCGAAGTCGATCACCCCTTGCTGGCGGCAGATCTCTTCGTAGCGGCGATAAACCTTGAGCATGGTTGTTAGGTAGATATCGCCGCCAAAATCGTCGATGTGGGCGGCGCGGCGACCTTCATCTTTGTGACCATTGATAAAATACTGCGACTGCCTGGGCGGCCAGCGGCTATCGTCGAGCGCTAGCTCGCGATGGATACGCTTGAGCTGGCGGAGTTGGTCGTCGCTGTCCAAAATCTGGAAATTATTGGGGAGTCCTGCTTCATGGGCGTGGGCCTTGAGCAGGCGATGAGCCAAGCCGTGAAAGGTGCCCACCCACATCCCGTGGTTTAAGCTGCTACCCAGCAGGCTTTCGATGCGGCCGCGCATCTCTTTGGCGGCCTTATTGGTAAAGGTTACCGCCATAATACTGTGGGTCGACAGTCCCTCTACCTTGATCTTCCAGGCAATACGGTGCACTAGTACGCGGGTTTTACCGCTGCCAGCACCGGCAAGTACTAAAGTGCCAGGGCTGTCGGCGGTTACCGCGGCACGCTGCGCGTCATTGAGTTCGTCAAGAATATAAGATACGTCCATGGCGCCGTATTCTACTGGGATTATCCGCCGCTGGCACCGCTAAAATGGTGATTAGCGTGAGTGAGCGCCAATATTCGCGATGGGCTCTACCGTGATAGCTGAAAATAAACAAGGCTGAGAGGGTAGCGCACGCTTTATTGCCAAGGTTAAGCGCTAGAGTAAGCTATTGAAAGGATACCCGAACTGAGCAATGCAGAAAGCCCTCGGCATCATGCTCGGATGGGCCGGATACCGAGGGCTTTCATGGACCAGTGTATTGTAATGCGCTTTGTTGCGTCCGCATTTTGCGTTTCATCGTTGCCAACAGCAGCTTCAATACCACAGCTCCAGTCACTTCAAAGTGACGCGGTGTCGTTACTTTTGTAGCTCATTGCTTGTAATAGGCGTAAAACTAGCTTCCACGAGGACATCGGCGAAATCTTCTTGACCGGCCGGGCTCTGGCTACTGATTAACACACTATTTTCTGCACCTTTTACCGGGACGAAGTTGAGGAACCAAGTGTCATCGAATTCGTCTGTTTCAATGTAAGACAAGGTGCCCGCTGAGTTCACCTCCCAAACAAGCGTGGTAACGTCATCTTCTTCAAAGGTCACGGTGCCGGTGCCATCCGCCTCAAGTTGAATACTGAAACTTTCAACAAAGCCCACTTTGTCGTGATAAGACGGCGAGGTAGAAGTGACCTGCCAATTGCCAACTAAGGCGGTTGCATCAAAACCGACGTCACGATTCACGAGAATATCGACTAAATCGTCACCCTCGCCAACGAGGGTGGTGGCAAACTGCCCTACTCGCGCAAAAAACATCTGTTCGCCCTCGTCCACGAACTTTAAGTCGCCCCATCGCTCGGCCGTTAAGCCACTGATGTTGTAACTCAGCTCATCTTTATTGTATAAACCGCCGTCACCGTCGCTATCTACACTGGCAGTGAAGGTATAGCTGCCCCCATCCACCGTAAACGTACCAAACTCACCCGATAAAGCCTGTGGAGGGAGGTCCTCGTAGCTTTCGAGGTTATTGGTGTGCGCGAGAACGTACTCGGAGTTAGACAGGAAGGTGAGGATATTGAGGTTATCTGCGTCGGGCTCATAGAGTTGCCACGCGCCCTGTATTTCATTGTTCAGATTTTTTACGCGGCTAAACGCGACTGTGCCGCTTTCGGTGTCGGTAAAACTGAGTGTCAGGGTGTCGCCGGTGACGCTGGCCGTTGATACTGAGCTTCCTTCATCGTAAAGGCCGCCAGAATTATCAGATTGGGCGATTAGCGAGGTGCTGAACGCACCATCCTCCACGTTCCAGCTGTAGTTGCCAAATTCAACTGAACCGGCAGTTTGATCACCGTCATCGCTGTGTTCATGAATAATGATATAGCGTGATTCGTCAATAAAGGTCAGTACATTGCGTTTGCCGTCCCCTTCACTGTATAGCCAGCTGCCGAGAATTTGCGATTGCTGCGCGCGTTGAAAATGCGCTTCAGCCTGGGCTTCGCTGACAAGCTGAATACCGTCTTTGATGGTATCCAGTATCGTTTGGGCTTCGCTGTCGAAGTCGGCGCTTTCTAAATCTAAGGTGCTGCCTTTAAAGGCGTTTTCTGCTTCCGCTGAGATTTCAATGCCATTGTCGGGGTTACCATCGCTGTCTAGCGATTGCAGTAGCTGCAAGATATTGGTGCGAACCTCGCTGTTATCTTGGGCGAGGTCGGTTGGGGTGATTTGTTCATTAGCACTGATGCTGGGGAACTGTAAGTCGCCAATAGAGAAGACAATTGACTCACCCTCGCGGTAGTTGAATTCGCCGAGGGCATTGGTCAGCCCTTCCAAGCTATCGGTTTGGTATTTAACACCGTACACCGGGCTATCGGTAAAAATGCCTTGCAAGTTATCATCGGCTGCGGGCGAGCCGCCGCCACCGCTAGAGCCACTTCCACCGCCGCAGGCACTGATAAGAAATATACAGTTCAAACCAAGCAATTTTAACTTCATTGTCGCTACTCCAATAGCCGCACTATTTTTTAATAAGATCAAACCCTAAATACACACTTTGTGCAGAGCCTCCCCTAGAGTAAGGCTAGGGCTTATTGCGCGGGGTGACCTCCCCAATATTGGGGGGACGCGCCGTTTAGTGGCGAGTAGGCGCCAATACTTCTAGGCTGAGTTACAATAAAGGGCCTAAATCACTAAAACTGAGCTGTCGGAGTTAAATTTGCGACCGAGAAATATTATCCGCGCCATGGAGACCTGCCGGGAGCAAATGCGTCGCTCCGAGCGCAAGGTGGCCGACTATATTCTTGAAAACCGCAAAGAAGTCATTCATATGCGGATTGTCGATTTAGCTCAAGAGGCCCATGTTAGTGAGCCAACGGTAGTGCGCTTCTGTCGCGCGATAGGCTGTGATGGCTTTCAAAACTTTAAGGTCGCCCTAGCTCAGCATCTCGCTCACAGCCCAGACTACGAAGAATTCAGCTTTGGCGACGAAGACTCTGCCCGCCAGTACACCTTTAAGGTGTTTGATTCCACCATGGAAGCTTTAAAAAAAGTGCGCGACAGCATTGAAGTCAGCGCCATTGAAGAGGCTGTAGCCCTGCTTAGCGCGGCGCGGCGGGTGGAGTTTTACGGTTTTGGTGCTTCGGCGGCGGTGGCAACGGATGCGCAGCACAATCTGTTTCGTCTGCAAATTTCGGCCAGTGTGTATTCCGACCCCCATGTGCAAGCGATGTCGGCCATGTCACTGCAGCAAAACGACGTGGTGGTGGCCATCTCTCAGTCGGGCCGAACCCGCGCCCTACTTGACGCCATCAAGCTGGCCCAGCAAAGTGGCGCACCGGTGATTGCTTTGGCGCCCTCGGGCTCGCCAGTAGCAGCGTTGGCTGATCTTGCCATTGCCATTGATGTCGATAAAGACGACGGCGATTACACACCGCTGCCGTCGCGCCTCGCCCATATGGCGGTATTGGATATTCTTGCGGTGGGTATCTCGCGTAGCAAAGCCGGGGTTCGCGAGCATTTGAACACCATTGCAAAAGGCTTGCAGGCACTGCGCACGGATTCTAAAAACAGCGGTCTATAGTACACCTTAGGGTTATTAAGCGTATTTGTATTGGGAGTGGGCTAATAAGTGATAGATCAAGTAAAAAGGCTTAGTCAATTATGGCCGCTACTTGCTCACGTCTGCTATTTAGTATTGCTGTCGCTATTTCTAAGCGGCTGCGTTAGCTACCAAAGTAGCGATTTTGTCCAAAATATCGACCAGCGCTACCAAGCAGGGCAATACCTCGCGGCGGCCGAGGCTATTGAGCAGCAGCTCGGTTTAATGGACCTTAAAACCCGAGAATTACAGCCGGTTGTGGCCCGCTCTGGCGAAGTATTATTGCATCTTGAGGTGGCCGAAAATTGGCGTTTGGCGGGCAACCCCCGCCGGGCGATTGCCCATTACGATGCCCTAGAGAACCTATTTAAAGACAAAGATGTGCAGGGCGGTGCCCGAAAACTCGGCGAAAATATCGGCGCCGTCTTGGTGAACGACGCGGTGCGCTCCTATGAGCCGCCGCCAGCCGAGCGTATTTTAAGCAATTTTTACAAGGCACTGGCATTTTGGTCATTGGGCGAGAAAGACAATGCCCGGGTGGAATTTAACCGTGCCAATGAGCGGGCACGGATTGCGGTAGAACGCTATCAAGAGATGATTGTCGAAGCGCAACAAGAAAGTGCGGAAGCCAAACGTAACCTGCGCTCACCCGGTGTGCAGAGTGCGCTGCGCCAGAACTTTCCGAATATGGATCAGTGGCAGGTCTACGACAGTTTTGTGAACCCCGCCGTGGCCTATATGAATGCGATGTTTCTCGCGAGTGGTTCGGGTAGCGACATTGGTCAGGCCGAGACCTTATTAGAGCGAGTGAATGGCATGGTTGGTGGTCATCCCATTATCGCTGAGGATTTATTGAACTTGCGGCAGCGGGGGCGCTTGAGTACCGGAGCTGCTCAGCGCTGGATAGTATATGAAAGCGGCTTAAGCCCGGTATATAGCGAAAAGCGTTTTTCGATACCCTGGTTTACCATGAACGCCTTGATTCAGGTAACGGTGGCGCTCCCTGAGCTAGTAAACCGACCTAGCCACAGCGTGAATAGCATAGCGTTGGGCGTACAGCTGGTGGAGCTCCAGCCCTTTGCGCGCATGGACAGAGTCATGCAAACCGAGTTTCAAAAGCGCTGGTCGGCAACGGTAACACGGGCAATTGTGTCGGCGGCGAGCAAGGCCGTGCTCCAAGATCGCATGGCAAAAGAGTTGGGGCCGCTGGGCAATATTGCGGGCATGGTCTATGCCAATGCTAGCGCCTCAGCAGATACCCGTGGCTGGCATGCCATGCCGGAGCAGTGGTCTTTAGCAAAAATGCCCGCTAAACAGGCAGTAGATTTACGAATACCCTATGGTAGTGGTTTGGCGACGACAATGAGTTTGCCTGCAGATAAAGATGTGTTGATCTATATTAAGCAGCCAAGCCCAAATGCCGCGCCCTATGTCGAGTTGTTTTATTTATAAAAGGAATCATCGATGACTATATTAAAGCGGATTATGGTGGTTTTTGGAGTAGCCCTTTTGGTCTCGGCTTGTGCTGGTTTACGGCAGGGAGACAATGCGCCAGCGTGGGCGGCACACGTTAGCTACGACGGAAGGTACCTCGATATTTTGGAACTGCGCGAGTGGCCAGACCGTGAAACCGGTACCAAATTAATGCTGCGGGTTGAGTCCAAGGCCATGAGCACTGTGCGGATTTCTTTCCGTGTACTGTGGTATCGGGCCGATGGCCAGCCAGTACCAACCGTGCTGGGAAAATGGCAGGAGCGCACTATTGAGCCGGGTCAAACCGTGGAAATTGTGCAGAGCGGGCCGGGGCCAGATGCTGTTGATTATCGTTTTGAAATTGCCGAAAAATAAAGGGGTAAACACATGAAAAAATTATTTGCAGCCTGCGCTATGGCGCTGGTCCTCACAGGCTGTGCCAGCGGCGTGAAAATTGTTGACACCAACAACGACACCGCCGATTCGGTAATGGGCTTGGAATACCGCGATTTTGAAAAGGCCGCCGGTGAAGCTGTACAGTCGATGATTGCCAGTGGGGCGGTGAGCAAGCCCGGCGGCGGTCGCTATATTTTGGCGATTGGGCGCATGATTAACGACACCATGCAGCGGATTGATACCGACCAACTCGTGAAAAAAATCCGCATTGAACTGCTTAATTCCGGCAAGGTTATGGTCACTACCGCGGTGGCGTTTAATGGCCCCGAAGACGAAATGAGTTATGTTGCCCGTGAACTGCGTGGTAATAGTGAATTTGACCAGAAAGGTGTTGCCGCAAAGGGGCAGTTGCAAGCACCAGACTTGTCGCTTACGGGTAAAATATTACAGCGCAATCACAGCATGGGTCGTAACAAAACCCAGGTGGAGTATTTCTTTCAGCTAAGCCTAACAGAGATTAAATCTGGCCTAGCGATTTGGGAAGGCGAAACCCCGATTGTAAAGCGTGGCTCCTCTAAGTCGGTAAGCTGGTAAGTTTTGTGGTGCTTGTTTGGCCGGTACCTAGCGAGCGCTAGGCATTCATTTTTCCGAGTGCTGTGTAACGCGGCACTCGGAGAAAAAAATGACGCTTCCGTGTCCGTCGTAACTGCGTGCCATTGACGACGTACGCTTTGTTCGATAGATGAAGGCAGCCACAGTATTGTCGTGGCTGCTCTTTCCCCCTTATTTAAGCAATTCTTAAAATTCGGTTTTTACGTTAGCTGTATTACATTGCGATGTGAGGGCGAAAAGACCTACTCAAAATCGTTTTGATAGAAACTGGATGAAGCAGTAAGACGATGCTCTCTTGCGCTAAAACGGTGCTTGTTAGTATGCCAACACCGAATGCGTTACGCTTGCTAAAAAGTGAGTTTCAATAATGCGTTTACTGCTTGTCGAGAACAATGAAAGTTTAGCCCAAGCTATAACCGCGTTGCGACGAGCGGGGTATGCCGTTGATCACGCGGCGACAGGCGTCAATGCTGTGGGTTTTTATGAAGCAGGACAATTAGATTTAGGAATATTGGATTTGGGCTTGCCAGATATCGACGGTCTCAGCCTGTTACAAGCGCTACGCAAAATTCAAGCCGATTACCTGCCAGACGGTCAGGTTTGGGATAGCGGCAGCTTCTTACCTGAAGACGGCCTGCCGGGGCAATTGCTTGACGCCATGCTGGGCTATGAGGCGACACCCGCACCAGCACAAGTTGCGATTTATGTATTTGCGATTATGGTGAAGCTTGCCACTTTAACTTTGCGTTATCGGGCGGGTATAACAGCGGCATCGTCAGAGCCGTATGGAAAGTAGTGCTGATTACGCCCTTCGCTTAAAGCTTGAGTATGAGTTCTACTAGCTGCTGGTCGACAATCTAGCGCAATTCCTGTATTGAATAACGGTGTGGCTACTTTTATATCAAGGTGGATTTTTGGTCAGTTAAATTTTATAAGCTGGCGCGCAGTATTGGTGTTCTCTCTTGAATAAGTAAGGAATTATTAAATACTAAGAGCAATTTGGCGCTAGACCAAAACGGCGATACAGTGTGGGACCCATCAGTAAAGCAGAGACGGAGTCGTCTTGGCTCGCTGAGCGCAGATCACGCAGAAGCGTGTTTTGCTAAGAGATGATGGCCAGTGGAACAGCCCGGCGTGTCACTCTGGGCTAGTTTGTCTTGACAACGCTGTTACCGGTGAAGGGCCTTGGCATATGGCCGAATTTCCCGTGACCACGATTCTTGATCTGTGGCTATTGCTAGCTGATGGCAGTCTTCAGGAGCTTCGCCAGCTCCCGTGGCTGTACGGAGATGGCTTCTACGTCGCACTGGATTCCTTTTCTGGGCTGTGCTTTTACAGGCTAAGTCATAATCATCAAATATTTACATTTATAGGCAAGCTAATGAGCGGTCAAAAAAAGACACTGGATCAAGTTTTAGCAGAACAGCGCGAGTACAATACTAAGCGGGCCAGCGGTTATCGAGAAAAAGCCTTAAAGCTATACCCTTGGGTTTGCGGGCGCTGCGCGCGTGATTTTGAGCGTAGGAATTTATCTGAGTTAACGGTGCATCACGTCGACCACGATCACGATAATAACCCGCCTGATGGCAGTAATTGGGAGCTGCTATGCATTTATTGCCATGACGAAGAGCATACCAAATACGAAAACTTAGTTCGTTACGGCAGTACCACGGAGAAAAAGTCAAAAGCGGCTACATTTAATCCCTTTACTGATCTCAAGGCAAAGATGGATGGCGATAAAAAATAGATTCGTGGAAAAATGTATGTCAAAGAAAGTTCTTAAATTTGAGCTTGAGAAAGAGACAAAAAACAGTGTTCGCTATAAAGAGATTCCCGACGAAGGAACCGCACCTATTGTCGGTTCCTTGTATATACAAAAGTGGTTTGTGGGTAGTAGCAAAACCATTGCGATTACAATCGACAAAAAGGATTAGTGGCAAATAGCCAGTGACCCATCTTTACAGCAGATGAAATGAATAAAGGGTTAATGATGGAATATTTTACTGACGCGTTTAAAAAGTATGCTGAATTTTCCGGCCGGGCAAGTCGACAAGCGTATTGGATGTTTGTGCTGGTTTACTTCCTTATTTATGTGGCCATTTCAGTTGCCGACTATGTGCTAAACACAGCGTGGTTGGCCCCGCTTTTTTCTTTGGTGGTATTACTGCCAAGTATTAGTATTACCGCGCGGCGGCTTCACGATACGGGTCGGTCGGGGTGGTGGCAGTTAATTTACCTGGTGCCGCTAATTGGTCTCATTGTGATGCTGGTGTTTCTTTGCCAAGCGAGTGGTGGCGACAATGAATACGACTCTGTTAACGCGTCTTGATATGGGGCAGCTTTTCTAATGAAGGGGCTTAGCTAGGCGCGGCAGTGAGTTAATGGCTTGCCTTAAAGTTCTCTCGTATTGTATAGCGGAAAAATACCGGAAAGGTATTTCTGACATAAATTTGTTCCTGCATCATGTATTTCGGACTAATGCCTTGGCTTAAGGTAATGATCACCCCACGCGGGTCTAGCCGGTACACTTGGCCTTCGATTTCTTCGCTGTGTTGGTCGTGAAACCGAATATTGCCCCGTAGGGTTTCGCCGAGTTGCAGTGGCGCATCTGATTTTTGGGCCAGTAAAATGCCGCGCTCGGAAATTTCTAGCACGCGGTAGGTAGTGTCTTTATTTACGGTGAGCGGGGGCTCGGCGGCCTTGGGGTAGGGCAGCCGGAAGAAGCGGCGCAGGTTTTTAATTTTATCGATCATTCTTTATGTGTAGTTGATGATTTCGGTGATGTCGACTAGGAGCGCAAGGCTTTTCCAAAAAGGTTTTATACCGAGGCGTACACACTGCGCCCAGAAAGCCAGCGTTGAATAAGCGGTTTAACGTTATTTGGGTGGTTGTCGATGATGTGCTGGGCTTGTTCGCGCACCGCGTCGAGCAAATCGTCGTCGCGCTGTAAATCGGCTATTTTAAAACTCATTAAGCCGGTTTGGCGGGTGCCTAGTACTTCACCGGGACCGCGCAGTGCCAAATCCTGCTCAGCAATAACAAAGCCGTCATTGCTGTCGCGCAGAGCGGCTAAACGCTCGCGACCATTGCGTGACAGCGGCGTTTGGTAAAGCAGTACGCAAAAGCTTTGCTGGCTGCCACGGCCGACCCTGCCGCGTAATTGGTGTAACTGAGCAAGGCCGAGGCGCTCGGCGTTTTCAATGATCATTAGCGAGGCGTTGGGCACGTCTACCCCGACTTCAATTACCGTGGTGGCGACGATTAAATCTAATTCTGCCGCTTTAAAGTCGGCCATGACGGCGGCCTTTTCTTTGGGCTTCATGCGGCCGTGCACCAGACCAATGCGTAATTCCGGCAGGGTTTCTTTTAATAGCGCCCAGCTGGCTTCAGCGGCTTGAGCTTGAAGTTTCTCAGATTCTTCGATCAGGGTGCACACCCAATAGGCCTGCTGCCCGCTAGCGCAAACACCTCGGAGTCTTTCCATCACATCGCCGCGCCGGTCATTGGCCAGTACCACGGTATTGACTGGGCTGCGGCCCGGAGGCAATTCATCGATGACCGAGGTATCGAGATCGGCGTACGCAGTCATGGCCAAGGTCCTTGGAATAGGAGTTGCGGTCATGATGAGCTGGTGGGGCTGGCCGACCTCGGCGGCTTTTTGTTTTAGCGCCAGGCGTTGGTGCACACCAAAGCGATGTTGCTCGTCGATGATGACTAAACCGAGACGGGCGAACTCCACATCGCTTTGAAATAGTGCGTGGGTGCCAACCGCGACATGGGCGCTGTGATCGGCAATTGCGTCGCTTTGCAGTTGGCGGGCTTTGCCTTTTAATTTACCAGTAAGCCAGGCCACATTTAAACCGAGGGGTTCAAACCATTGGCTGAAGCTTTGGTAGTGCTGCTCGGCCAAAATTTCGGTGGGCGCCATAATCGCGACCTGGTAGCCGCTGGCGACTGCTCGCAATGCGGCGAGTGCCGCTACGGCAGTTTTACCGCTGCCAACGTCACCTTGAACCAAGCGCAGCATGGGGGTATGGCTGCGCAAGTCCTTGGCAATTTCCTTGGCTACGCGTTGTTGTGCGCCCGTTAGCGTAAATCCCAAGCCTTTTAAAAATCCGCGCTGCAGTGATGTTGGGCCGTCGAGGGCCGGGCCGCCACTGCGTTGGGTTTCGCGTCGCAACTCTTGCAGGGCTAAATTATGGGCGAGCAATTCTTCAAAGGCCAAGCGTCGCTGGCTGGGGTGCAAGCCTTCTTGTAATTGACTGATGGAGGCGTCAGTTGGCGGGTGGTGTAAGTAGCGCAGCGCCTCGGCCAAGGTCCATTGCTTGTTATTAAGGGCATAGGGCAGTGATTTAGTTGGTAAGCATTCACTTACTGGGTGGTGTTCTAGATATATCAGGGCTTGGTCGCAGAGCTTGCGCCAACTGGTTTGGGCAAAGCCTTCGGTGCTTGGGTAAATCGGCGTGAGTCGCTCTTCTACAGGTACGGGTTCGTCGCCGCCGAGAACCCGGTATTCGGGGTGGTAAAATTCTAGGCCACCGCTGCCTCGTCGGGGTTCACCAAAGCAGCGCAGCCGCGCACCAGGGGTGAGTTGGGCTTTTTGCGCCGCACTAAAATGGAAGAAGCGCAGGGTGGTGGTGCCGCTACCATCTTGGATTCGGCAGACTAAGCTACGGCGACGGCCGAACACGACATCGGCAACCAACACTTTACCTTCAATGACGACGTCGGTGCTTAATTGCATGGCCCCAATCGGTGTAATACGGGTGCGGTCTTGGTAGCGCAGGGGCAGGTGGAACAGTAAATCTTGTACGGTTTTAATACCCAGTGCGTCGAGCTTTTTGCGTACCTTGGGGCCCACACCTTTTAAGGTGGCGACACCAAGTTGATTTAGCGCCACGGTGGTAGCTGGATTGCGTCTGTCAGTGGCTTGGCTCATCCGGATTTTTTAATTTTACGTTTTGTTTTGGATGGACTTTGTGAGCTTGGCAGCGAGGTTAGTGCCACCGCCGAGGCTTTTATGGCTCGGCTAATGACATCCACGGCTTGGTGGCGGGGAAAACTCGCGCGCCAGGCCAGCGCTACGGTGCGGGTTGCAGAGGGGTCGATAAAAGGCCGAGTACACAGCACACCATCGCCGTAGGGAGCGACTTGCGCGGCCGACAGCGGCAGTATGGTAATACCGAGCTTGGAGACCACCATGTGCTTTAAGGTTTCGAGTGAGCTGCCTTCGACAACGGACTGGAGTAAGCGATCTCCTTTGGCAAAGGTTTGTCGAAGTCCAGGGCATGCGGCCATGACTTGGTCGCGAAAGCAGTGGCCTTCACCGAGGAGCAGAACATTTTCATTGAGTAAGTCGTCTTGGTGTAGCGCCGTTTTTTGCGCTAAGAGGTGGTCGCAGGGCAGCAGCACAACAAAGGGTTCTTCGTAGAGCGGCTGGGTAACAACGTCGGGTTCATTAAAGGGGAGCGCGACAATAATGGCGTCGAGCTGGGAGGCGCGCAGGCGCTCTCGCAAGACCCCGGTTAAATTCTCCTCAATATATAAGGGCATCTCTGGCGCATACTCGCGAATTAGCGGAATACAGCGCGGGTAAAGATAGGGACCAACGGTGTGAATTGCGCCAATGGCCAGCGGCGTGCCCAGGGGGTCGCGGCCCTGATTGGCGAGCTCGCGAATATGGTCGGCTTGCTCGAGCACATAGCGCGCTTGGCGAATGACTTGTTCGCCCACTGGCGTCGTTTTAATTTGCCCGCGATTGCGCTCAAACAAAGAAATGCCGAGTTCGTCTTCCAGTTTTTTAATGGCCACACTGAGGGTGGGCTGGCTAACAAAGCATTTTTCTGCCGCTTTGCCGAAATGCCCTGAATCTTTCAGGGCAATAATGTAGCGCAGTTCGGTAAGCGTCATAAAAATACCTGTGCAATAGCGAAAACGTAATAGTTAATATCTATCACGCTCAATACTACCCTGCCGCGCTGAAAAGGCAATTTATACTTTAACGGAAAAGCCGAGATTACTCTGCTAGCCGCAGTAAAATTTTGCCGATATGGGCGCCACTTTCCATGCGGGCATGAGCGGCGGCGATATCGGCAAATGGAAAGACCTGATCAATCACCGGTTTAATTTCGCCGTTGCCGTACAGTGGCATAACCTGCTCTTCTAGCTCGGCGGCTATTTGCGCTTTTTGTTCAGTACTTTGGGCGCGCAAGGTTGAGGCGGTTAAGGTCAGGCGTTTCATCAGTACCGGTAAAAAATTCAATTCGGCGGTAAAGCCCGCTTGAAAGGCGATAAAAGCGATGCGGCCGTCGGCGGCGGCGAGCTTAATATCCTTTCGCACATAGTCGCCGCCTACCATATCCAGAATCACATCCATGCCGTGGCCGTCAGATGCTTCGGCGAGGACGTTTTCAAAGGCCTCGGTTTTGTAATTAACGGCTTTTAGCGCGCCGAGGCCTTCGCAGGCCAGGCATTTGGCATCGCTACCGGCGGTGGTATAAACCTTGGCACCCATCGCTGTGGCGAGACGAATGGCGGTTGTGCCAATGCCGCTACTGCCGCCGTGAACCAGGAAGTGCTCGCCAGCTTTTAATTTGGCGCGCTGAAAAACATTGTGCCAAACCGTGAATAAGGTTTCTGGTAGCGCCGCCGCATCGAGTACCGACATGCCCTTGGGAACAGCGAGGCATTGGCTGGCGGGGGCTATGGTATAATCGGCGTAACCGCCACCATTGCACAGCGCGCACACCATATCACCGACGGCCCAGCGGCTGACGTCGCTGCCGATGGCGACAATTTCACCCGATACCTCTAATCCCAGTACAGGGCTGGCGTCTGCTGGTGGTGGATAGAGACCATAGCGCTGCATTAAGTCGGGACGATTGACGCCGGAGCCAATAACGCGCATCAAGACTTCCTTGGCGGCAGGCTCTGGCATCGCCTCATTGGCGAAGCTCAGATGGTGATCTTCGCTGTTAACGGTAACGATACATCGCGTGATGGGAAGGCTTGCCATGGTCGTCCTCGGGTGCAAAGTGCTAAGCTCTGCAGCAGCGCTCGTCATCGCCGCTAACACCTAGCAGAAAAAAGATGAGAGCCAGTATAGCGAAGACTGCTGGCACGGGGCGAATGGTCGTTTTTATTAATTGGAGTTTACGCCGGCGATGATTGTTGAAGGCAAGAGCGAACAAAAAAGGCTGCTCATTGTGGGTTGTGGTGATATTGGCAATGGTTTAGCTGAAATATACTTGCCAGAAAGCTGGGAAGTACAGGGCTTACGTCGTAATTCGACTAAGTTGGCGCCGGGGATTACGGCCTTGGCGGCGGATGTTTGTGATCCTGCGAGTGTGGCTGCCCTTGGCCCGCTACACGCAGACTATGTGGTGGTGACCTTAACCCCTGGCGGCAATAAGGCCGAGGCCTATCAAGCTGTATTTGAGCGCGGTTTGGCCAATGTTTTGGCTGCGATCGCGGTGCCACCCAAGCACATATTTTTTGTCTCCAGTACCGGCGTGTACGCGCAGGCCAACCACGAGGTCATCGATGAGACTAGTGAAACTGCCCCCGACCGATTTTCTGGTCAAAGCCTCTTAAACGCTGAGCAGGCAATAGCTGCTACTGCTTGGCCCCATAGTAATATTCGCTTTGGCGGTATTTATGGTAGCGGTCGATTCTTTATGTTGAATAAGGTCTTGGAGGGCGGCTGCGCTCCGCCACAGCCGCTGCATTACACTAACCGAATTCACCGCGATGATTGCGTCGGGTTTATCGCCCATTTAATAGATAAAGCCGAGGCGGGTGCCAAACTCGAAAGCTGTTATGTGGGTGTGGATGATGAGGCTGCGAGTATTCAGGATGTACAGGCGTGGTTGGCTGCGCAGTTAGGCGTGGCTTACGCAAGCAAGGGCGAGCCGATTGCGCGTACTGGGAGCAAACGCTGTGTGAATCGCCGTCTGCGAGAAAGTGGCTATACACTGAAATACCCGACTTTCCGCGACGGGTTTGAACCGGTACTGCGCGCGTGGCGCGCGAGTACCGCTAAAGATTGACGCTGTCATTAAAGCGCCAGTATGACTTCAACTTCAATCATGGCGCCGCGGGGTAGCGCGGCAACTTGAACGCAGGCGCGGGCTGGGTAGGGTTCAGTAAAGAACGTCGCCATTACCTCATTGACCTGAGCAAACACGCTCAGATCCGTTAAGGAGATGTTTACCTTCACCGCGTTATTTAAGCTGCCGCCGCTGGCATCGGCCACGGCCGACAGGTTTTTAAACACCTGAGTGGCCTGCTCAACAATCCCGCCGGCAACCATGGTCATGGTTTCTGGCACCAAGGGAATTTGTCCAGACAAATAAACCGTATTGCCCACCTTCACCGCTTGCGAGTAAGTGCCAATAGCCTCTGGGGCGTGGAGGGTGTTGATGTATTCTTTAGTGCTCATGAGGTTTGCTTCCTAGTTTCAGGATTGATATTGATTAGTGGAATTGCTTAATGCTGGACGGGAGACGGGAGATGCTAAGAAAAGCAGCTTTTGCGTTCACCGTCTCCCATCAAGCGTCTGGCTGATCAATGCCTTTCCCTAGTCACCTTTATCACCGCGGGAATATTTCTGATCCGGCGCATAATATTGGCTAAATGCACGCGCGAACGGACGCCAACAATAAGGTGAATGGTGCTGATTTTGGCATTTTCGTCTTCTACGCTGACTTTTTCTATGCTGCCGTCAGCGCCATTCACGCGGGTTGCTAACACAGCAATAATGCCGCGCTGCTTGGTTAATTCAATTTTCATTTCTACCGAGAAGTCGCGGTCAATATTTTCGGCCCAACTCAGAGGTACTACCCTGTCGGGCTGGCTGCTAAGTTCAATGCTGTTGTGGCAGTTTTCGCAGTGTACCACCACCCCTTTTTCAGAGCTGACGATGCCAATAATGTGGTCGCCGGGTATGGGGTAGCAGCAGCGCGCAAAATTAACCAAAAACCCTTCGGTACCATGGATGACCATGGAATGGCGGGTCGGCGGTGGCCGCAGGGCGTCGCCGTCGGCAATATTGTCGCGTAAATTTAGTAATTGGCGGGCGGTCAAATAGGCAACTCGGTTACCCATGCCGATTTGTTCATAGATATTGTCTGGCGTTTTGGCGTGGGTAGTGTCGACCAGTTGCTGCAGGTATTTGCCTTCGAAGTCGCCAATGTTCTCATTCATGCTGGCCAGTGCGCGTTCGAGCATGCGCTTGCCCAACGTTAAGGCTTCGTTTTTGCGTTGGTATTTCAGGTGGTGACGAATACCCGTACGGGCCTTGGCCGTGACCACAAAATGCAGCCATGCCGGGTTGGGTTGGGCACCGGGGGTGGTAATCACTTCGAGTGTCTGACCGCTTTGCAGGGTTTCTGACAAGGGCGCCAAACGGCGGTTGATTCGGCAGGCCACGCAGCTATTGCCGATGTCGCTATGAACCGCGTAGGCAAAGTCTACGGCCGTGGCGCCGGCGGGCAATTCCATAATGTCGCCGCGCGGGGTAAAGACATAGACCTCGTCGGGGAAGAGATCAATTTTGACATTCTCGATAAATTCTAAGGAGTCGCCAGCGCGCTCCTGCATTTCCAAAAGGCCCTGCACCCATTGGCGAGCGCGGGCATGGCTGGAGTTACGCTTGGGCTCTTGGTCGCTGCTTTTGTACAGCCAATGGGCGGCGATGCCGTTATTGGCCATTTCTTCCATTTCGTGGGTGCGGATCTGAATTTCAATCGGCACGCCTTCCAAGCCAAATAACACGGTGTGCAGAGACTGGTAGCCATTGGCCTTGGGAATGGCAATATAGTCTTTAAATTGGCCTGGCACCGGCTTGTATAAGCTGTGTACGCAGCCCAGTACTCGGTAGCAGCTGTCGACCGAGTCCACCACTATGCGAAAGGCATAGAGGTCCATAATCTCTTTTAGCGACTTACGCTTATTGCGCATTTTGCTGTAAATACTGAACAGGTGCTTTTCGCGGCCGATGACATTGGCGCTGTGGCCTTCTTCGGTAAGGCAGTTCTCGATGCTTTCTTTAATGGTGGTAATGGTTTTTTTGCGGTCGCCAAAGCGCGTGGTAATGGCCTTGCGAATGCGTCGGGCGCGCATGGGATGCATGGACATAAAGCCCAAGTCTTCGAACTCAACCCGAATATTGTGCATGCCCAAGCGCTGGGCAATGGGCGCATAAATCTCCAGCGTTTCTCTGGCGATACGGCGGCGCTTATCTTGGGGCATGGCGCCGAGGGTGCGCATATTGTGAAGGCGGTCGGCAAGTTTAACCAAGATAACGCGAATATCCTTGGCCATGGCCAAGGCCATTTTCTGGAAGTTCTCGGCTTGTTGCTCGGCTTTAGATTGAAACTCGATACGGGTGAGCTTCGACACCCCGTCGACTAGCTCGGCAACAACATCACCAAATTGATCGCTTAAACCCTGTTTGGTGACATGGGTGTCTTCAATGACGTCATGGAGCATCGCCGCCATGAGGCTTTGAACGTCCATGTGCATTTCTGCAAGAATACTGGCAACGGCTAAGGGGTGGGTTACGTATGGCTCGCCACTGCGACGGTTTTGACCTTCGTGGGCTTGTTCTGCGTAATAGTACGCGCGTCGAACCTGATTTACCTGATCGGGCGTCAGGTATTCAGCAAGGGAGATTGCAAGGGCGTCGATTGATCCGGCTGGCTCTTTAGCGCCGCTGCTCGGATTGAAAAAACTGTATTGATGCATCGACGCCCCTTTCAGACGCGAATTACAGTGAAGCGGCGCCCAATTCAGCGCCCAGATCAATTTCTGGCGCGTCTTCGTGCTTATTGGCAGCCATGACTTGCTCGCGGGTGATCTTGCCTTCGGCCAGTTCACGCAGTGCAATAACCGTTGGCTTATCGCCCTCTTCTGCAACTAAGGCAGTTTTGCCGCCGGTTGCCAGAGCATGGGCGCGTTTGCTGGCGACCATAACTAATTCAAAGCGATTATCGACGGCTTGTAGGCAGTCTTCAACAGTAATTCGGGCCATGATGTGTTTCCTGCAGACTAAACAAAATCAGCGCACAAATTGCGCGCTGTTAATTACTTGGCAGTCTAACAAAAAGTTGACACTTATGACAGTAGCGCACTAAGCAGTGTGGCGTGGCGGTCCTGTTGTTTGTCTAATTGCAAACGACGGGCGCGAATGATGGCCTCTAAGTCGGCCAGTGCGGTGTCGAAGTCATCATTAATGACCACATAATCGCCTTCAACATAGTGAGACATTTCCGCCACGGCAGCGTCCATGCGGCGCTGAATGACACTGTCGTCATCCTGACCGCGACCAGTAAGGCGCTGATTTAAGGCCTCGCGAGAGGGCGGCAGAATAAAAATGGCGATGGTTTCGGGCATTAAGCGGCGCACTTGCTGGGCGCCCTGCCAGTCAATTTCCAAAATCACATCTTCGCCACGGGCGAGTTCAGACTCTACCCACTTTTGAGAAGTGCCGTAAAAATTATCAAAAACCTGGGCATGCTCCAAAAAAGCGGTCTCACCCAGCATCTGTTGGAACACCCCGTGGCTGATAAAGTGATAATTCACCCCATCCTGCTCACCGGGCCGCATTGGTCGCGTGGTGTGGGATACCGACACACTGAGCTGGGGCGTGCGCTTGAGTAACTCTGCGACTAAGCTGGTTTTGCCGGCCCCCGAGGGTGC
>NZ_JBFHDY010000008.1:0-64550 GCF_041584495.1 Zhongshania sp.
CGGCATTGGAAATACTGACGCTGCCGGTGGTAATTGCAAGCGCGAGGGTAGCAAGCGTAAGCAGGGCCAAAACGCTCAGCGGCAGAATGAAGTGTGGCACTGCCCCGCGGCTGGTTTTAACGGCGGCCACGGGCAGTTTCTAAATGTTGGCAGAGCAAGGTAGTGCCTTCCAGTAAGCGCGGGGTTGGCCGCTGAATAGTCGAGGGCGGAATAAAAAATAAGTTGTTGCGACGCACGGCAGTAAGGCCGCCAAAGCGCAGCCACTCGTCCAGCCAGTCGCGATTTTCTTCGCCCATACCACCGGCGATGATGGCCTCGGGGTCGGCGGCCAGTACCGCTTCATTGTCGATGCGGGCGCTGAGATTAGGCAAATTGCCAAACACATTCACGCCGCCGCAAATGCGAGTGGCCTCGCTAATAATATGCTCATTATTCACGGTCATGAGCGGGTTGCTCCATATTTGCTGGAACACGGTAACGGGCGCTGAGTGGCTGTAGCGATCTTCCAGTTCGGCAATACCCGCGCGGAATTTATCGGCAGCGAGTTTGGCCTGTGCCTCACTGCCCGCGAGTTTGCCAAGCCTTTCTAGGCTAGAGCTTACGTCGTCAAAATCATTGAGCTGGGTATAGTAAATTGTGAGGCCAAGTGACTTTAATTTGGCTAATTGCTCGGCGGGATTGCCTTCAATCCACGCAATAAGTAAATCAGGTTTTTGCGCCAGAATCGCTTCTTGGTCAAAGCGATTATAGCTACCAACCCTAGGTAGTGCTTTTGCCGCCTCGGGGTAGTCGCAATAGCTCACTGCGGCAATGACTTGATCACCGCCGCCAGCGGCGTAGATCAGCTCGGTCGCACCGGGGGATAACGCAATGATGCGCTGGGCGGGTTTGCTCAGGCAGACGTCAGCGCCGCTATCATCCCTCACACATATATCCGCGAGGGCCGCGCCGACGCTAAAAAACGTGATGAGTGCGAGGACAAAAATGGGCTTCAACACTACCACTCCACACCCTTGCGGGCTTTTATGCCGTTGTGAAAGGCGTGTTTGGTATCGTCGATCATCGACACGGTGTCGGCCAGTTGTTTGAGCGGTACGGGTGCGCCGCGGCCAGTCACTATGACGCTTTGTTCACGGGGGCGATTGCGCAGGGCGTCGTAAACTTCGTCGGCGTCGAGATAGCCGTATTTTAAAACGTAGGTGATTTCGTCGAGCAATACCAGGTGAATGGTTTCATCTTGCAAGAGCAGCTTGGTTTTCTGCCAAGCTTGCTGGGCGGCTTCGCGGTCTTGTTCTTTACTTTGGGTTTCCCACGTAAAGCCGGAACCCATCACAATAAACGGGACTTCGGGGCAGCGCTGCTGAATAAAATTGCGCTCGCCACAGTCCCAGGTACCTTTAATAAATTGTACTACGGCTGCTTTATAACCGTGGCCCAAGGCGCGAATTACCGTGCCAAAGCCCGAGCTGGATTTACCTTTGCCGGGGCCACTGAGCACAATAAGTACCCCGCGCTCTTCGGTGGCCTGCGCGACTTTCTCGTCGATCATGGCCTTTTTGATTTGCATGCGTTTCTGGTGTTTTTCTTCGTCGCTTAAGCTTGTCATAAGGTCACCTCTTAAATGTACGCAGCCACTTATTGCTAAGTGGCTGCGTTTAAAGCAAAGGCAATGATACCTGTTATTTGGGTGTGTAGGTGATGCTCAGCATGGCTTCGCGGCCAATCGCCTGATAGTCGCCAAGACTGCCGCGGGCAGTGACATACTCGCGGTCGAATATGTTCTTCAAGGCCAAGTTGAGTTTGAGTTGCTCGTTGAAGCGGTAAGAAACGGCACTGTCGACTAAGGTGTAACTGCCCAGCTCGTCGGTATTATTGGTGTCTTCATAGCGCTTGCCAACAAAGCGTAAGCTGGCGCTGGCGCCCCACTGTTGCCACTGGCGATCAGCATCAATATTAAATTGTTTGCTGGCTCGACGCCGCAAATCTTTGTTCGTGCTGGTGTCGGTGGCGTCGAGTAAGGTGGCGTTGGCTTCAATATTCCACTGATAGAGGCTAGTTGCCACGCTTAGCTCAAGACCTTTTATTTCGGCACCTTTGATCTGGTCGGGGCCAAATGTTGCCGGATTGTATTGAATTAATTCATCGACATCATTTTGAAAATAGCTGGCTCCCCAGGTTCCCCAGGCTTGATCGACTCGCAATTCTAATTCACGATTTTCTGAGGTTTCTGGCTTTAAAGTTGCCACGCCGTAAAAGGGGTAATACAAGTCATTAAAGGTGGGAGCATTAAAGCCTTCGCCGTAAGAGGCAATAAGTTTAACGGGCTTAGCAAGCTGAATGCCCACCGAGGCATTGCCGGTGTCATAGGTGCCAAATTGCTCGTTGTCGTCATTGCGGCCGCCGATCGTTAGGTCAACGATACCGAAATCGGCTTGCCACTGGGCGAAAATCGCCTTGTTGGCGCGGCTGTCTTCGCCATAATTCAGGTTGCTATCGACTTCGTCGAGCAGGCGTTCAAATCCCACAGTGAGTACATGGCTGTCACTGAGTAACCAGTCATTTTGTAGGCTATAAATTTTGCGGGTGGTGTCAAAATTATCACCGCTCACACCGACGGCGCTGGGTTCCACATAATGATGTTTGACCTGCGACTGATCCTTGGACTCACCGGCAGATAAAGTCAGTAGCCAGTTTTGCAATAACTGGAATTCCCCGCGAATATTGGCGACATTCACCTCGCTTACCGAGTAGGGCGAACAACTGTAAACAGCGAAAGGTGTGCCGTAGCAGTTGGTGTCGTAATCGCTTTCGCTGCGGCTGTTTTGGTATAGCGCAAATAAGCTGGCGCGGTCGTTTATCTTGTGGCTTGCAGTTAGATTGTAAGCGGTTTGTTCAAAGCCGTCTTTGTCGCCGTGAACGCCGAATTTGCTCTCAGTATTGTCGATGCCGTCGGTGTTTTCTTGTACCGCGCTAAGATTAAACTGAGTTTGACTATTGCCACCGCTAATGGCCGCGAGGGCTTTGCTGCCGCCTTGGGTGCCAATGCCCAATTGCAGCATGGGCTTCACGCCGTCGGTGTCGTGGTATTTGCGGGTAATTATATTCACAACGCCCCCGATGGCTTCGGAGCCATACAAGCTAGAGCGCGAGCCGCGCACAATTTCAACGCGTTCAATCAGCTCTGGTGGCAGGTTGGTTAGTGATGGGCTGCCCAGGGTGGCGGAACCAATCCGGACGCCGTCAACTAGTACCAAGGTGTGGTTGCTCTGATTGCCCCGCAGAAACAGGCTGGCATTGGCGCCCCGCCCGCCATTGCGAACAAAGCTCACCCCCACCGCGCGCGACAGGAGTTCTTGTAAGTCGACAGGTTGAATGCGCTCGATATCGGCGCGCTCAAATACTGTGACCGGTGCCAAACTGTCGGCAATCGCTTGTTCGGTGCGGGTCGCAGTGACGATGGTAGTTTCCATCTCGCTGTGGGACTGGGCCGACGTAGCCGATGCCGCAATACTTAAAACGCCGCTTAATGCGCTTAATATGAATTTGTTCATGGTTAACCTCAAAGCTAGCTAGGGAAGCAATGAGGGAGGGGTAGGGGCTATATACAAGTATACGACCGCTGATGGAGCCCTCCGCTTCATCGGGTGAATCGGTAGTAGGCCGGTTCCGGGCTTGCCCTATCTTGTACTCGACAGTGGCTTACCGTTGCGGGGGCAGCGTCGGACTTGGTGGTGTTCTGTATGAACACGCCTCACCGGACTTCCCGTTTAACTCATCGCCGCGAATAACGCGGGCTTGAGCACCTATTACGTGGCGCGCACTCTACGGCTATGGTGTTATTTTGTCAAATTATGGTGGGCCGAGAATCGCTAGCTTAGACGCGATTTTGTAATGAAATCCGTTGAACGTCGTCGAGCAGGTGTTGATTGGCGGGTAGACGTAAGCCCTGTTCTGCGGCGAGCCGACACAGATAACCCGTAATCGCCTCAATCTCGGTTTCTTTGCCAGATTCAATATCTTGAAGCATGGAAGAACGGTTGTTGGCGGTAGCGCGGGCAACGTCAAGTACTTGCTCATGCAAGTTAGCGAGGTTTTGGTCGAGGTTCAGGATTTTGCTGAGCTGTAGAATTTCTTCTACCACGCTAGCGATTTGCGCAAGGGCTTCTGGCTTGTCGAGCAATTCGCCATTGCGGCAGCGATGAATAACCGTGAGGGGGTTGATCGCGCAATTAATAGCGAGCTTGCGCCAAAGCACGGCGTCAATATTGTCACTTGGTGATACTGTTAGTGGAGCAAAACTCAGGGATTGAGCGATGGCGTCTGCCTTGTCAGCTGCGCTGCCCATTAAGGTTTGGCCGCGCCCAGCGTGAACGACCGCAAAGCGGCTGGGCCGGTAAGCGCCCTCGGTGGTGGAGGCTTTAAATAGTCGTGCTTTGGGGAATTGCTGCTGGACTTGCTCGGCGATACCGAGGCCGTTTTGTAATAGCACCAAGCTGGCGTCGGGCTGAATATACTCTGCTATCGCTGCCAATGCCGTAAGGGTTTGCTGGGCTTTGGTGGTGATCAGCAGCTGTTGAATGGGGGCTGCGATTGTTGTTGGGCAGCGGGCGGGAATATTGAGTAAGTCAGTTTGCCCGTTAGCCGTGAAGCAAATGCCGCCGTGCTGGCGATAAGCTGCTAAGCTGCTGCGGTCACGAAAGATGAGTTCAATATTATGGCCGCTGCGCTGGGCATAGCAGGCCCATAAGTTGCCAATGGCGCCAGCGCCAAGAATCGACCATGTTGGATTCGCGGTGTTGCTCACTGTGTTTTTCTGTTCATTTGCTTGATCCTACACATTCAGTCCGCAGTCTCGGGATGCTAAACTGCGCGGCGCAACATAACAAAGGAATTTAGGCTATGCCAGCGTTTGATATTGTCTCAGAAGTGGATTTACACATCTTTACTAATGCCGTTGATCAGGCAGGGCGGGTCATTGAAACCCGTTTTGACTTTAAAGGTGTGGATGCGCGTTTTGAACGCGACGGATTGACGGTAACCATGTTCGCAGAGGCGGAATTTCAATTACAGCAAATGGAAGACCTGCTGCGTGCTGCGTTAGTAAAAGTGAAAATCGACCCCCTCGCTATGGAGGTGGGTGATGTGAAGGGCGCCGGTAAGCAGGTAAAGCGGTTGGTTACCATGCAAAGCGGCCTGACCTCGGATGTGGCGCGCAAAATCGTTAAATTGATTAAAGACCGTAAGCTTAAAGTGCAAAGCCAAATTCAAGATGAACAAGTGCGGGTAACGGGTAAAAAACGCGATGATCTGCAAGAAGTGATGGCGATATTGCGCGCCGAAGAGCTGGATCAGCCCCTGCAGTTCACTAATTTCCGAGATTGATCGCGGCTTTCATGCGTCAGCGCAAGGGCTGGATTTTCCGCTCTTGCATTCGCTGTCCCGCAAGCCAGAATGAACGCACTTTGTACTCGGAACCGGCCATGACTGAACAGTCCCCACCGCCCATGCCAAGCCCTGCGCCCCTGACTTGGCGCCAGGCGATTTTTAATCGCCATATGTTTATCTGTGTATTAACCGGCTTTGCCTCTGGCTTGCCCCTGTATTTCTTAATTCAGCTGGTCCCAGCCTGGTTGCGCAGCGAGGGTGTGGGCCTGACCGAGATTGGCTTGTTTGCGTTGATTGGCTTTCCCTATAACTGGAAGTTTGTTTGGGCGCCGTTGATGGACCGCTATGTACCGCCATTTTTTGGGCGGCGGCGGGGGTGGATGTTAATCAGTCAGCTGGGCTTGATTGTGTCAATGGCGGTGTTGGGGTTTATCGACCCTAAGTTTTCGGTGGGGCTTGTCGCCTACGGCGCGGCGGCGGTGGCCTTTTGCAGTGCCAGTCAAGACGTGGTGCTTGATGCGTATCGGCGGGAATTATTACGTGATGATGAGTTGGGACTGGGCAATGCGATTCACGTGCAAGCCTATCGCTTGGCGGGCTTGGTGCCGGGCTCTATCGGTGTGATTTTGGGCGACTATTTACCGTGGAGCACGGTGTTTGTGGCCATGGCTGCGTTCATGCTGATCGGTGTGGCGATGACCCTGTGGATTGAGGAAGCGGCGGACGCCAGCATTGCCCCGTTGAGTTTGCGAGCGGCGATTGTTGAGCCTTTCAAAGAATTTGTTAATCGTAAAGGTTGGGCTAGCGCGCTTTACTTGCTGTTGTTTTTGTTTCTTTACAAACTCGGCGACAATATGGCCACTGCGCTGTCGTCGCCGTTTTACCTCGACCTTGGTTTTACTCTCACGGAAATTGGCACCATTGCCAAAACCGCTTCGCTGACTGCCGCGATTATTGGTGGTCTGGCTGGTGGCATTATTATGATTCGGCTTGGTATTAATCGTGCGCTCTGGGTGTTTGGGGTGGTGCAGGTAATGAGTATTCTCGGCTTTGCCGCACTGGCAGAAATCGGTCACGACCGCTTTGCGCTCGCGGTGGTCATTGTTTTTGAGTATCTGGGGGTCGGCCTCGGTACCGCTGCGTTTACGGCGTTTATTGCCCGTGCTACCACGCCCGCTTACGCCGCCACGCAGTTCGCCCTATTCACCGCCTTAGCGGCGGTGCCTCGCACCTTTGCAAATGCCACCACAGGGGTTATTGTGGAGTCAGTAGGCTGGACGAATTTTTACCTGCTGTGTACGGCTATTGCGGTGCCGGGGATGTTGATGCTGTTTAAAGTCGCGCCGTGGACGGAAAAAACGTCGGTAGACGCTTGACGGGAGATGGGAGACGCTAAAAAAACAAACCATGCACTGATTGTGCTTTTGCGTTCACCGTCTCCCGTCAAGCGTGCCGCATCGCGTCAAGGCCACCGCCGCTGGCGCCAATACACTTTCCCCGAGATATCCGCACTGCCTTCCTGAATTAAGGCGTTCAACTGCCGTTGATAGCGGTCGCTGCCAATAGGAAAGCTAATTTTGCCTTGGGCGTTGATGACTCTGAACCAAGGGAGTTTGGTGTCGCTTGGGGTTTGGCTAAGAAGTTTGCCAACCCGCCGGGCTTGGCCCGGCAGGCCGGCGAGTTTGGCTATATCGCCGTAGCTGCATAGCCGTCCTTCAGGTATGCCCTGAAGGACGGCGTAAAACTGCTGGGCGGCTTCACTCATTGCGCTTCGAGGTTGCGGGTACGTTCCCAGTAATCTTCGTAGAAAAAGTCGACCTCACCGGTTTCTAGGGAGTACTCGGCACCGACCACCATCAATTTTCCTTCGCTGATGAGCTTTTCTAGGGTAGGCGAGCCACTGCTGAGGTGTTCTACCGAGGTGCGGACATTGGCGCGAACAGATTGCTCGATCAGGGCTTTATGGTCATGGCGCAGCTCGGTCGTCATCAGGGTTTCTACCGCGGGGCGAATCCGCTTAACAATGGAATGCAGATTCTGGGAGGGGATTTTGCTATTGCCGGTGAGTACGTCCACGGTGGCTGAAATAGCGCCGCAGTTGGAGTGGCCCAGTACCACGACAAGCGGTGTGCCAAAATTGAGGGCGGCAAATTCAACGCTGCCAATGCCCGACGGCGCAACCACATTGCCCGCGACCCGAATAACAAAAAGGTCTCCTAGACCTTGGTCAAAGACCAATTCCGCTGGTACCCGGGCGTCGGAGCAGCCCAATACGATAGCGAAGGGTGCTTGAATCTCAACTAATTCCGGTCGTTTATTATGAATGATACTGGCGGTTTCACTGTTTAACTTGTCTACAAAGCGGGCGTTTCCGGCTTTTAGTCGTTCCAGTGCTTCTTGAGCGTTAATCATTGTCATGTTTCCGTTTTCAGTGGGGATTACAGCCAGTCGCTGATCAGTACGCCGATACCGATACTTTCGATGGCGTTATTGTATTCAATCAGACTCTCTCCGTAGCCATTGAAATACTTTACATAGGCCTTAACTCGGGAATTGATCGGGAAGCTCCAGCCGAGCTCCATCGCCCCTTTGTTTTCGCTACGCAAGTTGTTGCGAAGCATGAGGCTCAAGGTGCGATTATGCCAATTATAAATTCCCATCCATTCGAAATGGCCTAGGTATTTTTCAATATTTGGGTTGTTGTCGTCCTCCTTGTCTTCTTTCAGGCGATACCAAGGTTTGAAGGACATCGCAAAGCGATCTCGTTCAAAAATGAAATTAAGCATCAGCCGGTTCCAGCTGCGTGATATCGGTTCACTGCGACCGTTCGATTGATGGTTAAATATCAGTTGGTTGCCAACATTGCGAAAGCCGAGCCACTCCCCGTCATTGGTGAAGGTGAGCATGGCCTCTGGCTCGTGGTTCGTTTCACGAAATGGGGCAGACGTCACGCTGTTGTAGGCTTGCCAGAACGAACGGTTGGTGTAACCCATGCTGAGATAACCGTTGTTCTCAAAAATCGACTCCCAAACCATGACTTTTATGCTGAGCTGAAATTCTAATTCAGTATTGTCTTGCTGAATATCAGCGCCCGGCACCAGGCTATTATAATCAACGATGTCGTCTCGGTAAGAGATTGGCAGTATGTAATTGCTTCTATGGGGAGTTAAGACAAAGGGGTTGTCATGAGTAAAACGCTCTAATTCAAAGCGTTGCTGGACTACCCCGCTATTGCTGTGAGAAGGCTCAGTAATAGTCTGTTCGGACTGTCTTTCGGTAGTTGGGGCGGGGGTGTCGGTGGTGCTCCACCGCGGAGATTGACAGAGCGCCCGGAGTTCGGCGACGGTGGTCGATTCTGATGCTGACTGGGCCGCAAGGGTGAGGCAGTCCGGGCTTGCTGTCGCAAGTGGCGCGGCTAACGCGCTGCAGATGCTGAGAATAAGCAGTTTACCGTGCTGATGGTGTTTCATTTATGATCCGTATTGCGGCGTGGCAAACTAGAATTGTAAACCAATGCTGGGACATTTAACGGGCAATTTTTCAATTGCGCTACGCGCCCTTGAATTTGTGGCTATTTCCCCCCATTTATTGAGAAACCCTATTTATTAAAGTGAGCTTTTGATGCGCTTTTTGTTTGTCTTGTTTGTGGTTTTGCCGATATTGGAGATGTGGCTGTTAATCGAGGTAGGTGGCCTGGTCGGCAGTTTGCCGACGATTGGCATGGTGGTGTTTACTGCCGTGGTGGGCGCCGCACTGCTAAAACAGCAAGGTGTAGAAACACTGACCCGCGCCCAACAACGTCTAAGTAGCGGCCAAGTGCCCGCTACCGAGATCTTGGAGGGTCTGCTATTAGCGGTGGGCGGTGCGCTGTTGCTTACGCCCGGTTTTATCACTGATACCTTGGGGTTTGTGTGCCTAATTGGGCCGTTGCGGCAATGGCTTGTTGGCCAATTATTGATGCGCGGGGTGATGCAGGTGAATAATTTTCAAGCAAGCGGGTTTCAGTCCGGGGGCGCTCGCTTTACTGACGCCGATAATGCCGACGCCCCAGTGAACCCGACTGCTCGGCGGGAGAGCGTGATAATTGAAGGCGATTACAAAAAAGAAGAATAATTTTCTTGCCGGGCTCTTGAAAAGCATTTGCACAGCCCCATTTACAGGACAGCCCACGGTGACTTGGCAGTGATAAGCCTCGTTTTCCCTGTTGGGATGCGTGCTGTTTCCCAATCCGTAACGAAAGGGGGGTCAGGTCAAAAGGTAGTGCTGCTTTTGGGCTGACACCGGTTTAACCGGTCAATAAATTCTAAATCATTGATTGAATGGAGATTGATAAAAATGAAAATTCGTCCGTTATACGATCGCGTTGTAGTTCGTCGTAAGGAAGAAGAGCAGACCAGTGCGGGCGGTATTGTTCTGCCAGGTTCTGCTAAAGAAAAGCCAAACCAGGGTGAAGTGATCGCCGTTGGTGAGGGCAAATTGTTAGAAAGCGGCGAATTGCGTCCGGTTGGCGTTAAAGCTGGTGATGTCGTTATTTTTGGTCAGTACTCCGGTAGCACCGTAAAAGTCGACGGCGAAGAGTTGATCGTTCTGAATGAATCAGAAATCTTTGGTGTAGTAGAAGCTTAAGTCCGGCAAAAGATTTTTTTGAATCAACGAATTAGTTAATAGAAGGATTATAAGATCATGTCAAAAGACGTAGTATTTGGAAACGAAGCGCGCCAGCGCATGGTGGCTGGTGTCAATATCCTAGCTAACGCAGTGAAAGTTACTCTTGGCCCTAAAGGCCGCAACGTGGTACTTGAGAAGTCTTACGGTGCGCCAACCATCACTAAAGATGGTGTGTCTGTAGCCAAAGAAATCGAGCTAGAAGATCGCCTAGAAAACATGGGCGCGCAAATGGTTAAAGAAGTGGCGTCACGCGCTTCTGACGATGCCGGTGACGGTACTACCACCGCTACTGTATTGGCTCAAGCAATCGTAAACGAAGGCCTGAAATCAGTTGCAGCGGGTATGAACCCAATGGACATTAAGCGCGGTATCGACAAAGCCATTGCCGCTGCTGTTGAAGAAGTTAAAAAGCTGTCTAGCCCCTGCGCAGACGCTAAAGCGATCGCTCAAGTAGGTACTATTTCGGCAAACAGCGATTCAAACATTGGCGACATCATTGCTGAAGCAATGGATAAAGTCGGTAAAGAAGGCGTTATCACTGTTGAAGAAGGCCAGGGTCTGCACAATGAATTAGACGTCGTTGAAGGTATGCAGTTTGACCGCGGCTATTTGTCTCCTTACTTCGTTAACAACACTGAGAACATGAGTGTTGAGCACGACAGCCCTTATATCCTGTTGGCTGACAAGAAAATCTCCAATATCCGTGAAATGCTGCCACTGCTAGAGCAGGTCGCTAAGTCTAGCCGTCCGTTGGTTATTGTTGCTGAAGACGTTGAAGGCGAAGCGCTGGCAACATTGGTGGTTAATACCATGCGCGGTATTGTGAAAGTTGCGGCCTGTAAGGCACCTGGCTTTGGCGATCGTCGCAAAGCAATGTTGCAAGACCTTGCGATTCTGACTGGCGGCACTGTGATTTCAGAAGAAGTTGGTCTGGATCTTGAGCAAGCCACATTGGAGCACCTTGGTACTGCTAAGCGCGTAACCATGGACAAAGAAAACACCGTGATTGTTGACGGTGCTGGCGATGCTGCTGCTATTCAATCTCGCGTTGCTGAGATCCGTACACAAATCGAAAACACCAGTTCAGATTACGACCGTGAGAAATTGCAAGAGCGCGTAGCGAAATTGGCTGGCGGTGTAGCGGTTATTAAGGTTGGCGCTGCCACTGAAATGGAAATGAAAGAGAAGAAAGCCCGCGTTGAAGATGCGCTGCATGCAACTCGCGCTGCGGTAGAAGAAGGCGTGGTTCCTGGTGGTGGTGTTGCGCTGGTTCGTGCAATCGCTAATATTGGCACTATCGAAGGTGACAACGAAGACCAGACTGCTGGTATCAATGCGGCTTTGCGTGCTCTGGAAGCACCGCTGCGTCAAATCGTGACCAACGCAGGTGATGAAGCTTCAGTGGTACTGGACAAAGTGCGCAATGGCACCGGCAACTTTGGTTACAACGCCGGTACTGGCGAATACGGCGATATGATGGACATGGGTATTCTTGATCCTGCCAAAGTAACCCGTACTGCACTGCAGGCTGCTGGTTCGGTTGCTGGTCTGATCATTACTACCGAGTGCATGATTGCCGACGCACCAAAAGCTGAGTCTGGCGCTGGTGGCGGCATGCCAGACATGGGCGGCATGGGTGGTATGGGCGGTATGGGTGGCATGGGCGGCATGATGTAAGCAGTCCTCTGCTCTAAGTCCCACTTTGGTGGGGCTTTATCGCTTTTCAAACCCCGGCCTTGATCGGGGTTTGTCATTTTGGGGGCTTAGTCTTGTTGATTCGGTTTGAATAATACCCGCAGCCAATTGCGCCAGCTATTATTCTCCATTGCCATCTTGGCGAGTCCGTCCTGAATTTCATAGTAATGTTCAGAGTCCTGAAACAAGACTTCACGTTTCAACATTCGACGTTGGGGATTTATGGTCTTGATTACTCGCGCGGGATTACCCGCAGCAATTACGTTGGCGGGAATGTCTTTAGTGACAATGCTGCCGGCACCAATCACGCTGTTCTCGCCAATGCGCACACCTTTGTTGACAATGACGCGCTCACCCAGCCAGACGTTGTCTTCTAATACCACCTGCTTTTCGCTGCGGAAGGGGCGGATGCGGTTGTAAATGCCGTGCCAGTCGCTGTCGCTGATATAAACATTGGCGGCAAACATGCAGTTGTCACCAATGCGGATGGATTTGGCTGCAGAAATTCGTACGCCAGGTGATATTAAGCAGTAATTGCCGATGCGAATTTCCGATTCGCCGAGCCGGCTCGGCCAGCTGGTCAAACGAATAATATTGTCTGGCGAAGCGATAATATGCGCGTGTTTCCCCAAATGAATGTTGTTGCCAAAAATGGCTACACTGCGCGGGTTTACTACGTCGGGGAGGCTGCCTAAGCTGTCGAATTGGGGTGCGATGTACCGGCGGACATACCAGGTATTTATTGTTTTGCTTAGGCGGTGAAGCGCAAGAGGTATGCTGCTGCGTCGCAATGTGGAGTTCCTGAAGAGAGCGCTCAATGGCGGGAATGGGCTTGGTGGGGATTATTTCACGTTGCGCTGGAATATGCACCGAGGATTTTATCTAACGATATTACTATGTTATATCTTGAGAATTCTGGGTAAACATGTTTTAGTCAGTCATTCGCGAATCTAAAACAGGGTTTTTGCGTAAGGATTGGCAATAATAAATTCAGGACATCATCATGTTGAATAGCCGCCTACTAATCACTTTGGTCACGCTTGTCGCCCTCTCTGCCTGTGGCGGCAGCTCTAGTTCGAGTTCTTCGCGTAATCCAGGTTCTAGTGAGGTTAGTCAGCCCGCTGACGGCGATGGTGACGGTGTGGTTGATCCCAGTGATAATTGCCCCGCAGTCGCCAATAGCGACCAAGCCGATGCCGACCGCGATGGTGTTGGCGACGTGTGTGATGATGATGCCGACAATGATGGGGTTAGCGACGAGCAAGATAATTGTCCCGCCGTGGCCAATGCCAATCAGCGAGACCTTGATGCCGATAGTATCGGTGATGCTTGTGACCCCGAAGACAACCGCGACAGTGACGGTGACGGCGTAGGTAATGAAGAGGATCTCTGCGCAAATTCTGCGGCTCAGTCGACCGTCGATGTCCAAGGCTGTTCGGCGGCGCAAACTAATGCCTCCTGTGGAGACAGCTTTGCCACGGTTGCGGCGAACCGCCATTACCAGGTAATTTTACCCTCAGCCAGTGGTGAAAATATCAGTTTTGAAGTATTTGAGCCTGTTGTTCTTGATTGCGGAAAACGCGCTGTGGGTGCCCACCCCTTGGTGTTGCACGGCCACGGTTTTGGCGGCTCAAGGGTTAACGATCCGGCGGCCGGTGATTACAGTGGCAACGCCCTAGATCTGCTCGTTGCGGGCGGTTATCCGGTGATTAGTATCGATCAGCGCGGTTTTGGCGAGAGCAGCGGCACCGTGCGGGTAATGGACCCAGACGTAGAAGGCTTGGATTTATTGCAAATACTGGATTGGGCCGAAGCCAACTTAGATTATTTGGCCTGGCGCGATGAGGCCAGTGGCGAATTGGTCCCACGGCCAGATCCGGCGGTGAGTGTCGCCGGTGGCGTAAACTTGCTGAGTGGCGCCGTCGGTTCTAGCTACGGTGGTGGCTATCAGTTGCTGATTCACGGTGTGGATGAAAAGCAACGTCTGGACGCGATGGTGCCGGATATTACGTGGCATTATTTGCCTTTCAGTTTAAATCCGGGTGATGTGGTGAAGTCCGGCTGGAATTTGTTGCTGGTTGGCGGTGGCGAAGCGGGCAGCTATCAGGCTGGATTTGAGAATCAAGAGTCACCCTTGGCACGAGGCCTCGACCCCTTTGTCAAAGAAGCGTTATTGCGGGGTATTGCGACTAATGAGTTTCCGCGCGATGCCTTGGATTGGTTTGCCTACCACAGCCCGCAGTATTGGTGTGGATTGAACGGCCAGGCGACCATGCCTTATCGTTTTTCTGCCAGTGACCTCAATAACAATATCAGTAGTGAGTTTAACGAGACGCCGGGGAACAATAATTACACCGGGCAGCCGGGGGTGGATATCCTGTTAACGCAGGGTATTCGCGACACCCTGTTTAACTTCAATGACGCGTGGTGGAATTTTCAGTGCCTAAGTGAACGCGCCGCGGGTAGCGGTCATGAGGTTCGCCTATTGACCCATGAGAGCGGCCATATCATTCCTGATTTTGTCGGTGAAACGCCAGAGCCGATTTATTTTCAAGCCTTGGGCGGTAAGTTCGCCTGCGGCGAAAGGACTCAGCGCAGCGCGACAATTGATTGGTTTAATGCCAAATTGCGGGGCCAGGCTGCAGCTGCGGATCTCAGCGGAGAGAATAAAATTTGCGTTTCTCTGGCAGATGACGATGCGGTGAATATTCCGGTCAGTAAGTTTAAGGCTCGCCGTTCGGACAATAATACGACGGCGATTAGCTTCAGTGAATTTAGTAACTTGGCGGTCGCCAATGTGCCCAATGGCGTTGCTGCGCAGACGGCCCATATTCTCGCGCAAGATGTGAGTATTGCCCCGCTACTAACCGTCAGTGATAGCAACGGTCTGATTATTGCCGGTATCCCGCAGCTCGATATTGCAGTGTCTACCCCACAAATGGTGAATGACGAAGCTTGCGCGCTGGCCGAGGTGCCTACTATACGCACCGGCTGCGACAGCATCCTGTTTGTTGGTATCGCGATACGGAATGCCGGTGGCGAGTGGCGTTTACTGGACGATCAGATCATGCCGGTGCGCGGCCTTGGTGATCACGCTGATATCGACTTGGTGGGTATTGCTGAGCGTTTAGCGTCGGGTGATGAGCTGGGTTTGTGGGTCAGCGGCTACCATCCCCAGTATATTGAGTCATTTTCCCGGGACCTGGCGATCCCCGTCGTGAATATTGCGGCCAGTGTGCGTCTACCCTTATTTGCCTTGGATGCCGCTGGTGAACCTGACTTTGCTGTAGACCCGAGTGCTGCGATTGCTGTCGGGGCGCCTTAGTAATACTTTTAGAGTCAGTAATGTGTGCTGGCTTAATTCCCCCTCTTTAGTTACTGACGCCAGAGCGTAATTTACGCGCTGTAGCTCGATAAGAATTTGTGTCGAAGCGCCTGTCGTCTCTATACTTAAACCCATTCTTTTATGAGGCGAGTGCGCCGTTTATTGGGTGAGGGTAATTTGGAACTGTCGTCAATTGTTCCGTGGGGGCGCTCATACGCAGAGTATTGCCGTATGTTTGCCCTTAGCGAAAGGGATTTAGAGGGACATATTCTCGGCTGTGGCGATGGTCCCGCCAGCTTTAATGCTGAGCTGAGCCAAACTGGTGGGCGGGTTATGTCTGTTGACCCGATTTACCAATTCAGTAAAGCGGAAATCAATAGTCGTATTCAGCGTGTTTACCCGGGTATGATCGCTGAGCTTGCTCGCCACGCCGACAGCTATTATTGGAGTAGTTTCAAAGACCCTGGCCACCTTGGCTCGGTGCGGATGTCGGCGATGAATCGGTTCTTAGACGATTTTGATGCAGGCCTCGACGCAGGCCGATATGTTGATGCTAGCTTACCTGAGCTCCCTTTTTTTGATAATGAATTTGACCTTGGCCTGTGTTCGCATTTGTTGTTTTTATACAGCGGGCAGATTGATGCCGCGCAGCATATCGAGGCGCTCACCGAAATGTGTCGGGTGGCCAAAGAAGTTCGAGTCTATCCGTTATTGAGTCTGGATGGCCGCTTGTCGCAGCATCTTCCCGGTGTGTTACGCTATTTTAATGAGCATGAATATCAAGCTGAGTTAAAGCCGGTGCCATATCAATTTCAAAAAGGCGCGAGTGAAATGCTCACTTTGCGGAAAATTATTTGCTAGATGATGGATGCTAATAAATTAGGATGAATCATGGTTTTAGATGCCCTCGAGCTGGTCAGTGCTAAGGTCACTTTACTTCCCGCTAGTTCGCTATTTGCGGGTGTTGGGGATTTACCGATACTGGAGTGCACTACCGCAAAATGTCGGGCATTAATTGCTCTACAGGGTGCTCAAGTTTTGTCGTTTTGCCCAGTTGGCGAAGATGACTTATTGTGGTTGAGCCCGCTTGAATCTTTTGAACCGGGTAAAGCGATTCGCGGCGGAATTCCGCTGTGTTTGCCGTGGTTTGGTGTTAATCGCCGTGAACCTGAGTTGCCTAAGCACGGTTTTGCGCGAAATCAACCCTGGGCCTTAGATAATATTGCTGAGTCCGCTGACGGGGATCTGGAAATTAGTTTTCTGTTCCAACCTAGTGAGGCCGATTTGTGCATTTTCCCGTGTTTGTTTTCTGCTCAACTTACTATTTTATTAGCTAATGACTTAACCCTGAGTTTGTCCGTGCGCAATAACAGTGACGACACTATGCCCCTTAGTTTTGCAATGCACAGCTATTTCGCGGTATCGGGCTTGTCGGCACTTGGGCTAAATGGTGTCGAGGGTGCCGAATACCTCGATAACTGTGAGCAATTAGCCCGTTTTATCCAGCATGAAGCGCTGCATTTTACGGGCGAGATTGATCGGGTTTATGAGGGGCTCAGCGGTCAGCAGTGCATAAATGGAACTCAGCGAAATATTGTGATTAATGGCCGGGGCTGCGACACCGTGGTGGTCTGGAATCCCGGTGAGGCGCTCGCTAAAGACATGGCGGATGTTGGCTTGCATTTTTCAGAGTATGTCTGTGTAGAGCGGGGCATGGCTTTTGCCGATGAGCTGCAATTGGCGCCGGGGCAGCAACATCTTGCGGTAATGACGTTGGCGCAAGCGTGTTGATGCTATTTTTGTGTGGTGTTTTCTAGCAGAGCTCCACTGTTGGCGAAATCGCTTAATCTGGTGTCTTTTGGTATATTGGAACTCACTGTGATGGGCTCATTCATACACATAAAAATAATTCTGTTCAGTTTCAGTTAATCTCAATTAGGTATTATTGCTTACACAAGTTAAACGTTACCGCCAATATTTTGGTATTGGCGGTTAGTGGTAAATCAAGAGGGGAATAATATGCGTTTACATTTAGTATTAGTTGCATTGTTATCGACAGCGGTTGTGGCCTGTAGCAGCAGCACCGTGTATAAGCCGGCAGAAGAGCGCGGCGCTTATGGGTACACCGAAACCGAGCTTGGCGCTGACCGTTACCGCGTGACGTTTACTGGCAATAGTCGGACTGATAAAGAGACTGTGAATGATTATGCAATGTTGCGGGCGGCAGAGCTGACTCTGCAGAATGGTTATAATTGGTTCCGTTTGGTGAATCGTGACACTGAAGGCAAGACCCGCACAACTGGCGGCATGTCGGCCATCAATGATTTTGGCGGTCATACGTCGGTGTACCGGCGCTGCGGCCTAGTTAGTTGCGATACCGTTGTTACTCAGACGCCTTCACGTATTAGTGGTGGTGTGTCGACGTCAACTACGCGTACCAATTACCAAGCTTCATTGGAAATCAAAATGGGTAAAAATCCTATGCCCGATGACGCTGAGGCCTATAACGCGCAAGAGTTAGCATCTACCTTGCGTCGCTGGATTGGTCAGAACGCGAAGTAAAACACTAGGTTTAGCTCCAACCGGGCGCTGGTCGCCCGGTTTTTTTGTGAGGTTGAAAAGTGTTTGCCGAAAAAACTAAGGTAGCCGCAGAAACCGTAGTAGTGCTGGGCGCGAGTCCGAAGCCAGAGCGTTACTCGTTTAAGGCGGTAAAGCTACTCACTGATTGCGGGCACAAAGTATTGCCGGTGAACCCTTATCACCCAGAAGTGGCGGGCATCGCCTGCGTGGCGGGTGTTGACCAGCTACAAGACAAAGTTGATACCGTAAGTGTTTATGTTCGCGCTGATTTACTGGGTAAGGATGTTGCGAAAATTATTGCGCTGGCACCGCGCCGAGTGATATTTAATCCTGGTACGGAGTCAGGTGAGATGGTCGAAGTCTTTAGTGCGGCGGGGATCGCCACGGAAGAGGCCTGTACTTTGGTGCTGCTGACAACCGGCCAATTTTAGTTTAGTTTGCGGGCATAAAAAAGGGGGGCACTGGCTCCCCCTTTTTTATCGTTCTGCTGTTATTTAAACAAACTGCAGCAGTGCAACCATGGCCACGGCAAGGGCGATGCTGCAATGCACCACGCCTTTTACGGTCGTCATTGGGCCGGTTTTACCAAATATGGCGTTGAGCTGAAGCAGCGCAATTAAGCCGATGCAAATCCATAGGCCCAAGCTAATAGACGTACCTGCTTTGCTTATGGCGGTGGCACCTGCGGTGCCAGCGCCGTGGAAGGAGCCCATCATGCCGATTAGCATTGGCGCTGAGAACAGGGTGTTAGTCCGCGAGGCTAGGCCAGCTTTTGGCGCTGCCTTGGCCGCGTCACCCGGTACGATGCCACACACGATTTTTTGGTTTGGCCAAATAATCAACCACACGTTGAGGAACATTAGGGTGCCCATTAACGCGCCGATAATGATGTAGCCGTTTAAGCCACGAGCCATGGTGAAGTGCAGTAAGCCTAAGCCGGTAATGAAGGTGAACATGGCGCCCCAGCGGAACCACCATAGCGCGCGCGGTGCGAGCTTTTTAACCGCATCGGCCTTGGCTGCGGGTTCGGCTTCCTTAAAGTATTCTGTTTGCACAAAATTAAAATAATACAGCAAGCCAATCCAGGTAATACCAAATAAAACATGCAGCCAGCGTAGTAGTAAATCTGGGGAGATAAATGCGTCCATTAAAGAATCCTCGTTCGCGTTTTGTCGTTGTCTAATTTTTTTTGTGTGCACTGCAGCGTCGAGTCAATGTACAACTATCTGCCGCGCCGTGTTAGCGTAAAACCGTTGAAGTATAGCAAAGCCGCGGAACTTGGGTAGTAATTGCTGCTCAAATGCCGAATGTGGTGCTTTATGCCCTGTTGCGTCAGTGTCATAATGGTTTTTTTCTGCCCCTAATTAGAGTGAGTTATTAAGCGTGAGCACGGAAAGACAGGAACCAAAAATTTCACTCTCGATTGACGAGGACGATATTGTCCAGGCCCCGCCGCAGCGCAAAGCGCCATCTGCACCGCCACCACCGCCGAATAGCGCAGGCGGCAGTGGCTTTGTGATGTTTATGTTGACGGTGCTGGTATTAGCGCTGGCGGGCGCATCCTATTACTTGTATGAGCAGCTGAGTAGCGCGCAGAAGCAGTTGCAATCTGGGCAGGGGCGGATCGACCTCCTAGAGCAGCGCTTGTCGGTTGCCGATGAAAGTATTAGTGAGACCAGTGCCTCTACCCAGGTAAAACTCCAAGAGATGGATTCGGAGGTGCGCAAGCTGTGGGACAATGTCTGGAAAAAACAGAAAGAGGAACTCGCTCAGCACGACGCTAGTTTGACCATCCAAAAAGCCAATTTAGAAAAAGCTGAAAAGCGCATTGCCGCGCTTGAAGCGAAATTACGGACCAGCGACGAGCAAGTTGCCAAAATTGTAAAGTCTTACAGTGCTGAGCGTGAATCGCTGACCTCAATGGCGAGTAAGCTAGATCGAGTTATTGCCCAAGCTGAAGTAAATCGCAAGCAATTGTTAGACATGGGTAAACAAGTGGCCTCTGGTGGTGCTCTGGATGCGCGTGTTAAAGATCTTGAACGCCGGGTTAGTCAAAATGACGATTGGCTGGATTCAATCAATGCCTTCCGCAAGCAGGTGAATCGCGATATCGAGGCCATGCGTCAGACTATGTCGCAATACCACTCGGGCAGTCCGTCCCCGAGATAAGTAAATAGTGGGGCAGGGCGCCGGGCGATAAGGGCATGGTGTACTACACCACAGCCCTTTAGCTGGTGTATACTCTGCCGCCATTCCGGCCGCTTTCGCCATCATTTCAGGAGTCCTCCGATGACCGTAATTCGTCAAGACGATCTCATTCAGAGTGTGGCCGACGCGCTGCAATACATCTCTTACTACCACCCCGTTGATTTTATCCGCGCTATGGATGAAGCCTATCAGCGTGAAGAAAACCCCGCCGCCAAAGACGCCATGGCGCAAATTCTGATCAACTCGCGGATGTGCGCTGAGGGCAAACGCCCGATTTGCCAAGATACCGGTATTGTTACTGTGTTCTTGACTGTGGGCATGGATGTGCAGTGGGAAGGTACCATGGGTGTGAGTGACATGGTCAACGAAGGTGTGCGCCGCGCCTATAACCTGCCAGACAACGTGTTGCGTGCCTCAATTTTGGATGATCCTGACGGCGCTCGCAGTAATACTAAAGACAATACCCCAGCCGTTATTCACTACCAGATCGTGCCCGGCAACACTGTAGACGTGCATGTTGCGGCCAAGGGCGGCGGTTCTGAAGCAAAATCCAAATTTGCCATGCTTAACCCGTCTGACTCAGTCGTCGATTGGGTATTGAAAATGGTGCCAACCATGGGCGCAGGCTGGTGTCCGCCGGGCATGTTGGGTATTGGTATTGGCGGCACCGCTGAAAAAGCGATGATTATCGCCAAAGAGGCGCTGCTCGACCCCATTGATATTCACGATCTGCACAAGCGCGGCGCCAGCAACCGCGCGGAAGAACTGCGTTTGGAATTGTTTGATAAAGTAAATAAGCTGGGTATTGGCGCTCAGGGCCTGGGTGGTTTAACCACGGTTCTGGATGTGAAGGTAAAAGACTTCCCGACTCACGCCGCCAATAAAGCCGTGGCAATGATTCCTAACTGCGCGGCGACTCGCCACGCTCACTTCACGCTTGATGGTAGCGGCCCAGCGGCGCTGACACCCCCGTCGTTGGATGAATGGCCCGAAGTAACCCGCGAAGCCGGTGATGCCAAGCGTGTTAATTTAGACACCGTTACCCAAGAAGAAATGGCCACTTGGAAGCCAGGCGACACCATTCTGCTCAGCGGTAAAATGCTGACTGGTCGTGATGCTGCCCATAAGAAAATGGTCGATATGCTGGCCAAGGGCGAAGAGCTGCCGGTCGATCTGAAAGGTCGCTTTATCTATTACGTTGGCCCCGTTGACCCAGTGCGCGGCGAAGTTGTTGGCCCCGCAGGCCCGACCACCGCTACCCGTATGGATAAATTCACCCGCACCATGCTCGCCGAAACCGGCCTGATGGGCATGATCGGTAAATCTGAGCGCGGCGATGTGGCCATCGACGCCATCAAGGAGTTTGGTGCTACCTACCTAATGGCCGTTGGCGGCGCAGCGTATTTGGTCGCGCAGGCGATTAAAAAGTCCGAAGTAGTCGGCTTCCCCGAACTCGGAATGGAAGCGATCTACGAATTCACCATTGAAGACATGCCCGTGACCGTCGCGGTCGATGTTCGCGGTGAATCCGTGCATAAAATCGGACCGCAGATCTGGAAGGCTAAAATCGAAGCGCAGGCGATAGAAGTAGTCTGACGTCGGACGAATGACGGGAGACGCTTGATGGGAGACGGTAAACGCTACAGCTTTTGCGTTCGCCGTCTCCCGTTCGGCATTTAGCGTGACGCATTTAAGGAGCAAACCTTGGCAAACCAAACCTTCTACTGGCACGATTACGAAACCTGGGGCGCTAATCCCGCTCGTGATCGGCCGGTGCAGTTTGCCGGGGTGCGCACCGACGCGGATCTGAATATTATCGATGAGCCCCTAATGGTGTTTAGTCGGCCCAGTCCAGATTATCTTCCCCATCCCGAAGCCTGCTTAATTACCGGTATTACCCCCCAGCAAGCCCTGCAAGACGGTGTGTCTGAGGCAGAATTTATTGCCATTGTTCACGCTGAGCTGGCGCAGCCGGGCACCTGTGGTGTCGGTTATAACAGTATTCGTTTCGACGATGAAGTCACTCGCTACACCTTATACCGTAACTTTTTTGACCCCTACGCACGGGAGTGGCAAAACGGCAATTCCCGTTGGGATCTTATCGATGTCGCGCGCTTGTGTCGGGCCTTGCGGCCAGAGGGCATTGAGTGGCCGGTGCGCGAAGACGGCACGCCAAGCTTTCGGCTTGAAGAGCTGTCGGCGGCCAATGGCTTAAGCCACGAGTCGGCGCACGACGCCTTATCCGACGTTTACGCTACTATCGATTTGGCCAAACTACTTAAGCAGCGTCAGCCCAAATTGTTCGATTACGCTTTGAGCATGCGGGACAAGCGCACGGTGGCGGCGATGTTAGATACCGTCTCGCAGGTGCCAGTGCTGCATGTTTCCGGCCGTTTGCCTGCGTCAAAGTTTTGCTCGGCATTGATGATGCCGTTGGCCCTGCACCCCGACAACAAAAACAGTGTGATTGTGTATGATCTCAGTGTTGATCCGCAGCCCTTGATTGATTTGTCGGTAGAAGAAATTTCGGTGCGGGTTTTCAGCGCCACGGCCGATTTGCCCGAAGGTGTTGAGCGCATTCCCCTCAAAGAGATTCATATCAATCGCGCACCTATTGTTGCGACAGCGAAATTGCTGGATGACGCCGTATGCGAGCGTTTACAGCTCGACATGGCCCAGTGTCGGCGCAACTGGCAGCGTATTCGTAAAAGCGGTGATCTTACGGCCAAGCTGCAAAAACTAGTTGGTGGCCGCAAGTTCGCCGAAAGCAGTGACCCCGATGTGATGCTCTATGGCGGCGGGTTTTTCAGTGGCGAAGATCGTCATTTGATGGACTCGGTGCGCAACAGTGATCCAGAGGCTTTGGCGGGGCAGTCTTTTCCCTTTCGGGATCAGCGTCTGCCTGAATTACTCTGGCGTTACCGCGCGCGTAATTACCCTGCGACCTTGACTGGGGCCGAGCGCCAACAGTGGCTGGAGTTTTGCCGCCGACGCCTGCGTCAGCCCGAGCCGGGTCAGCTGGGTTTCGCTGAGTTTCGCCAGCGCTTAGGTGAATTGGCGCTGGAGCGCCATTCTTCTACAGACGCCATGATACTCAATGAATTAAGCGAATATGCCGATGCCCTGGAGCAGGAAGGTTTGTGAGCTCCCCGTGGTGGGTGTATATGGTGCGCAGCCGCAGCGGCAAACTGTATACCGGTATTAGCACCGACCCGGAGCGTCGTTTCCGCGAACATTGTGGCGAGGGTGGGCGAGGCGCACGGTTTTTTCGCGGTGATCCCGCCCAGGCAATCGTCTACCGCGAGACCGCACAAAATCGCTCTGAGGCATCTCAGCGTGAGGCGGCAATCAAAAAAATGACGCGTAGCGCCAAAGATGCTCTTGTTACTTCGCAGGCCTAAAAAACGCTGAAAAACGCCGCTTTCCCGCAGGCTTGATACAGGCGATAATGCCCGCCGATAAACAGGGGAAGGTAATGTCAGATAGCGGTCCAGAGCGAGCAAAAAGCACAAACGTCGGCGTATTGAAGGCCATGATGCAGTTTTTGCGGCCTTATTACTGGCAAATGATCGGTGCCAGTATTGCCCTTGTGTGTACTGCGGCCATTACCCTTTCCATCGGGCAGGGGCTGCGGATGCTGGTTGATCAGGGCTTCTCTAGCAACGCGACTGAAGCCGCTTTGAATCAAGCCTTGTTGCTCTTTACCGCGATGATCCTGTTGCTGGCGGTGGGCACCTTTACTCGCTTTTATTTGGTGTCGTGGATAGGTGAACGCGTTAGTGCCGATTTGCGCAAGGCGGTATTTGCTCACGTGGTGCATCTGCATCCTGGCTATTTTGAAACCAATCTCAGCGGTGAAATTCAATCCCGTATCACCACCGACACCACCTTATTGCAGACCGTCATTGGTTCATCGGTATCCATCGCGCTGCGCAATTTGCTGATGTTTATTGGCGGAGTGATTTGGTTGTTTGTGACCAATCCTAAGTTAACGGCCCTTGTTATGCTCAGCGTGCCCTTGGTGGTGGTGCCCATTATTGTGTTTGGTCGCCGCGTGCGCAGCTTGTCGCGCACCAGCCAAGATAAAATCGCAGGGGTAGGCACCTTTGTTGGTGAGTCGGTTAAAAATATTAAGATGGTGCAGGCGTTTAACCACCAAGAGCTTGATCGCAAGGCCTTTGATGGCCATGTTGAATCGGCGTTTCAGGTGGCTATTGGTCGCATTAAGCAGCGCTCATGGTTGACCACCTTTGTTATTACCTTGGTGCTGGGGGCGGTCACCGGTATGTTATGGGTTGGCGGCCTCGACGTATTGGCGGGTAAAATTACTGGCGGAGAATTAGCGGCCTTTATTTTTTATGCGGTGATGGTCGCGGCATCGGTGGGTGCGATATCCGAGGTCTATGGCGATTTGCAGCGTGCCGCCGGCGCTACTGAGCGGCTGCTAGAATTGCTCGCTGCCGAAAACCTCGTGCCCTCATCAAATACCCCTGTGCCGCTGCCAGTCGAGCCCAAAGGGCATTTGGAATTTGAGCAAGTTTGTTTTAGTTACCCGTCGCGCCCAGAGCAGCAGGCGATAGCCGATCTTTCTTTAGATATTAAGCCTGGTAGCAGTGTTGCCTTGGTGGGCAGCTCGGGTGCGGGTAAATCGACCTTGGTTGATTTGGTGCTGCGCTTTTACGATGTCCAGGGCGGCGCGATTCGCTTTGACGGCATCGATATTCGGGATTTGAGTTTAGATGATTTGCGTTCGCAAATTGCGATTGTGCCCCAGCAGCCGGTTTTGTTTACCGGTACCGTTGCCGATAATATTCGCTACGGTAAACCCGATGCAACGCTGGCCGAAATTGAAGAAGCAGCGCGCAAGGCCTACGCTCATGAATTTATTGAGCGTCTGAGCGAGGGTTACGACAGCTTTGTGGGCGAAGGTGGTATTCGCTTGTCCGGCGGCCAGCGCCAGCGGGTGGCGATTGCCCGCGCTATCTTGGCAGACCCAACCTTATTGCTACTCGACGAGGCGACCAGTGCGCTGGATGCGGAAAGCGAGTACCAAGTGCAGCAGGCCCTAGCGCTGTTAATGAAGGGCCGCACTACCATTGTGATTGCCCACCGCCTTGCCACCGTGGTGGACGTGGATATTATTGCGGTGTTGGATCACGGTAAGTTAGTGGGGGCCGGTAATCATGCCGAACTTTTACAAAGCTCGCCGCTCTATTCGCGCTGGGCGAGTTTGCAGTTTGATGAAGGCAGTAGCAGTGCTGAAGAAATGGTAACAATGTAATTAACGCGGAGCGACCCTTTGAAATTTTCAGGTAGCCATATCCTCTCTATTAGTCAATTTGAGCGCAGCGATATCGAGCGGGTGTTTGAAGTTGCCGACCGCATGGAGCCCTATGCTCATCGGCAGCGCGTGACCAAGGTCCTTGACGGTGCCATTCTCGGCAATATGTTTTTTGAGCCTTCTACGCGAACTCGCGTGAGTTTTGGTTGCGCCTTTAATTTACTGGGCGGCGAAGTGCGGGAAACCACCGGCTTTGAGACCTCGGCGATTGCTAAGGGCGAATCACTTTACGATACCGCGCGGGTTCTTAGTGGCTATAGCGATGTTATCGTTATGCGCCATCCGGTTTCCGGTTCGGTGGCGGAGTTTGCCGCTGCGAGTCGAGTACCGGTGATGAACGGCGGCGACGGCGCTAACGAGCACCCCAGTCAGGCGCTATTAGACCTCTATACCATCCGCAAAGAATTACAGCATCAGGGTCGCAGTGATCTCGACGGCCTGCGTATTGCCATGATCGGTGATTTAAAATATGGCCGCACCGTGCACTCCCTGTGTAAATTGCTGTGTTTATACCGCAATGTCACCGTGGTATTAATTTCGCCCACAGAGTTACAAATGCCGGGCGCGATTGTTGAGCAGCTGCGCAGTGCCGGTCATACCGTGCTTGAGTCCGATGTCATGGAGGGCAGTATCTCTAAAGTTGATATTGCCTATTCCACTCGAATTCAGGAAGAACGTTTTGCCGATCGCGCTGAGGCGGATTTGTATCGTGGCCGCTACCGCCTGAATCAGGCAATTTACACCCGCAATTGCGAACCCAATACGGTCATAATGCATCCGCTGCCCCGGGACTCTCGCTCAGAGGCCAATGAGCTCGACAACGACCTCAATGACAATCCGAATTTGGCAATATTCCGGCAGGCGGATAATGGTGTCTTAGTGCGCATGGCGTTGTTTGCGCTGATTTTAGACGTGGTCGATCAAGTCGATAAAAATGCCCGCGATGTTAACTGGTATACCGAGCGGCGTTTCTGAGGTGGTGCAAATAGCGAATGGCTGATTTCAAGCGCAGTGATGTAGAAATAGATGAAGACCGCGCTGCTTGGCGCGGTTTTTTTCAAGTGCGGGCATACCGTTTGCGTCACCGTCTTTATAAAGGCGGCTGGGGGCGCTGGTTGAGCCGAGAGCTATTTGTGCGCGGCCCCGCGGTGGGCGTACTGCCCTATGATCCCGCGCTGGATTGCATTTTGCAGGTTGAACAATTTCGGGTTGGGGCAATGAACCGCTCGGCCAGTCCTTGGATTTCAGAGTTAGTGGCGGGCATTATCGATAAGCCTGACGAGAACCCCGAAGACGTAGCCCGTCGCGAAGCTTTAGAAGAAGCCGGTTTAGATATCACCGACATGGAATCTATTGCTGAATACTATTCCTCGCCGGGGGGCAGTGACGAGTATTTTTATCTGTTCTGCGGCCGCGCAGATTTAAGCGCCGCCGGTGGCTTTTACGGTTTGGCTGAGGAGGGCGAGGATATCCACGCCAAAGTGATTTCCTTTGCCGATGCCATGGTCATGTTAGATGTTGGTCAGATCGACAATGCTCATAGCTTAATCGCCCTGCAGTGGCTGCGCATACATCGCGATGCATTGCGCCAACGGTGGCTGGCATGAGTGGTGCCGCTGGGGTGAAAGGTCCTGCTAAGCAGCGCGGTTTGCTGCGCTCGAGCTTGTTGGTCAGTGTGATGACCTTGCTGTCGAGAGTCTTAGGCTTAATTCGCGATGTAGTAATTGCCAATTTTTTAGGCGCGAGTAGCAACGCCGACTGCTTTTTTGTCGCCTTTAAAATTCCCAATTTTCTGCGGCGCCTGTTTGCCGAAGGCGCGTTTTCGCAGGCCTTTGTGCCGGTGCTATCTGAGTACCGTGAGAATGGCAGCAAGGAGTCGATCAAGCTATTAGTTGATCGCGTTGCTGGCGCCTTGGGCGGTGTTTTGCTATTGGTGACCTCGGTGGCAGTGTTGGCGTCGCCGATAGTGGCTACGGTGTTTGCGCCGGGTTTTAGGGCAGACCCCGCCAAGTTTCAGCTCACCTCTGACATGATCCGTATCACCTTTCCTTATCTTTTCTTGATTTCCATGACCGGCTTTGCGGGTGGCATTCTCAACACCTTTGGCCGCTATGCGGTGCCGGCGTTCACCCCGGTGCTCCTAAATGTCTGCATGATTGTGGCCGCAGTGTACTTTTCCCAGTACTTTGCGGAACCGGCGATGGCGCTAGCCTGGGGTGTGTTAATGGCGGGGGCGGTGCAAATGGTTTTTCAAATGCCATTTTTGCAGCGCATACAAATGTTGCCGCGGCCGCGCTGGGCATGGGAAGACCCCGGCGTGCAAAAGATTATTACCCTGATGATTCCCGCGCTATTTGGCGTGTCGATCAGCCAAATCAATTTGCTGCTCGACACCATTCTCGCCTCGTTTTTACCCACTGGCAGTATTTCCTGGCTGTATTATTCCGATCGCTTGGTTGAGCTGCCTCTGGGGGTGTTTGCGATTGCCATTGCCACGGTGGTCTTGCCCAATTTGTCGCGGCTAAAAGCGGGTGGCAACGAGTTGGCGTTTGGCGCGACCTTAGATTGGGGTTTGCGCAGCGTGCTGTTGATGGCGGTGCCCGCCACGGCGGCCCTGCTGCTGCTGGCCGAACCAATATTGGTTACCTTGTTTCAATACGGCGAAATGCAGCTTCGAGACGTGACTATGTCGGCATTAAGCTTGCGGGCGTATACCTTGGGTTTAATTCCGTTTATGTTGATTAAAATCTTGGCCCCAGGCTTTTATGCGCGCCAAGACACTAAGACCCCAGTGCGGATCGGTATTATCGCCATGGTGGCGAATATGGTGATGAACCTTGCCCTGGTTATTCCGCTCCATCATTACTGGCAGGTCGGTCACGCAGGTTTGGCCTTGGCCACGGCGGCATCTGCCTGGCTCAATGCGGCCTTATTGTTCCGTGGTCTTCGCCAAAAAGCGGGCTATACAATGCTGCCGGGCTGGGGGCGCTATTGCATGCAGCTGGGCTTGGCGGTAACGGCGATGGCGGCCTGTCTTTGGTATGGCTTGCTATGGATTGATGGTTGGCAGCAGTGGGGCGCGATGCAGCGAGCCCTCCATTTGGGGGGATTATGTATAGCGGGCAGTGGCGCCTATATTGCGGTAATGGTCGCCTGTGGCTTGCGTCTTAAAGATCTGCGTGGCTCAGTGCCTCATGGCTAGGAATGTTGCGGGGCGATTAGCGCAACACTGGCGTTTAGTCGAGCCCCTTCCTGAGTTATAATCAGCCGCTTTGTAAACTACAACGATGGTAGGCATGGAGTTAATCCGCGGATTTAAGCATTTTCGCCCCGAACATCGCGGCTGCGTAGCCACGATTGGTGCTTTTGATGGTGTCCATTTAGGTCATCAGGCGGTGTTACGCCAGTTAATTGCCAAGGGTAAAGAAATGGGGCTGCCGTCGACCGTGGTTTTGTTTGAGCCTCTGCCGAGGGAATTCTTTTCACCGAATGATGCGCCAGCCCGCTTAATGAGTTTTCGCGAGAAGTTTGATGCCCTGCGGGAGTTGGGTATTGATCGCGTTTTGCGGATTCGTTTTACCCCAGACTTTCGGGATCTTACCGCCAGTGAGTTTATTCACACCTTGTTTGTTGCGGGTTTGGGTGTGAAATATATTGTGGTTGGCGACGACTTGCGTTTTGGCCGCAATCGCAGCGGTGATTTTGGCTTACTGCGTAAATTCGGCAATGTTAATGGCTTTGAAGTAGTCGATACCTCTACGTTGCAGTTTGCTGGGGAGCGGGTGAGCAGCACCCGTATTCGCGAAGTCTTGGCTGACGCGGACTTTGCGCTTGCGGAGCGTTTGTTGGGGCGGCGCTACAGCATATCTGGGCGAGTTATCGTTGGTCAGCAGTTAGGGCGCACTATTGGCACACCAACTGCGAATGTGGAGTTGCACCGACTGCGTTCGCCCCTCTCTGGGGTGTTTGCCGTTGAAGTTTATGGCGCAGCAGAGGGTATGTGCCCCGGCGTTGCCAATGTTGGCGTGCGACCCACGATTGGCGATTTATCAAAAGCAATTTTAGAGGTCCATTTACTGGATTTTAACCAGAATATTTACGGCCGCAAAATTCGCGTGGTATTTCGCAAAAAATTGCGTGAAGAAGCGAAGTTTGACGGACTAGACGCCCTGCAGGCACAAATTTCTAGCGATGTAGAGCAGGCGCGATCCTTTTTTGATCTTTAAACCTTTGGAATGTGTAAAAAACCACTATGAGTGAATACAAACACACCTTGAACCTGCCCGAGACCAGCTTTGCCATGAAGGCAAATTTGGCCCAACGTGAACCCGGTATGCTGAAGCGCTGGCAGGAAGAGGACGTTTATCAGCAAATTCGCGACGCCCGTGCGGGGCGGCAGAAGTTTGTACTTCACGACGGCCCGCCGTATGCCAATGGCGATATTCATATTGGTCACGCGGTAAATAAAATTCTCAAAGACATTATCGTTAAGTCGAAAACCCTCAGCGGTTTTGACGCGCCCTATGTACCCGGTTGGGATTGCCACGGCCTGCCAATTGAACTCAATGTAGAGAAAAAAGTAGGCAAGGCTGGCCATAAAGTTGACGCCGCCACGTTCCGAGAAAAATGCCGAGAATACGCCTATAAGCAGGTGAATGGTCAACGCGAAGACTTTAAACGCTTGGGTGTTTTTGGTGACTGGGGCAATCCCTACCTGACCATGGATTTTGGCTTTGAAGCCAATATCATTCGCGCCCTTGGCAAAATTGTCGACAACGGCCACTTGCACAAGGGCTTTAAGCCAGTGCACTGGTGCATGGATTGCGGTTCGGCCTTGGCCGAAGCCGAAGTGGAATACAAAGACAAAACCTCACCAGCGATTGACGTCGCTTTTGCCGCGGTAGATCGCGCTGCGATGCTCGCGGCGGGCGGCTTGCCTGCGGACACCGAGGGCGAGTTAAATTTGGTCATTTGGACCACCACGCCGTGGACAATTCCTGCCAATATGGCAGTGAGTCTGCACCCTGAGCTGGATTATGTGTGGGTGTCATACACCCGCGGCAGCGGCGAGACTATTGTCGTGCTACTTGCCGATGCACTGCACGAGTCTGCTATGGCGCGCTACGGCGTTGAAGACTTTACGATTGTTGGGCGCTGCAAGGGGGCCGCACTCGAAAATTTGCTGCTGCAACACCCGCTTTACAGCCGCCAGGTGCCAGTGATTCTCGGTGAGCATGTGACGACCGATGCCGGTACTGGTGCCGTCCATACCGCGCCAGCTCATGGTCAAGACGACTTTGTGGTGGGTAAGGCTTACGGCTTAGAAGTGCATAATCCCGTTGCTGCCAACGGCACCTTCTTGCCAGACACCGAGTTATTTGCCGGTCAGCATGTGTTTAAGGCCAATGATAAAGTGATTGCGGCTTTATCTGAGCGCCACCGTTTACTGCTGCACAAGCCTTTGGAGCATAGCTACCCCCATTGCTGGCGTCATAAAAGTCCGATTATTTTCCGCGCCACACCTCAGTGGTTTGTCAGCATGACGCAAAACGGACTGCTGGATACCGCGATGAAGGAAGTGGATGCCGTTAACTGGATGCCCGGCTGGGGCCGTGCGCGTATTGAGTCGATGATGCAAGAGCGCCCCGATTGGTGTGTATCGCGTCAGCGTACTTGGGGTGCGCCAATTGCCCTGCTCGTGCACAAAGACACGGCGGAGCTGCACCCGAATACGCCCGCACTGATCGAAGAGATTGCTAAGCGGGTTGAGGGAGCTGGCATTCAAGCGTGGTTCGACCTTGAGGTCAGTGAGCTGTTGGGCGACGACGCCAGCGACTACGTAAAAGTGAGCGACACCCTCGATGTGTGGTTCGACTCCGGTGTCACGCACTATGCAGTGCTAGCGCAGCGCGATAACTTGCAGTTTCCCGCCGATCTCTATTTAGAGGGCTCGGATCAGCATCGCGGCTGGTTCCAGTCGTCTATGCTGACCTCGGTGGCGACCAATGGCTGCGCACCCTACAAGAGCGTACTTACTCACGGTTTTGCCGTGGACGCCCAGGGCCGTAAAATGTCGAAGTCCGTCGGCAATGTGGTTGCGCCGCAAAAAGTCATGAACACCTTGGGTGCCGATATTTTACGCCTGTGGGTGGCGGCAACCGATTACCGCAATGAGATGACGGTTTCTGACGAAATCTTTAAGCGCACCGCTGACTCCTATCGTCGCATCCGCAACACCGCGCGTTTCTTGCTTGCCAATATGGCAGGTTTCGAACCGAAGGAGCATGCCGTTGAACTTGGCGATATGCTGGCCATGGATCGTTGGATCATGCACCGCGCCGCCGAGCTGCAAGATGAGATCGTCGCCGCATACGAGGCGTATCAATTCCATTTGATCTATCAGAAGTTACATAATTTCTGCGTGTTGGAGCTGGGCGGCTTTTATCTGGATATTATTAAAGATCGTCAGTACACCACCAAGGCGAATAGCTTAGCCCGGCGGTCGGCGCAAACGGCGATGTACCATATTGCCGAGGCGCTGACCCGCTGGATTGCGCCAATACTGAGTTTTACTGCCGACGAACTGTGGGAACACTTACCCGGTGAGCGCAGCGGCACCGTATTTGCTACGGAGTGGTATCAGGGTTTGAGTCGTATGGATGCTGATGCTGAAATGGACAGTGATTTTTGGGAAACGGTGCAGTCGGTTAAGTCAGCGGTTAATAAAGTATTGGAAGGCGCCAAAAAAGAAGGCTTGGTTGGCGGCAGCCTGGCTACCGAGGTGACTTTATTCTGCGATGAGAGCCTGATGAACAGTTTGCTTAAATTGGGCGACGAACTGCGTTTCGTCTTGATTAGTTCTGCTGCCCGTTTAGCGCCGCTGTCCGCCGCCAATGAGGCAGTGGCTACCGATGTTGACGGTTTACAGGTGCGCGTCGCCGCCAGTGACGGCGAGAAATGCAGTCGCTGCTGGCATCATCGTGAAGAAGTCGGTCAATCGTTAGAGCATCCTGAATTGTGCTTCCGCTGTATTGATAACGTCGACGGCAATGGCGAAGTGCGGTTTTATGCTTGAGTCTGGGGTGAGCTTCGAGCAGGCGGCTGAGCGGCGCAGCAGGGTGTTTTGGCTGTTGGTGGTGGTCGCGGTTATTGTCGTGGATCAGATCACAAAGTACCTTGCCAACAATACGCTGGGCTACGCCCAACCCCATCCAGTCCTGCCGGTTTTAGATATCACTTTGCACTATAACCGTGGCGCCGCATTTAGCTTTTTGAGTGATGCAGGCGGTTGGCAGCGCTGGTTTTTTTCGATTATAGCGCTGGCGGTAAGTATTTATATTGCGGTCTGGCTGCAGCGCCTCAAACGTGAACAATGGCTATTGTCGCTGGCGCTGGCGCTGGTGTTAGGCGGCGCATTGGGTAATTTGTGGGATCGCGTGTGGTTTGGCTATGTTATCGATTTTATTTCGGTACATTGGGATCACCACTATTTCCCCACCTTTAATATTGCCGATGCGGGCATTAGTGTTGGCGCAGTGCTGTTGCTGCTCGATATGTTTTTAAATCCCGAAACTGAAAAATCATCCTGAGGGATGAGTGGACTCGATTGAATGACTGATATGCAAATTGCTCCTGGCACTGAAATTACTCTGCACTTCGCTTTAGGTATTATTGATGGCGATGAAGTCGATTCTACCTTTGGCGGTAAGCCCGCTACGTTTAACTATGGCGACGGCAGCTTGCTCCCCGGTGTTGAGGCCAAGTTGCTTGGCTTGAGTGCGGGTGCGAGCGAAACGTTTACCCTGGCGCCAGAAGATGCCTTTGGTCAGCGCAATCCGGCCAATATTCAGCGCTTTCCCCGCAGTCAGTTTGCGGCCGACATGGTGCTTGAGGAGGGGGTGGTGATTTCCTTCGCCGATGCGGCGCGGGCGGAATTGCCCGGCGTGGTCAGTGAAGTGAGCGATGAATCGGTTATGGTTGATTTCAATCATCCCTTGGCTGGTCGTCGCCTCGCCTTTCGAGTTGAAATTCTGAAGGTAAGCGCGCAGGCTCAGGCCAATTAGGCGTCATTGAATAAGGTGGATGTAGTGGTAGGCACAAGCAATAAAATGCCGATTATGATGGCTAATCCCCGGGGGTTTTGCGCGGGGGTAGATCGCGCCATCGAAATTGTGAATCGGGCCTTAGACGTCTTTGGCGCGCCAATCTATGTTCGCCACGAGGTTGTTCATAATAAATTTGTGGTTGAAAATCTTCGCCAACGCGGCGCGGTATTTGTCGACGAGCTTATTGAAGTACCCGACGATAAAATCGTGATCTTCAGTGCTCACGGCGTTTCGCAAGCGGTGCGCAAAGAAGCGCAAACCCGTGGTTTAAAAGTATTTGATGCCACCTGCCCCTTAGTAACCAAGGTTCATATGGAGGTGGTCCATTTTAGTGGCGAGGGCCGCGAGTGCGTGTTGATCGGCCACAAAGGTCACCCCGAAGTAGAGGGCACCATGGGCCAGTACAGCGGTGCTCAAGGTGGTGATATCTACTTGGTTGAGGACGTTGAGCAGGCTTTGGCGCTAGAGGTGCAAAATCCTGGGCGCCTGTCTTTTGTTACTCAGACTACCTTGTCGATGGACGATACGGCTGCGGTGATCGACGCGCTGCGCCGTAAATTCCCTAATATTGAAGGCCCGCGTAAAGACGATATTTGCTACGCCACCCAAAATCGACAAGACGCGGTCAAAACCTTGGCCGAGCAGGTTGATTTGGTCTTGGTGGTGGGTTCGCCAAATAGCTCTAATTCCAACCGGCTTCGCGAACTGGCTGAGCGCATAGGCTGCAAGGCCTATTTGATCGACAGTGAGACCGATATTCGCAGTGAGTGGCTGGCTGATAATCCCCGTATTGGCATTACCGCTGGGGCGTCTGCACCGGAAGTACTGGTCCATGCGGTAGTGCAGCGGCTTTGTGAACTCGGCGCGCAAGCCCCCGTAGAGCTAGCGGGTCGCCCTGAAAATATCACGTTTTCACTGCCTAAAGAGTTACGTTTAATCGATATCTCGTAAAATATGCGCTGGCTGCCTATGGGCAGCTGTTACTTGGGGACTTTTGCAGTCGCAGCCGCCCTCCAATGCTGATAACTAACTGGTATTTGTCAGTTAAACCAGACTTGCACAGACTTATGGTGCCAGCTTGGAACGCGCCACTGGCAGTGGCTGCACGGCCAGTGGGCAGGTAAGAAACGTAGTTAGCCACCCAGCGGTTGCCACTAATATAAATATTTTCGTGGTCTGTTGCGGTATACAGGCTAGTCTCAGTATTCTCTCGTTGACCGTTGTCGTTGCTGTCGACAAACAGTTCGACGCCGCTGCGCCAGTCACCATTTTGATTCCAAACACTGACCCGCTGCTGCTGTGAAATGGCCGTGGCGCGGGCGTTTGTCAATAAATGATAAAGATTGTAGGCGGCGCTCCGGAGCTGCTGCTGTTGAATAAAATGACTCATGGCCGGAACCGCAATTAGGCCTAAAATAGCACTGATTGCCAAGGTGCTAATCAGTTCGATCAGGGTGACCCCTCGGTTTTCCATTATGGACTCCTTTCCATAGTGGCTTAAACTGCATGTTATTGGCGAGAAAGTATATTAGGAACTATATTTCACGGGATATTGTTCATTCTTGATCCTATTTGGAGTCAAGCCCGTAGCAAATAACTTTACGTAAGGTTAAATGAAAGTCAAGGATAGCAAGGGATCTGGGATGTTGCGTCGGAATGCATTGGTGGCAGGCTATACCCTTATCGAGTTAATGGTGACCGTTGCCGTGGTTGCTGTGCTTGCGACGGTGGCTATTCCCAATTTTAGCGCGTTTATTAGTAATTCTCGCGAGCGAGCGGATGTCCAGTCGATGTTGAAGGCACTTGTGGCGGCGCGTTCTGAAGCGGTAGTCAGGGCGCGCCCGGTTATTTTAACCGCTAACGGCGGTGACTGGGCTAAAGGCTGGCAAACTTGGGTCGACCTGAATGACAGCGGTAGCTTTGACGCTGGTGAGGCGTTCAAGGAAACGCCGCCAATAAAAACCAACGCCAAAATCACGGCTAAAATTGGGACTTCCACGGTGGACAGTGTGACCTTTGATAATCAAGGCTTTATCCAGGATTCAAAAGCGGTGGTATTAAGCTACCGTAGTGAGCCGGAAAAATGCAGTCATGATCGCGATATCAATATCACCGCGAGTGGTCAGGTCACGATTACGGATCGGGTTTGCCCATGAGTCGTTATACGCAGCGCGGCGTTTCCCTACTTGAGGTGCTAATTGCGGTGCTTATCACGGCAACTGGGGTGTTAGGGGCCTCCGCATTGCAATTAAATTCGGTCAAGTTTAATCAAGTGGCCAATATCCGGTCTGCCGCAGTATTCCTGTCTAACGACATAACAGATCGAATGCGAGCAAATAGAACGCTTGCGCTGGCAGGGCGTTATGACATAGCCGTTGACGATGATGCGCCAGAGGGCGACACCATTGTCGACATTGATTTGCAAGAATGGTTGGCTGAGTTAGCGCTGCGTTTGCCGGAAGGTGATGGTGCAATAAGTCGCGATGGCAATGTCATTACAGTTACTGTGCAATGGGATGAAGGACGTTTGAGTAAATCACGATTAGCTGGTGGCGGTAATGTTCAGAGCTTTGTATTTGTGACGGAGTTCTGAACATGAAATTTAACCGCGTTAAACAGCTCGGCTTCGGGTTAGTTGAATTAATGATTGCAGTGACATTGGGTATTTTGCTCAGCACTGCGGTTATACAGGTATTTTTGGCGACCAGTACCAGCTCTAAAATGCTGGATTCAATGGCGCAAATTCAAGAGAACGCACGGTTTGCTATGCGCTTCTTGTCCCGCGAGATTCGGATGGCGGGTTATATGGGCTGCAGCTCGATTGGCGCCGCAGGCTTCAATAACATTGCGCTTCCGACAAGTCTGGCTATTTTCTCGCCAGGTACGGCGCTTGTTGGCGTGGATGATGTGGGGGCGAGTGATGCGATGTCAGCAGTGGTGGGTACCGATCGCTTGACTATACGCCGCGCGTCAGACCAATTCGTTACCCTTACAGGAAATTTAGCACCAGATAATGCCAATATAAAAATCGAAGACAACTCCATTGGTTTCGTTAAATCGGATTTTGTCATGGTTACTGATTGTTTAAACGGCGACATGTTTCGAATAACCAATACCCCGAAGAAAAAAGGAGAGGGGACAGCGACATTAGTTCACTCGAATGGCAGTAATTCTGATAATCGATTGAGTAAAATTTACACCGGCGAAGCCGAAGTATTTGGTTTTCAAGTCATAGATTTTTTTATTGGCGATACTGGCCGAAAAAGCTCGGCGGGCAACCCGATTAATGCGCTGTATTTTCAGCAGTTAACCTTAACATCTGGTGGCGTGGCGACCGGCCCGATTGAGTTGGTGGAAGGGGTTGAAAATATGCAGCTGAATTATGGTGTAGACACCAATGCTGATCGCGCGGTCGATGTATATCAAACTGCAGCAGAGGTAGCTGATTGGGCGACGGTGTTGAGCGTGCGCATTGAGCTAATTATGTATGGCTCGCAAGACAATGTGGTGGGTAGAACGGGCGCAGCTGATGCGCAGCAACTCAGCGATGCCTCTGGTGATTTGGTCGCTAATAATGATGGCCGTCTGCGTCAGGTATTTACCAATGTATTTACTATCAGGAATCGATTGCAATGAATGGCCTAGCCCGACCTACTTGGCGACCATACCGCTCGCAGCGCGGCGCGGCCTTGATTGTGAGCCTGGTATTTATGCTGATTTTGACCATTATCAGTATCGCCTCTATGCAAACGGCAACCTTGCAGGAGCGCATGGCGGGTAATATGAAGGAAAATACCATTGCCTTTCAGTCGGCAGAAGCCGCTTTGCGCACAGCTGAAGGGGTGCTGCGCAGTGGCGTGCTGCCGGGTTTTGACGGTACTGGTGGCTTTTATCAATCTTGTCCAGATCCAGCGGATACTCGCGACGCCTGCAAATATCCGGCATGGTCAGATTACGATTCCAAGGGCTGGTTAAGCTTGCAAAATAAAATACCTGATGCCGCTAAGCAGCCGGAATATATTATTCAGCAATTGAACCGAGCTGGTAATAAAAATGATGTGCTGGATTCCGATCGCCCGGTTTCTCGCGACGGCTTTTATCGAATCATTGCCCGTGGTTATGGGTATAGTGATAGAAGCATGGTCGTATTAGCTACCACGTATAAACGACAAGAGTTGTAAGAGCCATTGTCGGCTTTACACAAAGATCACAGCGCGCAATAGGCGTAGGGGAAAGCTCATGCAACAGCAAAGTAAATATGCACCAAGCGTAGGCAAAAAAATAGGCTTGCTTGCGGTCGTGTTTGTGATGGCTGCGGGCCTTTCGCTACCCGCGTCAGCGCAAGTGTCTTGCACCGTGACAGAAACCTCCATTGCTGATATTGGTAAGAATAATAGTAACGACAGTTATGTTTACTCGACACTTTCCAGTATTGACCGAGTCGTAAGCTATGTTTTAAAAAACGGTAATGCGAGTAGCTGCCCAAGTTCAGCGTTTCGTACCAGCGGTAATATATTAACGGTACTGAATGACAAGGACTTCTCCTATACGTGTATTGCCAAGGTAACGGTTGAAGGTAAAAAATTGGGTTGTACCGATCCCGTGGCTACGAGCTTAGAGGGTATAGCCCAGGCCCCTTTGTTTTTGACTCAAGCGATACCGCCCAATGTAATGTATGTGCTCGATGACTCGGGCTCAATGCAGTTCGAATTAATGCCTGATGATATCATCGCCGGGAGTAGTCGCTATATATTCCCTCGTGCAAACGGAATTTACGGCGGTAGTGATTATTCCAATTATGTGCCTACCGTTGACGATAACGATCCTTATAATGCGCGCTCGCGTTCACCGCAAATTAATAGTCTGTATTACAATCCGTCCTCCACTTATTATCCATGGGTAAAATCGGATAATAGTAGCTACCCAAATGCAAATCCGGTGTGCGCACTGCATAATCCAACGCGCACGACGCTGTTACCAGATGCCGCGTTTTGTCGAAATTTGACGGTCGATAATAGCAATTACAATAGTAATTATTGGTTTAGTTGCAAAAGTGATAATAGCTGCACCAGTACCAATAGTATTAAAACATTTTGGCCGGCAACCTATTTTTGGTACAAGGGCAGCGGCAGTTATTGGAATTGGGCAAGTTACGAGCGGAAGCAAATTAGATCGGGTCAAACCTTCACTGGTCACGGCCGGGAAAAGCGTGACGACTGTGTCGCGGCTTCACTGGGGGTGTGTACTTACGCTGAGGAAATTCAAAACTTCGCTAACTGGTATACCTATTATCGTTCGCGAGTATCAATGGCGAGAGCGGGCTCTGGCTTTGCCTTTGTTAGCCAAAGCAGCGGATTACGGATTGGCTTCGGTAGTATAAATCAGTCCAGTACTACGGTAGATGGGGTGAACTCTGAGGTTGTTGTTAAAGGCGTGCGGAAGTTTGAGGGCAGTGATCGAGATGCGTTTTATGACGCACTATATGGTCGTGATATTCCCAACGCAGGTACGCCTTTGCGGCGTGCTATTGATGCTGTCGGCACTTACTATAAACGTACCGATAATAAAGGACCTTGGGGTACTACCCCTGGCACGAATGACACGAGTACTCAGTTGTCTTGTCGGCGCAATTACACGGTATTAATGACGGACGGCTATTGGTCTGGAAGTTCGGTGTCTGGCGCTGGCGGTAATAATAACGATGGCACGGATAATCCGACCCATACCGGGTCTGCGGGGCAAAGCTATCAGTACAAAGCGGTTTCGCCGTTTAAAGACAGTCGCAGCGACACCCTCGCGGATGTGGCAATGTATTACTGGAAAAATGATTTACGCAGCGATATGCCCAACACGCTTGCGGAGACGAAAGATAACCCAGCCTTTTGGCAGCATATGGTTACCTTTGGTGTCGGCTTGGGGGTGGCCGGTACGATTGATCCTGCGACGGCATTTGCCGCAATAAAGAGTGGCGCCAATATCGATTGGCCAAATCCAACCAGTGCCGACGCCCACAAAATTGATGATTTATTGCATGCTGGTGTGAACAGTCGCGGCGGATTCTTTAGCGCGGCAGAGCCTGCTAAATTTGCCAACGACTTGTCTGGCGTACTGGACACCATTGCTAGCCAAAGTAAATCGTCGGCGTCGTCAATAGCCTCTAACTCAACACGCTTGGACTCAGGCACGTTGGTGTACCAGGCGAGTTTTAATAGTTTGGATTGGGCTGGTCGGATTGTCGCCTACAATTTAAATTCTGACGGCAGTTTGAAAGGGGTGGCTTGGGATTCCAATAACAACAGTATTGCCAGTGCCGCCACGCGTAATATTGTTGTTGGCTTGGGCGCGCCAGGTACTTTAGTGACGTCGGCTATTAGCTTTACGGGAAGTAATTATAATGCGCTTTCCTTAAGTTTACAGGCGGCGTTGCTTGCCGGTGGCTCGCCAACGACCGCATTAGATCGGCTGGCGTGGCTGCGTGGAGACAAGAGCAAGGAAGGCATTACCATGCGCCAGCGCTCCACGCCATTGGGCGATATCATTAACTCAGATCCCTATTTTGTCGATAATTTAGCGGACTATGGTTTTGGGGTTCTGAGCGGCACTGAAGGCAGTAGTTATAAAACCTTTTTGAATGCGAAGAAATCTCGCACATCAATGATTTATGTTGGTGCTAACGATGGCATGCTCCATGGCTTTGACGCGCTGACGGGCAAGGAAAAATTCGCCTACTTGCCAGTGGCAAGCTTTCCGAAATTAGCGGCGTTAACCGACCCTGCTTATGTGCACAGCTACACAGTAGATGGTTCGCCGCGGGCGAGCGATGCCTATATTAACGGGCAGTGGCGAACCGTGTTGGTTGGGTCTATGGGTGCGGGTGGCAAGTCGGTGTTTGCCATCGATGTTACCGACCCGGCCTCCTTAACCAAGAGCAATTTCCTGTGGGAAAAAGCGACATCGTTGTTAGATACCGACAAGCTTGGTGTTGCCATGAGCGAGCCGGTAATTGCGCGCGTGGACGCTGGTGATAAATGGGTAGCCATTTTTGGCAATGGCTACGCCTCTGGAGACAATGTGAAGTTATTTGTCGTCGACCTGGCGACAGGCGCTGTATTGAAAGCAATCGATACCGGTGTTAGTGGTGTCGGTAATGGGCTGGGTACACCGGTCCCCGTCGATGTTGATAGCGACCGCATAACTGACTATGTTTATGCAGGTGATTTAAAAGGTAATCTGTGGAAGTTTGATTTTACTGGTAATTCAATTGCAACATGGGATGTTGCGTTTAAAGACGGCAGTGTTCCAAAACCACTCTTTCAGGCCGTGGATAATAATGGCCTTGCGCAGCCCATTACGGTACGACCCACGGTTGGGTCTCACAAAGAAAGTGGTTACATGGTGTATTTTGGAACGGGTAAATACTTTGAATATGCCGATGCCGTCGTGAGCAGCAGCCCACAGATACAAGATTTTTACGGCATAAGAGATGTCGGTGCAAGAGTGCTTAATCGTAGCGATTTAGTTACCCAAACCGTGGTTTACGAAAATACTGGAACGCTTACTGACGGCAGCAGTAGTGCCTTCCCGGTGCGCTTGGTTAGCAATAATAGTGCGACCAGCGCCCCAGTATATGGTTGGCATCTGCGGCTATTGGCGCCATCTGGGATCGCAAATGGTGAACGCGCGGTATCAAAGCCAATACTGCGAAATGGCCGTATTATATTTACTAGCATTATTCCGAATAGCGATGCCTGTGGTTACGGTGGCCGGAGCTGGTTAATGGAGCTTGATGCGAACAATGGGGGGCGTTTGAGTAGCCCGGCCTTAGATGTAAATGCCGATGGCAAGGTTGATGAGCTAGATCAAATCTTGTTTGAAGGTAAGTACTACCCCATCAGCGGCCGTGGCAGTGACGAAATGATAAAAACGCCGGGCATTATTGGCGCTGGCGACCTTGAATATAAATATACCTCTGGTAGCAGCGGTACAATCGGTGTGGTCACTGAGTCTGCGGGTGAAGGTGAGCTATTAGGTAGGCAGTCTTGGCGGCAGTTTCAATGAGGAGTAAATGTGTGAAACGGAGTTTGGGTTTTACTTTAGTAGAGTTGATGATCACTGTTGCGATAATTGGGATATTGGCTTCAATTGCCTATCCCAGTTATCAAGAGCAAATTGCTAAGTCACGGCGTAACGAAGCGACTAATGCGCTCTTTAGCAGTGCTCAGGCCCTAGAGCGCTATTACTCGGCCAATGGCCGCTATACAACAGCCTCTGGGGGCACCACGCTTCCGGCTGTTTTTGTGGCTAGGGTGCCCGACAGTGGTACGGCGTTTTACACTATAGCCGCAACCGCTGCCGCGAATAATACCTTTACCCTTAAGGCAACCCGCAGCGGCCCCATGGTGGGTGACGCCTGCGGTAACTTTACGTTAAATGAAACTGGGCAATTGGCCTTACTGGATAAGCCATCTGGTTCGAGTAAAACGGTTGCCGACTGCTGGCGGCGCTAAGCAGAGCTTCTCTGCCAGCGCTATTCCACCTAACGACACAAAATAGCCTTGCTGCCTGCCGCTGGTCGTTGAAAATCGACCAGTTGTCGGAATCAGCCTGACATTGCGCTGGCGGCGGTTTAGCCTGTAAATGCCCAATTTACAGGATGCTTTTTCTCATGAATGTTTCTGCCCGGCAACGCGGCTTCACGTTGATTGAGCTAATGGTCACCGTCGCGATTATTGCGATCATTTCGATGATTGCCATGCCTTCTTATCGCGATTATGTTGAGCGCGCGAATCGTTCGGCGGCAACGAGTTACCTCCTGGAAGTAGCGAGTTTGCAAGAGCGCCGCTTTCTAGATGCCCGCGCTTACGCTGCAGATATGACGGCGCTAGGCGCAACCCCGCCTAGCGAAGTTTCCACTAATTACTCCGTTACGACGGCGGGCGATAACACAACTGCGCCGCCGAGTTACACCATCACTGCGACACCTAAATCGAGCGGCGCACAAAGCGGCGATAGCTGTGGCACCCTGACCTTAAATAGTCAGGGTGAGAAAGGTCACGCCAGCGGAGCAAGCCGATGCTGGAATTGAATTTAAAGCGCGGTTATACACTGCTCGAGCTAATGGTCACCTTGGCAATTGTTGCGATATTGGCATCGATTGCCGCGCCGTCCTTTAATGTTTTTATGGAGAATCAGCGGCTACGCAGCGCCAGCAATGATTTAATTGGTGCAATAAATTTAGCGCGTAGTGAAGCGGTAACCCGAAATACTGACGTAACGGTAGCGCAAGCGGCCGGTGGCTGGTCCAATGGCTGGACAGTTAGCGCCGGAACTACGGTATTGCGGACGATCGATGGTGTTGGCGGAATTACGGTGAGCAGTGGGGTAACAAGCGTTGTTTATGGCAGCAACGGCCGCGCCAGTGTCGCCGCCGAATTTACCTTAGCACCCAGCTCGGGAACCGCGAGTCGCAGCAAATGTGTGTCGATTTCCTTAAGCGGTAAGCCCAGCAGTGAACCGGGGAACTGTTAATGAATAGCGTAGCGGCAGTGCGTAAGGCGCGTGGTTTTACGCTTATCGAGGTGCTGGTGGCGCTGGTGGTGCTATTGGTAGGGGTAATGGGTGCCGCGGGTTTAATGGTGCGTACCGTTCAGCAAGAGGTCGAGGCCTATCAGCGCTTACAGGCACTGAACTTACTGCAAGATATGACCGACCGACTGAACGCGAATCGCGGGGTGGTCGAGTGCTATTCCTACGGAAGCACGGGGGCCACGTTAGGCTATGGTGTGTCGACGTTTACCGATTGCACCAGTGGCTCTGCGACAGAAAAAGCCATGGTCACCGCCGATCTTACGGCATGGAATAATGCCTTGAATGGTGTGTCTGAGCAATCGGGCAGTAATAACAGTGGCGCAATGGTTGGCGCCAGGGGCTGCATTGTGCAAGTGAGTGCCGCCGAGCGTACCTACCGCATCACCGTCGCGTGGCAGGGCATGAATAAAACGGTGGCCCCGCCCGCCGATAATACCTGTGGTCTTAATGCTTTTGGTGATGAAAAACAACGACGAATAGTGAGTTCTATTGTGCGTATAGGGTGGCTGTCATGATGGCGAAACGCGCCAGGCTACTGGCTAAACAGCAGGGCATGTCCTTAGTTGAAATCTTGATTTCGCTTGGTTTAGGCGCTTTTATGTTGCTGGGCATTATTAGCCTTATGGCGTCGGTGAGTTCAACACGCTCCGCCTTAGCCAATACCTCAGATCAAATTGAAAATGGTCGTTATGCGCTGCAGTTATTGAGCGAGGATATTGCGTTGGCCGGGTTTTACGGCATGTATCATCCTGGCGTGGGCGTGGCGACGTATACGCTGCCAGACCCCTGCGCTAATGCCACCAATCTATCTGATCTTGGCTTTGCTGCGTCGCCGTTACAGATGCCTGCGCCCCTGGTGGGCTACCCGGCAACGAGCACCTTGCCAAGCTGCTTTGCAACTGAGGCGGTGAGCGATTCTGAAGCCTTGGTTGTGCATCGTGTCGAGCCCACGCATATTGATGTCAGTACTATTACCAGCACCAATATTCCTTATTTACAAATTGCAGATTGTGACGCGGGCTTGCCCTTTGTGTTGTCTGCTGCCAAAAACGACTTAAGCTTACAAGTTAAAGACTGTAGTACCTTGGCGGTTGCTTGGCCCTATGTAGTGCGCAGTTATTTTATTAGTCCCTGTGAAGACTGCAGTGGTGGTGGGAACGGTGATGGAAGGCCGACGTTAAAAATGCACGAATTCAGCGGCGGCGTTCTGAGCACCAAGGCGTTGGTGGCTGGCGTAGAAGATATTCATTTTTCCTATGGCATGGATCTAGATTTAAACGGCAGTCCAGATTGTTACGTCAACGACCCTCGCGTAGATACGGCGCCGACAGCGTGCGCAGGCACTTGGGAAGTGGACGATTGGAAGAATTGGGCAAATGTTGTTTCAGTAAGAGTGCATTTGCTGGTGCGGGGGGCAACCGCCGGTGGCGGCGATGCCGCTAAAACCTACGATATGGGGCGAGGCAGCCGCAGCGGGCCTTTTAGTGATGGGTATAAGCGCCAAGTCTACTCCTCGGTGATTAGTGTGCCCAATGTTGGGGGAGTGCGTGAAGGTGAATAACACAATCGCTAGCGATAAAGCCCAGCGCGGTGTCGTGCTGATCGTGGTGCTAATAATGCTCGGGGTATTCAGCGTGATCGTCGTGAGCATGATCGGTGGCAGTAATATCAATTTCAAAATAGCCGGTAATCAGCAATATCGCATGGAGGCGAAATTAGCTGCTCGCCACGCGCTGGAAACCTACGTCAGTAATCCAAATAATTTCGCACTTCCTTTACCTGTTGGGCCAAGTGTTATTGATATCGATTTTAATGGTGACGGACTTGTCGATATGGCGGGCACAGTGCCGCCGCCAACCTGTTTGCGGTCGGCACCGGTAATGCGCTCGGAATTGAATGAGCGTAATGTCAAAGATCGTGATTGCTTTAAGTCAGTGCAAGTGGTCGGTGGCAATATTTTTAGCGATACCACCGGCACCGCAGCAATAAATAAGTCTGGTTGCGTAAAAATGACCTGGGACACGCTTGCTAGGGTAAATGACTCGGTGACGGGTGCCGCACTAGAAATGCATCAGGGCGTCTATTTACGAGCGGGTGAGGGTACAACATGCCGTTAAGCGACAAGCCACATTCAGCGCGTTTTGGAGTTGATTTATCATGAATATAAAGCCGATAAAATGGTGTAAAAATACCCTGGCCGCACTTGGCTGCGCGCTAGCTTCGGCAACATTAATGGCTGAAGACATTGATTTGTTTGTCGGCAGCAGTGCCTCGGTAGATCCTGCTACAGTAATGTTGACTTGGCATACCAGCGCCAATATCAGCGCCAATGCCGTACATAATTGTAGATATATTGACAGTAATGGAAATGCTACCTCAGAAGCGCCTTCTTTAGGCGCAACAACCGTCGGCGGAATGGAACAGTGTGCGATCGTAAATGCATTGCAAACTATTCGAAATAATCCGAACTTGCATGGCACCTTAAACGTCGGTTTGATGACGTTTAATGATAACCAAACTGGTGTGGGTGGGGGCAGTTGCGGTTATTTGATGGTAGAACCCCGTGTTTTAGACGTCGCGGGGCTTGATAGCTTTATAAATACAATGAAGGGTTTAACTGCGGTTCCTGGGAACCAAAGTAAATTAGGTGAAACTGTTGCAGAAGTTTGGGCCGCGTTAAACGGTTTGCCAGATTCCTGCTCGGGAGTGAATTATTCTACTTTGGCAAGTTCTTCAACTAACTGCAGTAATGCGGTTATGATTTACATCGGCAATGCAGTCGCATCCAATGCCAGTGTTAAAGATGGTAATGATAACCCCGGCACCGTACTGGAAAATGAAATAGCAAAATTTTACAGCCCGGGCAGTAATAAATATGATGAGTTTGCCACCATTCGCAATGGCAATGGTTTTAATTTAAGCCCTGCGGATAAGTATTGGGGCGACGAATGGGCGCGGTTTATGCGCTACGCCGATGTTGATGCGAGTAGTCAATCTGACCGTAATGTTACAACCTATACAATCGCGGTTTATGGTGAGGATTTCGTTAGTCAAACCGCAGATGAAATAGCCTTCTATCAGGATATGGCTGCAGTTGGTGGTGGTGACTCCTTCCTCGTAAAGAGCACCGAAGCGGATGCCTTGACTAGTATATTGTTGGAAATTTTTGACGAAGTCCAAGATGTAAACAGCGTCTTTTCTTCAGCGACATTGCCAGTTAGCGCTAACACTCAGGGCACCTATGAAAACCAAATTTACATCGCCATGTTTCGCCCAGACCCCTCCGGCGGCCCACGTTGGGTCGGTAATGTTAAACAGTTCCAGTTTGGTGTAAATGACGCCGGTTCGATTGTATTGACTGATGCTGATGACACCACTACCGGCTCCAATTCTATTGTTAACTCGGTAACGGGTGGCTTAGTTGATGATGCATTAAGTTTTTGGACTACGAATACGCCAAGTAATTCGGAGGATTGGCCAGTATCGCCGGAGGGCTTTTGGAATAATAGTCCCGAAGGTGATGGCGGATCACTGGATGCACCCGACGGTGATTTAGTCCAGAAGGGCGGTGCAGCACAAATGCTGCGGGTAGATTATTTAACAAATAGTGGTGCGAGGCGGGTGTACACTAATAAATGCCCCTCAGGGAGTTGCGGCGCGAGTGGCTTGGTAAATTTCGATACCAGTAATTCTGCTTTAACAGACTATTTTACTACGCAGTTGTCCGCGTCGAGTAGCAACAGTAGCTCGTCTATTATTGCGGGTGCACGAGGTACTGTAAATGGTAGTGTTTCATGTACTAAAGATAAGGGTACCTCAAGTTGTGTATATAACTTAACCGATATTGTAATGACCAATGGCAGTGCCTTTGATTTTGACACAAGCAATGATGGGGTTTTACTCGATAGCGATATCCCAGGTGGCGCAAGCTGTAGTTCAAGCCCCTGTAGTCTTACTGCTAGCGGTGCTGATAGCTTTACTTTGGAGTTTTCGGGTAGTAATAAAATTGAAGGAGATTTTACTTTTACCGGCAAGCCCATTACTAAAGTAAGTAAGTTGATTAAAGTTAATCAGAGTGGCCACGGCATATCATCAGGCACAACAAATGCTCAAAAAACCTTAGATGACTGCCAAATCACTGGGGACACCGCCGGAGTGTATAACAGTGCTGGTGTCACCGGTTCGGTGGTGCTGAGTGATGGAACCTACGTTGATAGCGATAATTTCACAGGGAGGTTGGAGACGTGGGTATTTACGTCGGCAGCGTCAGTAAACTGTGGCACTAGTGGCGATACCTTAACGGCAGAAAATTTAATTAACTGGGTTCGTGGCGATGATATTGCTGGTAATGAGGCCATGACAGGCCCGTGCCCGCAGGGCTCCCGAGATTCCAATTGCCCTATTTCTATTCGCGGTTCAGTACATGGCGACGTTCTGCACTCCAGACCTGCAGTGGTAAACTACGGCAGTGGTACTGGCGTGGTGGTTTACTACGGCGCTAATGATGGCCATTTCCGCGCGATTAACGGTAATCAAACGGCGGTAATGAGCAATGGTGCGGGGGTGTCAGTTCGTCCTGGCGGCGAGCTGTGGAGTTTTGTTGCTAAGGATTTTTTAGATCAATTTCCCCGCTTATTTCGCGACGATCCGGCAATCCGCTTTCCCGATACCCCCGAAAGCTCAGCCGCGGAGCGACGTAAATATTTCTTTGATGGCACTACCACGTTTTTTCAAGACGATAGGGACACAAGTGCAACCTCGGGTGATAGATACTTGTATTTGAGCTCTCGTCGTGGCGGCCGATTCATGTATGCCATGAATGTGAGCAACCCCTTTGCCCCGTCGTTAATGTGGAAGCTGGATAACACGATTATTAATGAGCTTGGCTATACCTGGTCGCAGCCCAAGGTAACGAAAATAGGTGGTCGCGATCGCCCGGTCTTGATTTTTGGTGCCGGTTACTCTCCAGAGCAAGATGCCGATCCGGTCGTTGCAGCAGACACCATGGGGCGCGGAGTAGTTATTCTCGACGGTATCACCGGTAAGATTATCTGGGCGTCGCTGTATAGCTGTGCAGGTATTGGCAGCAGTCATTACGCGAGCGTGACTACTGAGGGTGTTGCAGGGTCGTGTGATGCTAATACGGGTCTTACTAGTGCTTTCGCTGCTGATATTACCCTCCTAGATCGGCGCGGCGATGGCTATACCGACCGGCTGTATGCGAGTGATGTCGGCGGCAATATTTGGCGCATTGATTTAGATAAATCCGATTCCTATACCGCTACCGGTAATAGTGTGGCTGTCTCGGAAATTGCGATCAGTAAATTTGCCGAATTAGCCAGTTCGGGCAACGGTAAGCGCAAGTTCTTGTATGGCGTGGATATCATTCCCACCCGTCATCACGATTTGGTGGTTGCCGTTAGCGGTGACCGTGAACACCCCTTATATACCAGTTCAACAACAGCGGGAACGGCGCAGAACGTGCAAAACCGCTTCTATATGCTGATAGATCGCAATACTGGTTCGTCGATGGGTAGTACCACTGCGATCGCCAATGGTGATTTGCTGAATCAATCAGATGTCAGTGCCAATTGCTTTGATTCAGTTAATGGCGGCTACGAGGCCTCAGCTACCGATAATGCGGCTGTTGCTTGTTCGAGCACAAATACTAAACGCTATGTCTTTGACGGCCGCGATACAAACTACAAAGGCTATTATTTTGATCTGGCAGAGGGTGAAAAAGGTGTTAACGCACCGCTGACCGAAGCGGGTACCGTGTATTTTGCGACAAATCAGCCAGATACCCGAACTGATTCCACTAGCTGCAAAAGTGGATTAGGCCGCGCTTTTGCTTACAAAGTTGATCTGTTCACTGGCAGTCGCACCCATACGGAGTACAGTGGTGGCGGTTTGCCGCCTAGCCCGATCTCCGGTCTTGTTAATTTGAACGACGAAATCCGCTTCTTTATTATGGGCGGCGACGGCGATTCTATTTATAAGCCCAGTAACGGCAAGGTGATAAGCAGCGGTCGCAAGCGTATGTATTATTTCTATAAGTAATGAGTAGCCTCTGCGGCAAGAAACGCTATCTTGCCGCTCCTAAGAGGCGGTTTTAGCCCTTCTCATCGAGTTGATACTTTTTAAGCTTGTAACGAAATTGCCGAAAGGTGAGCCCGAGGTTTTTGGCTGACTCGGTTTTATTCCAGCGATTGGCTTCGAGGGCGTCGGCAATGATCTCTTTTTCAATACTGGCAATATACGCCTCGAGTTGTCCGCTGGCGGCGGCAAAGTGGTTACCTTGATCGGGTGCGGACGCGTTGCTGAGCGCTTGGGGGGCAATACTTGGTAGCGATAAGTCGCTGGCGGTAATGGTATTGTTTTCGCAAAGGGTAGCGGCGCGCTCGATAATATTTTCTAATTCGCGCACATTACCCGGAAAGCTGTATAGGCACAGGCTTGCTAATGCCGACTTGTCCAGGGTCGGCGGGGTGACGCCCCACTCACGACCAATTTTTTCTAACAGGAATTTAGCAAGCAGGGGAATGTCGCTGGCACGATCCCGCAGGCTGGGTACTTGCACTTCAATAACATTAATACGATAAAACAAATCACTGCGAAAGTGTTCGGCGGCTACAGCCTTGGCAAGGTCTCTGTGAGTGGCGCTAAGAATGCGCACATCAACCTGGATTTCTTGGGTAGAACCAATACGGCGCACCGCCTTTTCTTGGATGGCGCGTAATAATTTAACCTGCATATTCAGCGGGAGGTCAGCGACTTCGTCGAGGAATAGTGTGCCGCCGTTGGCCGCTTCAAACAAACCCTCTTTGTGATCGTAGGCGCCGGTAAAACTGCCCTTGCTATGACCAAAAAATTCGCTCTCAACTAACTCGCTGGGAATGGCGCCGCAGTTAACCGGTACAAAGGGGGCGTCGCTGCGCGGCCCATTTGCGTGAATGAGGCGGGCGACTACCTCTTTACCACTACCGGATTCACCGCTGATGTAAACTGGCGCCTGACTTCGAGAAAGTTTTAAAATTTGCTCCCGTAAATTGACAATGCTTTGGGTTTCGCCGAGCAAGCGGGTGTTGCTGCTGCCGTCGACTTGGGTTTCGCGGCGGTCTAATTTCAAAGCGGTTTTGACTAGGCTGCGCAGCTGCTCAACCGAGACGGGCTTGTTAATAAAGTCGAAGGCACCCGCTTTTAAGGCTTCTACTGCCAGCTCGGTACTGCCGTAGGCGGTGAGTACCGCCACGGCAGTACACATGGTATGTTGCTGAATGTAACGAACAATTTCCAGCCCGGAACCGTCAGGGAGCTTAATGTCAGTTAAGCAGAGATTGATATTTTCATTTTGGTTTAGGGCTTGAATCGCATCGCGAACATTACCTACCGCAATCGTATGTAAGCCCATGCGACTGATCGTGATCTCGAGTAATTCTCGAATATCTGGTTCGTCGTCAATAATGAGTACGGACTGCTGCATATTCGTTCGCTCTTTCAAATTGCACTCTCAATAATACTACAATAATTAGTCCGGCAAGGTGCCGCGATCAGGGTGGGAGAATTGTAAGCGAAAACAACTTTGCTGATCTGCGGTGCGCCGATAATAAATATGAATTTGGTTGGCCAAACACAGCTCCCGGCACAAATAGAGCCCTAAGCCATTGCCCTGGGCCTGGGTGGTGAAAAAGGGCTCAAATATTTTATCTACATCTTCAGGCTTAATGCCGTTGCCATTGTCAATGATATCCAAAATAACGGCGCCAGAGCGGGCTAAAGTACTGCAACGAAAAATTAACGCCGCGCGGCCATGTTTTGCCGCGCCGTGCCGAACTGCGTTGTCGGCAATGTTAGAGATGATCTGGCTGAGCTGGCTGCGGTCAACATTGACAATGTCTGTCTCACCGAGTACTTCGACAGTAATACTGTACTGGCTGTGTTCGGTTGGCCGCCAATCAGCGTTAAATGTCTGCAGCCAGTTGCCGAGTGCGAAGCGCTCCGGTTGCGGCGTTCGGCCCCGTGAAAGCTCAAGAATGTTTTTAATAATGTCATTCATTCTCATGGCATGATTTTGGATGATTTCGGCGAATCGGGTGTCGCTATCGTCGAGGTTTGGGCTTTCGGCGAGCAGTTGCGCGGCATGACTGATGGCGCTCAGGGGGTTGCGAATTTCATGGGCGATACTGGCGGTGAAGCGTCCCAGCGATGCTAGTTTCAGGTTTTGTGCCCGCTGGGTGATTTTACTGATGTTTTCAATGTATAGCAGGCAGTCACTGTGATTGTGGGCCTCTAGGTTAGTCATGTTTACGTGTAGATCTAGTCGGCGCGGCCCCGCACTGATAATTTGCGAATCATTAATCGCGTTCTTGGTCATTTCAATGAGTACGGCGGGGGCGTATTGATCTTGATCGCCACTGGCTGGGCGAATATCTAATAATTCTTGAGCAGCGTCATTTATGAGCTTAATTTGCCCGGTGCGTGACATCACGATGATGCCAGTTTGCATGCGCTGCACAATTCGTTGGTTGATTGCCGAGAGCGTTTCGATGTCGGTGCGCCGCCTTTCTGCTAATTGCTGGGTTTTGACAATGCGCGCACTGAGATAGCGGATGGCAATGGCGGCTGAGAAATACGCCATGCCGGTAATGCCGGCGACAATAAACTGTTGGGTGCCAACTCGCTCATAGAGGGTGTGGGCCGCGACTTCGCTAAGTGCGGAGATGGTTGCCAATGCGGCAATCGCTAAGCTGAGTTGACTGGGCAAGGTGATACTGGCGGCGCTGATTGACACGATGAGCAGCAAGGGGAGTCCGGAGTCAGTGCTACCTGAGCAATAGCTCATGAACATGATCGCGCCAATATCGATAAAAAACTCAAAAAACAGCTGGGTGGGGGTGTAGTGGCCTTTGATTAAGTAGTGGCGCAATAATAAGCTTAGGGAAAAAATGGCATATGCCGAGGCAATACCGGCAAATAGCTGGGGTGCACTGGTGCCCAAGGTCGACTTAGCGGGGCCAAACATTAAGGCCACGAATAAGGCGCTAGCCAGCGCAAAGCGGTAGGCGCCGTATACGCGCATGATTGCGCGTTGCTGGATATGATCTTGGGCGATGGTCATAATATACCTATGTTAGGGGCACTCGACACCGATGCTAATACCCCGGCGGAATTGGTAGGGCGTCGCGGCGCCCTAATTCCGGTCTCAGTTTATACGTCCATAGTGGGGGATGCACTCCCGCTTATTTGATAGAATATTGCATTCCAATTGAGTGTTGAGGACGGCCTGCCTCGAAGAGGCCGAATTTAGCCCCGTTTTGTAGATGGAAACCGTTTAATGACTTCACTGCGTATTGTGCTTGCTCAGATCAACCCCGTTGTAGGGGACATCGAAGGCAACACCAAGAAAATTATTGCCACTATTGAAACGGCGGTTTCTCGTCACGACCCGCAGTTAATCTTGTTTCCCGAGCTCGTTGTTACGGGTTATCCGCCGGAGGATTTACTGCTGCGCGAGAGCCTTGTTCATCGTATTGAGCGGGCGCTGCATAAAATTGCCAGCCAATCCCCCCGCTGCTATGTTGTAGTGGGGTATCCGCGGTCTTTGGACGGTAGTTTATACAATGCCGCCGGCGTGTTTTTTGGCGGTAAATTGGTTAATGAATACCATAAGCAGTGCCTGCCAAACTATCGGGTTTTTGATGAAAAGCGCTATTTTAAAGAGGGTAAGCACACCTTAGTGATGGATATCTTCGGCGTGCCCACCGCGATCAGCATTTGTGAAGACGTTTGGGAGGATGCCCCCACCACGGGTGCCAAAGCCGAAGGCGCAAAATTAATGCTTAACTTGAGCGCCTCGCCATTCCATGCCGGCAAGCAAATTGAGCGCGAGGCGCTGTTGGCTCAGCGCGCGTGGCAGGGCGGTATGCCAGTGGTGTACTGCAATTTGGTGGGTGGTCAGGACGAGTTGGTCTTTGATGGCGCGTCTATGGTCGTCTCGGCCGAGGGCGAATTGATTGCCCGCAGCCCGGCTTATATTGAGTATCTTAATTGCGTTACCGCCAACTGGGATGGTCGCCGCCTGCGCTTTGACCAAGGTGAAGTCAGCGATCTACGCCCAGTACTTGAGGATATTTACGAGACCTTGGTGCTAGGTGTGCGGGATTACGTGAATAAAAATGGCTTTAAGAGTGTGGTTTTGGGCTTGTCTGGGGGTATCGATTCGGCGGTCACCTTGGCTATCGCGGTGGATGCCTTAGGCGCAGATCGGGTAGAAGCGGTTATGATGCCTTTTCGCTATACCGCGTCAATGAGCATGGAAGACGCTCAGGCCCAGGCAGCAATTCTCAAAGTACGTTATCAGGTGATCTCTATCGAGTCGGTCTACGATGCCTTTATGCTCGCACTGAGCGACGAATTTGACGGCTTAAGTGCAGACAAAACCGAAGAAAATTTACAGGCGCGTTGTCGTGGTGTCCTGCTGATGGCGATCTCAAACAAAAAGGGTTCGCTGGTACTCACTACCGGTAATAAGAGCGAAGTGGCGGTGGGCTACTCCACCTTATATGGCGATATGGCGGGCGGCTTTGATGTACTTAAAGACGTATCCAAAATTCGGGTGTTTGAACTGGCCCGCTACCGCAATAGCCTTTCGCCAGCAATTCCGCAGCGGGTTATTGATCGGCCGCCGTCTGCAGAGCTGGCACCAGACCAGAAAGATGAAGACAGTCTGCCGCCTTACGAAATTCTCGATCAGGTCATTGAACGCTATATTGAGCACGATGAGAGTGCGGAGACCATTATTGCGGCGGGTTTTGAACGCGAAATGGTCTACCGCATTTTGCGCTTAATCGATATCAATGAATACAAACGCCGTCAGGCACCAATAGGCACGCGTATTACCGAGCGTGGCTTTGGCCGCGACCGTCGCTACCCGATTACCCAGAAGTGGCCCATCGGCGATTAAGTCGCGCTCATGTTGGTCTAGTGGCCGGCGGCGGTTAGCGCCGCCCGATATCTTCTTATTTTGTGAACGGACTTAGGGCAGCATGGAATTACGGGCAAGCAATGTACGAAAGCTCCGGGGCGGGACTTTCGATGTTCTGATTCTTGGTGGCGGAATCAATGGCGCAGTGTCGGCTGCCGCGCTGGCCGCCAAAGGGGTGAAAGTTGCGCTAATTGATCGAGGCGACTTTGCGGGTTTAACCAGCTCTAACTCGTCGAATCTGGCGTGGGGCGGCATTAAATACTTAGAAAATCACGAATACTTTCTGGTTAATAAGCTCTGTCGCAGCCGCAATCACCTGATGCGCAGCTACCCTTCAACGGTTAAAGAAATTCGTTTTCTCACCACTATTCAAAAAGGCTTTCGCTTTCCGGCGTTTTTAGTTTACTTGGGTACGATAGTGTATTGGCTCTTTGGTCGCTTTGTGACTCGCGCGCCGCGCTATATGAGCCGAAAAGCACTGGCGAATGCCGAGACGGTGATCGATGCCAGTAATGCCGAAGGCGGTTTTGAATACTCAGATTGTTATCTTTACGACAATGACGCGCGGTTTGTGTTTAATTTTGTGCGCACTAGCCTCAATTACGGCGGCATTGTTGCGAACTACGTTGAGTCGCTGGGCGCTGAGCGGCGCGACGGCGTTTGGCACTGCCAAGTGCGAGATAATATCAGTGACGAGCAATTTTCTGTTCGCACTAAGGTGCTGATAAACGCCTGTGGCCCCTATGTCGACAAACATAATCAGCTGAGCGGACAGCGCACTGCGCACCGTCATTTATTCTCAAAAGGCATTCACTTGATTGTTGATCGCATCACCGAGAGTCAGCGCATACTGACCTTTTTTGCGAGCGATGGGCGCTTGTTTTTTATTATTCCTATGGGACCTAAAACATGCATCGGCACCACCGATACCCAAGTTGAGAGCCCCGAAGTTGTTGTGACCGACGCAGATCGGCATTTTGTTTTGGACAATGTTAACGCCCTGCTTAATCTGGAAAAGTCGCTGACCCTCGCCGATATTATTTCTGAGCGCTGTGGTGTGCGACCGTTGGCACTTAACGGCGAAGACGGTGTAGCCGATTGGGTGAAGCTGTCTCGTAAACACGCTATTGATGTCGACAAGGAAGATCAACACCTCAGTATATTTGGCGGCAAGCTCACTGACTGTATAAACGTTGGTGATGAAGTTGCTGAATTAGTGGCAGACCTAGGGATAAAGGTGCCTTACGCCAATAAGCGCTGGTACGGGGAACCGGGGCGCAGCGTAAAGCGGGAATACCTGCATCAAGCCATGCTAATGAATTTAGACGCTTTAACCAACCCCAGTTCTTCAGAGCCACTGACTCAGCGCCTGTGGCGGCGCTACGGCCGCAGTGCCATTGAAATGCTTGAGATGATTCGCGAAGACCCCAGCAGCGCGGAACTACTCATCGAAAATGCTGAATACCTGCGCTGTGAGATCGAGCACGCGGCGCGACGAGAAATGATTACCAAGCTAGACGACTTCCTGCGCCGTCGCTCAAAAATAGCCCTAGTTGTGCGTAGAGAAGACATTATCAACGCACCTGGCCTGCGCGAAGCCTGTGATATTTTGTTTGGCGACGAGGCTGAGGCGAAGCTGGCAGAGTATGTGGCGGCGACGGCTGGGTGATTCGCTGGATGCTGAACTCAAAACCGGTCTTGGCGCCATGCTACGGCCAACCACCGCGCAATACCTGCTTCGTAGATAAATGTATCCCTGCCTCCGCAGGGACGGTGCTCGGCCTCCGCAGGAGTGACTAATGTATATTAGGGAGGCCTAACCCCCAAGTCATGTCTGCGTAGGCTGCTATCTATATGAGCAAAGCGGGAATGCTGGACGGGAGATGGGAGACGCAAACGCGAAACAGAGCCTAAGTTTTCACTGTGATTGTTAATTTGACCATTTTAACGTAAGCCACTTCGTTGCTGGGATGGGCCCCTGCCTCCGCAGGGGCGACGCTGTAGCTTCACTGGGTATTTTACTTGTCGAGTCATACCTGCGTAGGCAGGTATCCATATGAGCGCAGCGAATAAAGACGTCTCCTATCTCCCGTCAGGCGTCTGACTTTCCCTCAATCCGTCTCTTCCCGATTATCGAACTTTGGTGGCTCATAGCGGTCCAGCAAGCCCAGGGTCGCTTTATTGAGGAGCGAGCCCTCTTGATCTATGCCGACTTGGCTAACAAAGTTGCCATTTTCGTCTAGCGAGGGGTGGTTTGGGTAATTTTTGCGCAGTACCATCAGTGACTGGTCAGCTAAATCATTCATTTCCAGCAGTAAGTATGCCTGTACCATAACCGCTAACGCGTCTGGAATTGCAGGGGTTTGCGGCAGATTTTCAATTACGTAGCGGCCACGGTTGGCGGCGGCAAGGTAGGCCTTGCGCTTGAAGTAGTAGTTGGCGACATTAATTTCGTAGCGGGCCAGGCGGTTACGCAGCTGCACCATACGCGCTTTGGCGTCGGGGGCGTATTCACTGTCTGGGAAGCGTTGCAGTAGCTGACGGAAGTCGTCAAACGACTGAATAGTTGAGCCCGGATCGCGTTGCGTCATATCCGTGGGGATAAACCGCTCCAAAAAGCCTTCACCTTCGGTGTAGTTGGCGAGTCCACGCATATAATAGGCGTAGTCCACTTTCGGGTGTTGGGGGTGCAGACGCACAAAGCGATCGGCCGCAGCCACTGCCGCCTCGTTGTCGCCACCGCGATAGTAGGCGTAAATAATCTCTAGCTGGGCTTGTTCGGCGTATGGGCCGAAGGGGTAGCGGCTTTCTAAGAGCTGTAAATTGTCCACGGCCAATGAAAAGTTTTGGCTTTTCAGGTAGCCTTGCGCAGCTTCGTAGATTTCTCGCTCCGACATTTCGGGCCGATCTGGGCCGCTGGCACAGCCAGCAACCAATATGCTTATAAAGAGAAGTGCAAAGACCTTAACGACAGCTTTCATGTAATTTTTCCAAATAGCGGAATATCCCCGATGACCCCCTACCGTAGCAAGGGCCTGCTATTTAAACACAGCACGCAGATGGTATAAAGAATCAGCTATGACCGAAATTATAGAACGACAGGAAATTGTTCCTGCAGGCTTCAATGGCGACCGTTTTGACCAAGTGGCCGCCCAGTTGTTCCCAGAGTACTCGCGCTCGCGCCTCCAGACCTGGATAAAAAGCGGCGAGCTCACCGTCAACGGTGAGGTTCAGCGTACTCGCGACAAAGTTTACGAGGACGATAAGCTGGCATTGCACGCCGAATTGCAGTCGGAAGTACGCTGGGAAGCCGAAAAAATTGAGCTTGATATCGTTTATGAAGACGAACATGTCATGGTGATAAATAAACCCGCAGGTTTAGTGGTGCACCCCGGTGCCGGTAATCCCGATGGCACATTATTAAATGCACTGCTAAATCACTTCCCCGACATCGCTGCCGTCCCGCGCGCGGGTATTGTTCATCGTCTCGACCGCGATACGACCGGGCTGATGATCGCCGCTAAAACGCTAGAGGCGCATACCAGCCTTGTCGCCCAGCTTCAGGCGCGAGAAGTGCACCGGGAATACGATGCCGTGGTCTTCGGCACTATGACCGGTGGCGGCACGGTAGATGAACCGATGGGCCGGCACCCGCGTCAGCGCACTAAAATGGCGGTGAGCCAAATTGGTGGTAAAGAAGCAATTACCCATTATCGTGTTACCCGACGGTTTTTAAATCACACCCATATTCGCTGTTTCCTTGAAACTGGCCGAACCCACCAAATCCGGGTGCACATGGCGCATATTAAATACCCCCTAATTGGTGATCCGCTCTACGCTGGGCGCCCGCGCTTGCCCAAGGGCGCCAGTGAGGTGTTGATTACCCAGTTGCGCGGCTTTGGTCGTCAGGCGCTGCACGCGCGTCGTTTAGAGCTAGAGCACCCCATTTCCGGTGACACCATGTCTTGGGAAGTGCCGCTGCCAGAAGATATGAAGGGCTTGTTGGCGGTACTGTCTACCGAGGATGTACGCTGAGTGTGGCTTAGGCCGGATTGGCCTGCGCCAGAATCGGTGGTTGCGCTGTCGACCACCCGAAGTGGTTTCGCGGGTTTTAAGGGCGCGAGTACGGGGCCGTATGAAGGCTTTAATTTTGGCGATCACGTTGCAGATAGCCCGGCGGCGGTGGCGGAAAATCGTCGTCAGTTAGTCGCGCAATGCCAAGGTTTAGACCGTATAGGCTGGCTGAATCAGGTGCATGGCATCGACGTCGCCACCCTACCATCGCAATCGCCGCTAGGCGCAGTGAACGCGGACGCCAGTATTACTCGCCGCCCTGGCTTAGGCTGTGGGGTGTTAACCGCCGATTGCGTGCCGGTGTTGTTTTGCCGCCGCGACGGCAGTCAGGTCGCCGCGGCTCACGCCGGTTGGCGAGGGCTTTGCGCGGGGGTTTTGGCAAATACCGTAAGCGCTTTTCATTGTCCAAGCTCGGAACTACTGGCGTGGATTGGCCCGGCCATATCCCAAGCTCACTTTGAAGTGGGTGGCGAGGTCTATCAGGCATTTCAAACCGGGTTTGCTGGGCCAGCACCGGCGGAGATTCATGCCGGGTTTTGTCCCGTAGCCAACAAGGCTGGCCATTATCATGCCGACCTGTACGCATTGACCAAGGCGCAATTACTCGCCCTCGGCGTGGGCTGGGTGGGTGGCGCGCAACGCTGCACCTTTGCCGAAACAGACGCGTTTTATTCCTTTCGTCGCGACGGCGTCACTGGCCGCCAGTTAAGCCTGATTTACATCAAGTCTTAGGCTCCGAAACTAGGGGATTACCCGTAGCCATCTTGAAATATGCTCTCTGCTCCCCCATTTATACATCATGGTTAATGAGGGCTTTGCCTTCTCGTCACTGTTGTCGGAGAGCTTAAAATGCGAATAGATCGTTTTACTACTTCTTTGCAAACTGCGCTTGCAGATGCTCAGTCGCTGGCACTGGGCAAAGACCATCAATACATTGAAGCCGTGCATTTACTCAGTGCCTTGCTTAAGCAGCAGGGGGGAAGCGCCAAACCTTTGCTAAGTCAAGCAGGTGCGAATGTTCCCGTTTTGGAGCAGAGTATTGCGGCGGCGCTGGAACGCATGCCGACAGTGCAGGGCGCTGGTGGCGATGTACACATATCACCGGCGTTGGCGCGCATTTTTAATGTCACTGACAAGCTCTCGCAGCAGCGTAAAGACAGTTATATTTCCAGTGAATTAGTGTTGTTGGCAGTGTTGGAGTCCAGCGACGAAGCCGCTAAGCTCCTTGCTGACAGTGGCGTTAAAAAAGGCGCACTCAATGCTGCGATTGATAAAGTGCGTGGAGGTCAACCCGTCGATGATGCCTCGGCGGAAGAGTCGCGCCAAGCTTTGGACAAATACACTATCGATTTAACTGAGCGGGCCGAGTCAGGCAAGCTCGATCCCGTTATTGGCCGCGACGATGAAATTCGTCGCACCATTCAAGTTTTACAGCGTAGAACCAAAAACAACCCGGTGCTTATAGGTGAGCCCGGTGTGGGTAAAACTGCGATTGTTGAAGGCTTGGCGCAACGCATTATCAATGGCGAAGTACCAGAGGGGCTGAAAAACAAACGCGTTCTCTCTTTGGATTTGGGCGCCTTGTTGGCGGGTGCAAAATTCCGTGGTGATTTTGAGGAGCGCCTAAAAGCGGTGCTTAACGAACTGTCTAAGGAAGAAGGCCGAGTCATTCTGTTCATAGACGAACTGCACACCATGGTCGGCGCGGGCAAAGCCGAGGGCGCAATGGACGCGGGCAATATGCTCAAACCGGCCTTGGCGCGGGGTGAACTACATTGCGTGGGCGCCACCACTTTAAATGAGTATCGCCAATCTATTGAGAAAGACGCCGCGCTGGAGCGGCGCTTCCAAAAAGTTTTGGTGGAAGAACCCTCCGAAGAAGACACGATCGCGATTTTGCGCGGCCTCAAAGAGCGCTACGAAGTCCATCACGGTGTGGACATCACCGACTCAGCGATTATCGCTGCCACTAAACTATCCCAGCGCTATATTACCGACCGGCAGCTGCCTGATAAGGCCATTGATTTAATCGACGAAGCCGCCAGCCGTATTCGTATGGAGATTGACTCCAAACCAGAGGTGATGGACAAGCTTGAACGGCGTTTGATTCAGTTGAAAATTCAGCGCGAGGCTGTGAAAAAAGATGATGATCTTGCCGCAAAAAAACAGCTAGAAATACTGAATACCGACATCGGCAAGGTCGAAAAAGAGTTTTCTGATCTTAATGAAATCTGGAAGGGTGAAAAAGCCGCATTGCAAGGTTCTGCGCAAATTAAGGTGGATTTAGAACAGGCCAAGCTTGAGCTGGAAACGGCGCGCCGCGCTGGTGATTTAACCCGTATGTCAGAGCTGCAATACGGCCAAATCCCAGAGTTAGAAAAGCAGTTAGCCAGTGCGGATGCGGTGGATCATGGCACCATGCAATTGCTGCGCAACAAAGTTTCTGAAGAAGAAGTCGCCGAAGTAGTGTCGCGCTGGACCGGGATTCCCGTCAGCAAAATGCTGGAAGGCGAGCGGGATAAACTACTGCGCATGGAAGATGAGCTGCATCAGCGGGTAATTGGTCAGAGCGAGGCGGTAGACGCGGTCTCAAATGCCGTACGCCGGAGCCGCGCGGGCTTGAGTGATCCCAATCGCCCCAATGGTTCCTTTTTGTTTTTGGGGCCAACAGGCGTTGGTAAAACCGAGCTGTGTAAAGCTTTATCGATGTTCCTCTATGACAGCGAAGATGCCATGGTGCGCATTGATATGTCGGAGTTTATGGAGAAGCATTCGGTGGCGCGTTTAATTGGCGCGCCTCCGGGCTATGTTGGTTATGAAGAGGGCGGTTATCTCACTGAGGCAGTGCGCCGTCGTCCCTACTCGTTGTTGTTATTAGATGAGGTTGAGAAGGCGCACCCCGACGTGTTCAATATATTACTACAGGTCTTGGATGATGGGCGTCTTACCGACGGCCAAGGCCGCACGGTCGATTTTCGCAATACGGTGATTGTGATGACCTCTAACCTCGGTTCCGACGTTATTCAAGAAATGACGGTTGCGGGCAGCGAATACCCGCAAATTCGCGATGCCGTACTCAGTGTGGTGTCTGGCCATTTTCGCCCAGAGTTTATTAACCGCATCGATGAGCTGGTGGTCTTTGAGCCACTGGATCGCACCCAAGTGCAGGCCATTGCCGGTATTCAGCTGGGCATTCTAAACAGCCGTTTGGCGGAGCGGGAGCTGCGTTTAGAGGTGGGTGAGGACGCTTTAGATCGCCTTGCAGATATTGGTTTTGACCCCGTCTACGGCGCGCGGCCATTAAAACGGGCGATTCAGCAGCAGTTTGAAAACCCCTTGGCGCAAAGTTTATTAAAAGGTGAATTTATTGCTGGGCAGGTGATCAAGGCGACGGTGGCCGAGGGCAAAATAGTGTTCAAAGCGCCGCGCTTACAGTGATTTACTCAAGGCCTTAAGTCTTAGCATTAAGCGCGTCTAAACTCAGCGAGCTTCCGGCAAATTTACCTCACCGGCAAATTTGACCACGCTGGGTGAAATGCTGCATATGAACACGGCGATTGCACGGGTGGTTCCTGGTGCAGAAGGCTATAGCGATCTGGGCTTCCAATGGCGTCAATGTCACCTCGAACTTCGAGGCTCAGGCCATTGTCGACTTGTCAGCGGTTAATTAAGGCCGTGACGCGGGTTGCTACTTTGCGAGTTGGGGCTAGCACTCGCGCCATGCTTCCTCTGTAATCTTGGTGTTGAGGTCGCGTAGCTGATACTGCTGGTTTCGCCCCTTCTCTACAGCTTGGCTGAGAGCCGGATTTATCAGCGCTACGTTCTGCGATTTGCGGCCTTAGGCATAGCGCTTATAACTCGCGGGTGGCTGTGCGCTAGTCGCAGTGAATCTCGATGACCTCTTGGGCGCGATTCTTCTGCTCGTTTATTTCTTCGCTATTCAAAAAACGGCTGCTACCGTCGGCATTGCTGATGCGAATGCGGGCACCATTGGCGGCAAGCGACTGCATATTGGCCTTGGCCTTGGTGCACAGCTCTGGGTTTTTGGGCGGCAGCACTTCCATTTTTTCAGGCATCGTCTCGTCGCCATTGTCTGCAACCTCAACACGGCTCTCGCTGTTGCTAACATCGCTGTCTAAACTGATCCCGCTCGAGGTTTTAATGAAAACCGATGTCCGGCCATTTGGCGGCTGCTGAGTAAAGTGGATTTTGCCCTCGTCGTCGCTCCAACGGTAGTAGCCGCTCTTATCCGCATAACTGCTTAAACTCACCACGGCGAGGGTACTAAATAGGCTTACGAGTAATAGTGTCTTATTCATAGTGGGGCGTTGCCGTAAAGATAAGTTGCCTAGATTATGGCAGATATTACTCAAGGAAGAAAAATCGCGAGTGTATTCTGTGGCCGACTGCGCTGAATTGAACGGAATACTTGCCGATCCCGTGAATTTACGGGAAATATGGTATTGACATAAGAGGCCATAGGTTAAAAAATACGGGGTCTACCTTTTAGGTAGCAAATGGCTGTTTTCCGCGCCGCTTACCTGCGGCCAAAGTACAGAGTGCGACTCATCGTGTTGCACGGCTACAGCAGTAGTTCCATTCACTCTGCAGACACATGACCTGTGTTGCGAGATTGCCCGTACCGCGTTATCCCGCGTTGCATATAAGCGCTGCTCAGCAGCATTTTGGCGTTTCGCCCGGATTTCAGCCGTGTCGGCTGGGGCCGGTGGTAATGTGTTTCGACATCTTTGTTCTTGTTAATCGAGTTTCGGGCTTGTCGCTCGGGCTATTTTTTTACAAGTTTTTGCGTATTCAAACTGAATCGAGGGTATTTCAGTGGAATTGTTATCTGGCGGCGAAATGATCGCACGTGCCATGGAAGACGAGGGTGTTGAATTCATCTTTGGTTATCCAGGTGGCGCCGTACTGCATATTTACGATGCTTTATTTAAAAGCTGCAAGGTGCCGCACATACTGGTGCGTCACGAACAAGCGGCCACGCATGCCGCAGACGGCTATGCCCGCGCTACCGGTAAGCCCGGTGTGGTGCTGGTCACCTCCGGTCCCGGTGCTACCAATGCCATTACGGGTATCGCTACGGCGTATATGGACTCCATTCCAATGGTGGTGTTGTCAGGTCAGGTCGCCACGCACCTAATTGGTGAAGACGCCTTCCAAGAAACAGATATGGTCGGGATCTCTCGGCCGATCGTTAAGCACAGTTTTCAGGTCACGCGCACCGAAGATATTCCTGAAATTATTAAAAAGGCATTCTATATCGCCACTACTGGTCGTCCCGGTCCGGTGGTTGTCGATTTGCCTAAGGATTTAACGAATCCTCACGACAAGTTTGAATACAACTACCCCAAAAAGGTTAAGCTGCGTTCTTACACGCCAGCCACCCGGGGGCACTCTGGGCAGATTAAAAAAGCGGCAAGTTTGCTGTTGTCTGCCAAGCGGCCAATCATTTATGCCGGTGGCGGTGTTGTGCAGGGCAATGCCTCTGAGCAATTGCGGGTATTGGCGCGGGAATTGAACTTTCCGGTAACCCACACCCTGATGGGGCTGGGTGCGTATCCTGCGAGTGACCGCCAGTTTGTTGGTATGTTGGGTATGCACGGCTTTTATGAAGCCAATAACGCCATGCATCACAGCGATGTGATTTTGGCGGTTGGCGCGCGGTTTGACGACCGAGTCACCAATACTACCGGCAAGTTCTGCCCCGGTGCCAAAATTGTTCATATTGACATCGACCCAGCGGCGATCTCTAAAACCATTGCCGCCGACGTGCCAATTGTTGGTCCCGTCGATTCCGTGTTGAACGATTTGCTGGCCGTTATTCACGAAATGCGTGCAGCAGATAAAACGCTGCCAGACAAAGAAGCGCTTAAACACTGGTGGAATCAAATCGATGAGTGGCGTGACACCCACGGCCTGTGGGTTCGCCCCCAGTACGATATCACTACACCGTTTATTAAGCCCCAGCAGGTTATTGAAACCCTGTGCAAGGTCACTCACGGTAAGGCTTACGTCGCGTCAGACGTTGGTCAGCACCAGATGTTTGCCGCCCAGTACTACAAATTCGATGAGCCGCGCCGCTGGTTGAACTCAGGTGGTCTCGGCACCATGGGCTTTGGCTTGCCCGCGGCGATGGGTGCCAAGCTGGCGTTCCCAGATGCAGACGTTGCCTGCGTGACCGGCGAAGGCAGTATTCAGATGAATATTCAAGAGCTGTCGACCTGCGCCCAATACAAGATACCGGTGAAAATCATTAGCTTGTATAACGGCTACTTAGGCATGGTAAAGCAGTGGCAAGACATGCAATACGACGGTCGCTACTCCGAGAGCGTTTACGAAAATTCACTGCCTGACTTTATTAAGCTAGCCGAAGCCTATGGTCATGTTGGCATTAAAGTGACCCAGTTAAGCGATTTGGAAGAGGCAATGAAAGAAGCCTTTGCCCGTAAAAATGATCTGGTGTTTATGGATATTCACGTAGATCCCCACGAGCACGTATACCCAATGCATGTCGCTCCTAATGGCAGCATGCGTGATATGTGGCTGAGCAAAACGGAGCGGACATGATGCGACACATAA